>NZ_JBJQJO010000027.1:0-60840 GCF_046487395.1 Escherichia sp. WS1450
AGAAAAACCGCTGCTCCACAGTGATCAAGGGTGGCATTACCGGATAAAAAGTTATCAGTCTGCCCTGGCAGACAAAGGGTTAGTGCAGAGCATGTCGCGCAAGGGCAACTGCCTTGATAATGCGGTAATGGAGAATTTCTTTGGTCACCTGAAAGAAGAAATGTACTATCGCCGGGACTACAGAAGTGTAGAAGAGCTGGAAAATGCCGTTAACGAATACATAACTTACTGGAATCAAAAAAGAATAAAACTCAGTCTTGGGGGACTCAGTCCGGTAGAATACCGGACTGAGTATCAAAAAGCCGGTTAACTGAAACTGTCCAGGTTTTGGGGTTCAGTTCATGGCGCGTCTTATCAGGCCTATATATCCGCGCCTATTATCCGGCAACCACCGTTTACCCCGTCACCACTTCACCCGCCGGTGGTGTTTCCAGCAGTTCCAGCATAGTACGAGCAATTTCACGCTCACCCATCACTACCTGATTCGCGCCACGTTCGGTGATATACGCCACTTCATCGTCATAATGGGCGCGGGCGATAATCTCAATATCCGGATTTTTCGCGCGGGCAGACGCCACAATCTCGCCCGCTTCATAACCGTTGGGAATCGTCAGGATCAGCCATTTTGCACATTCCAGATGTGCCAGTTGCATAATCTCTTCGTTCGCCGCATTGCCCAATACTGCGCGGACCCCGCGCTCGCGCAGTTCATCGACGCGAGTACGTGACGTCTCAATCACCACTAAAGGAATATCAGAGGCGAGCAATTTCTCCCCCAGCAGGCTGCCTACACGACCGTAACCTACCAGTAGCGCATGGTTGCAAATATCCACTGGGATCTGCTTCTCTTCTTCGATAGCCTCTTCCAGCGTCTGCTCTTCCAGCGTTTCGGTCTTCGCCAGATATTTCTCCAGCAGCGCAAACAGGACCGGGTTGAGCATAATCGACAAAATCGCCCCTGCCAGTACCAGGTTTTGTCCGGCCTGCGGCAGTAAATTCAATGCCATTCCCAGTCCCGCCAGGATAAATGCGAACTCACCAATCTGCGCAAGGCTGGCGGCGATGGTTAACGCCGTGCGCTGGGAGTGACCAAACAGACGCACAAGGAACAGTGCCGCGACCGATTTACCAAACAGAATAATTGCCAGCGTCGCCAGCACTGCCAGCGGTTGCTGAATCAGAATTAACGGATCAAACAACATCCCGACGGAGACAAAAAACAGCACCGCAAACGCGTCGCGCAATGGCAGCGTATCGTGGGCGGCACGGTGACTCAGTTCAGACTCGTTCAGTACCATCCCGGCAAAGAACGCACCGAGTGCAAAGGAGACATCAAACAGCTCCACCGCACCAAAGGCAATCCCTAACGCCAGCGCCAGCACCGACAGGGTAAACAGCTCACGGGAACCGGTTGCTGCGCTACGTGCCATAATCCACGGCACCAGACGGCGACCTACCAGCATCATAATGGCGATAAATGCGATCACCTTGCCGATGGTGATCCCCATATCGACAGCAAGAGTGGCAAAGCCCACATCGCCTTGTTCCATCATTCCTGCCACTGCGGGCAGCAACACCAGCGTCAGAACCATTACCAGGTCTTCCACAATCAACCAACCGATGGCGATTTGCCCACGCTGACTGTCTATTAATTGCCGTTCTTCAAGTGCGCGCAGTAACACCACGGTACTGGCGGTGGAAAGGCATAAGCCGAACACGATACCGGTCATTAACGACCAACCCAGCACGGCGGAGAGCGCCATACCCAGCAGCGTCGCCACGGCTATCTGGGCGATCGCACCGGGAATGGCGATGGCCTTTACCGCCATCAAATCCTTCAGCGAAAAGTGCAGACCCACGCCAAACATCAACAGAATGACGCCCAGTTCAGCCAGTTCCGGCGCAAGCTTGGTATCGGCAACAAAGCCCGGAGTGAATGGTCCTGCCAGCACACCCGCTAACAGATATCCCACCAGAGGAGAAATACGTAGTTTATTGGCCAGCATGCCGAGGATAAAGGCGAGCACAAGGCCGCCAACAATGGTGGTGATAAGCGGGGTGGCGTGATGCATTCCGTCTCCTTTTCCTGGTGGTTATTGTCCATTTTTGGCCGGGAAAACCAAAATTACAGGTAATAGTTTATGACAATTTCATTGAAGATGTTTATGAATAATTGTTGAATTTTGCAGAAAAATGGAATTAGCTGCAAAAAAAGCACGGATCGGAAAACAGAAGGCGGTTTAACAGAGTAAAGGCTTATGGCGACTGTAAAACGATGCAGCCAAAGTTTGCCTTTGGCTGCAATGAAATCACTCTTTATGCCGGTTATCAGGCAGGAATATGGTCAACATTCCCAATAGTGGCAGGAAAGCACAGATTTTATAGACTAACTCGATGCTGGTGTGATCGGCGATAAGCCCCAGAACTGCCGCTCCCAGACCTCCCATGCCAAAAGCAAAACCGAAAAAGAGTCCAGAAACCATACCGATACGTCCCGGAAGTAGCTCCTGAGCGTAGACCAGAATGGCAGAGAATGCCGAAGCGAGGATAAATCCAATAATCACCGTTAAAACCCCCGTCCAGTGCAGGCTGGCGTAGGGTAAAATCAGCGTAAACGGCGCAACGCCGAGGATAGAGCCCCAAATCACATATTTCCGTCCAATTTTATCCCCTACAGGCCCGCCGATCACCGTACCTGCCGCAACGGCAAACAGGAAGGCAAACAGATGAAGCTGAGCATTCTGGATAGATAATCCGAATTTTTGCATCAGATAAAAGGTGTAATAGCTGCTGATGCTCGCCATATAGAAATATTTCGAGAAAATGAGGATTAACAGAATGCTGACCGCCAGTACCACTTTGTTGCGCGGCAGTGGATTGATAATCGTCGCTTTGGGTTTTCCTTTATTCATTCGGTGCTGTGCCGAGTACCAGCGGCTGATTTGCGCCAGCACCACGATCGCCAGCAGTGCCGCAAGCACAAACCAGGCAACGTTGCCTTTGCCATAAGGCGCGATAATCACCGCCGCCAGCAAGGGGCCCAGGGAGCTGCCAAAGTTGCCGCCGACCTGAAAGATAGATTGCGCCAGGCCATGCCGCCCGCCGGAAGCCATACGGGCCACGCGAGAAGATTCCGGATGAAAGACCGATGAACCGGTACCGACCAGCGCCGCCGCCAGCAGAACTGCGCCAAAACTGCCCGCCAGCGCAAGCAGCACCAGACCACTTAAGGTAAAGCACATGCCAATTGGCAACGACCACGGCATCGGATATTTATCGGTCCAGTAACCGACCACCGGTTGCAGTAGCGAGGAGGCGAGCTGGAAGGTGAGGGTTATCATGCCAATCTGCATAAATGTCAGAGAAAACTCTGACTGAAGCAGCGGATAAATCGCCAGAATCAGCGATTGGATCATGTCGTTCAGCAGATGTGAGAGGCTGATAGCACCTAAAATACCAAACGATGTTCGGGCCTTGGTCGTTGACGCAGCCGCGCCCGCCACAGGCTGGGTTTGTTCACTCATTGCCATAGGAAAGTCACTTTTTCAGGGTTGCTATGTAAAGAATGATCTTATTTGTGATTATTACCCGACTAACATACCTGTATGCGTCGCCTGAAGGAAGTCTCAACGCCGAATACAGAATTTCTAATCTGGATGCAGATTTATCTTCACCGGACGCAGACTTGTCTATGATGTCGCGTCATACTATTTTTCAACACGTTGAAATCAGGTCAGGGAGAGAAGTATGAAATTATTGCAGCGGGGCGTGGCGTTAGCACTGTTAACCACATTTACACTGGCGAGTGAAGCTGCTCTGGCGTATGAGCAGGATAAAACCTACAAAATTACAGTTCTGCACACCAATGATCATCATGGGCATTTTTGGCGCAATGAATATGGCGAATATGGTCTGGCGGCGCAAAAAACGCTGGTGGATGGTATCCGCAAAGAGGTTGCGGCTGAAGGCGGTAGCGTGCTGCTACTTTCCGGTGGCGACATTAACACTGGCGTGCCCGAGTCTGACTTACAGGATGCCGAACCTGATTTTCGCGGCATGAATCTGGTGGGTTACGATGCGATGGCAATCGGTAATCATGAATTTGATAACCCGCTCACCGTATTACGCCAGCAGGAAAAGTGGGCAAAGTTCCCGTTACTTTCTGCCAATATCTACCAGAAAAGTACCGGCGAGCGCCTGTTTAAACCATGGGCGCTGTTTAAGCGTCAGGATCTGAAAATTGCCGTTATTGGTCTGACGACGGATGACACAGCGAAGTTAGGCAACCCAGAAAACTTCACCGATATTGAGTTCCGTAAGCCCGCCGATGAAGCGAAGCTGGTGATTCAGGAGCTGCAACAGACAGAAAAGCCAGACATTATTATCGCGGCGACCCATATGGGGCATTACGACAATGGTGAGCACGGCTCTAACGCACCGGGCGATGTGGAGATGGCACGCTCGCTGCCTGCCGGATCGCTGGCGATGATCGTCGGTGGTCACTCGCAAGATCCGGTCTGCATGGAGGCAGAAAACAAAAAACAGGTCGATTACGTGCCGGGTACGCCATGTAAACCGGATCAACAAAACGGCATCTGGATTGTGCAGGCGCATGAGTGGGGCAAATACGTGGGACGGGCTGATTTTGAGTTTCGTAATGGCGAAATGAAAATGGTTAACTACCAGCTGATTCCGGTGAACCTGAAGAAGAAAGTGACCTGGGAAGACGGGAAAAGCGAGCGCGTGCTGTACACCCCTGAAATCGTTGAAAACCAGCAAATGATCTCGCTGTTATCGCCGTTCCAGAACAAAGGCAAAGCGCAGCTGGAAGTGAAAATAGGCGAAACCAATGGTCGTCTGGAAGGCGATCGTGACAAAGTGCGTTTTGTACAGACCAATATGGGGCGGTTGATTCTGGCAGCCCAAATGGATCGCACTGGTGCTGACTTTGCGGTGATGAGTGGAGGCGGAATTCGTGATTCTATCGAAGCAGGCGATATCAGCTATAAAAACGTGCTGAAAGTGCAGCCATTCGGCAATGTGGTGGTGTATGCCGACATGACCGGTAAAGAGGTGATTGATTACCTGACCGCCGTCGCACAAATGAAGCCAGATTCAGGTGCCTACCCGCAATTTGCCAACGTTAGCTTTGTGGCGAAAGACGGCAAACTCAACGACCTGAAAATCAACGGCGAACCGGTCGATCCGGCGAAAACTTACCGCATGGCGACATTAAACTTCAATGCCACCGGCGGTGATGGCTATCCGCGCCTTGATAACAAACCGGGCTATGTGAATACCGGCTTTATTGATGCCGAAGTGCTGAAAGCGTATATCCAGAAAAGCTCGCCGCTGGATGTGAGTGTTTATGAACCGAAGGGTGAGGTGAGCTGGCAGTAATCCGAAAGTGCCGGATGTTCGCATCCGGCACAATGCTTAATCGCGGCGGGCGATATCAGCAAATTTGGCATCGAGGATCTTCGCCAGATCGCCTGCCGCCAGTTCGATATCCAGCCCGCGCTTGCCGCCGGAAACATAAATAGTGGCAAATTCTTGTGCGGGGGCGTCGATAATCGTTGGCAGACGTTTTTTCTGCCCCAGTGGGCTAATCCCCCCAACCAGATATCCCGTCGAACGCTGCGCAACCATCGGATCGGCCATCTCAACTTTCTTGGCACCCAGCGCTTTTGCTACTTTTTTAAGATCCAGTTGACCTGCGACCGGCGTAACGGCCACGGCAAGGTGTTTCATATCACCGTTCACTGCGACCAGCAGCGTTTTGTAGACCTGATCCGGATTCAAACCTAATTTTTTGACGACTTCATCGCCAAAATTGGTTTCAGCCGGATCGTGCTCGTAGGTATGGATTTGAAACGAAATCTTGTTTTTTTCGAGTAATTTAACTGCGGGTGTCATGGTAATTTTCCTGCCTTAAACAAAAAAACGAAGCAAGCATACGCCTGATGGCGGTCCAAAAAAAAGAGTCATCTTGCCTAAGAGTATTGGCAGGATGGTGAGATTGAGCGACAATCGAGTTACACCGTCGCTTAAAGTGACGGCATAATAATAAAAATATGAAATTCCTCTTTGACGGGCCAATAGCGATATTGGCCATTTTTTTAACGCAACATCTGCGGCAAATTCCCTTCTCCATACAGGTGTAGTGCACCGACTGCGACCACATAGCGCCCCGGCGGCATGGCGCATAATTTGTCCCGCCAGGCGAGATTTCGCTGATGCATCAGCACATCGTACAGCGACTGACTGAACGTATTAGGCAGCGTTATTTCATTATTTTGCGGCGGCGCATTCAGCCACCAGCTCATCATTTGTTGCAGCAACCGTGCATTGGTGTGCCAGTGGGTCAGCGTATCGTCCAGCAGCGCCAGTCCGTTGTCAGGGAGCTGGAGCAACATGGCAATCTGGTTTTCTGCCCCTTCCAGTTCAATCACGGGTTTATGTTGTTGCTTCGCCGCCTGCAATAGCTGGTAATCGATACCGTATTCTGCCCGCAGCCCCAGTTTTTGTGCCTGCGTCGCCTGAAGAACCATCGCGATTTGCCACAGCGGTTGGGTAGAAAAGAGTGAGGTAGAAATGCCCATCTCCTGGCTAATGTGCTGCAGGTTTTGGAGTTGCTCCTCGCTAATGCGCTCTTCCAGCGCCTCGCAGGCAGGCAAATTAGCAAAAGGCGTATCGCTGGTGGAAACATCCGCCTCGACGATCAGCGCATCGGCGTTTTTGAGCTTTTTGAGCAAACGGGTGGGCAGGGGAGCCATATCGTGGCTGCCCATATGAATACTGCCAATCAGATGAAAATGGCGATTGCCGGGAAGAGAGATATCGATAGCAGGCCAGGTGTAATGATTACCGCGCAGCGCGGCCCAAAGCGTTTTTACCCGGTACAACAGATCCATACGACCTCCCTTTGTGAAATATCATGCTAGCGCGCGGGGAGGGATGGCGCAAATGGAGTTATGAGGCTTGTTCAGTGGTAGCTTAAATATGATCGAAAAATTGTTTTTGCTTTGAAACGAAAGACTGCACCGGTGTTGGTGGCGTCAAAATCGCCGAGGCGTTCCCTGAAGGCCGGGGCAGCCCACATGGATGTGGGCTGAGGGCGCGTTTTACAGGGATGTTACCTCGCGCCCGACCCGGTAGCCGCAAGGGATAAGCTGAGGGTACCGCGCAGCGGCGATTTTGTTCGCCAGAGCCCGGGGGTGCAGGGGGCGGCGGCGATTGGCCGCCCCCTGCGCGCTCCCTGCGCCAGTCACTTTATATGGCATGACTCATAAAAGGAGCGCAACAAGAACTGGATCTCACAAACGCATTAAGTAAATACCAATCACTCTTTCGGTTTAAACCGCAGTAACCGGTTGGCGTTACTCACTACGGTAATCGATGAGAGCGCCATTGCCGCTCCGGCGACCACCGGGTTAAGCAGTGTTCCAGTGAACGGCCACAAAATACCGGCGGCGACCGGAATACCAATGCTGTTGTAGATAAACGCGCCGAGCAGGTTCTGCTTCATATTGCGCAGCGTTGCGCGGGAAATCGCGAGCGCATCTGCAACACCCATCAGGCTATGGCGCATCAGGGTAATCGCCGCGGTTTCAATGGCAACATCACTGCCGCCACCCATCGCAATACCGACATCCGCCTGGGCCAGCGCTGGCGCGTCGTTAATGCCGTCGCCCACCATTGCCACCTGACGTCCTTCACTTTGCAGACGTTTGATCGCTTCGGCTTTACCGTCCGGCAGCACCCCGGCGATCACCTCATCAATCCCTGCTTCTTTGGCGATCGCATTGGCGGTGGTTGGGTTATCCCCGGTCAACATCACCAGACGATATCCCGCTTTATGCAGACGTTGCAGCGCCGCCACGCTATCACTACGCAACGGATCGCGTACTGCCAGCAAGGCCACCGCTTTCCCGTCAACCGCCAGCAGCACAGGCGTTGCCCCTTGCGATGCCTGAGCTGAAATATCTGCCTCAATCGCTTTAGTATCAACTTGCTGGTCATTTAACAGCGCCTGATTGCCCAGCAATACCGCATGACCTTCAGCTTCACCGCTCACACCCAGCCCGCGCAATGTGCGGAAACCGTTGACCTGCGGTAGCTGCATATCACCTGCTTTATCGAGGATCGCCCGTGCCAGCGGGTGGCTGGAACCTTGCTCCAGCGCCGCCGCCAGACGCAATGCTTGCGCTTCATCAACATCAGCAAATGTTTTTACTGCGACAACCTGCGGCTTCCCTTCGGTCAGCGTCCCGGTTTTATCGAACACCACGGTGTCGAGCGTACTGGCGCGTTGCAGCGCGTCGGCGTCCCGCACCAGCACACCAAACTCAGCCGCCCGCCCGACGCCCGAAATAATCGACATCGGCGTCGCCAGTCCCAGCGCACACGGACAGGCGATAATCAGCACCGTGGTGGCAATCACCAGGGTATAGACAATCTGCGGTGCCGGACCAAAGAAATACCAGATTGCCGCACTGATCAGCGCAATGACTACCACTACCGGCACAAACACGGCGGAGATTTTATCCGCCAGTTGACCGATTTCTGGCTTGCTGCTCTGGGCCTGTCGCACCATGCGAATGATCCGTGACAGCGTAGTATGGCTGCCGACCGCACTGGCACGAAACAGCACACTGCCGTCCTGTACCACTGTCCCGGCATGGACGCTATCGCCTTCGCCTTTTTGCTGCGGGATAGGTTCGCCCGTCAGCATCGCTTCATCCAGCCACGCTTCGCCTTGAGTAATCTCACCATCTACCGGCACACGGTCGCCGGTCGTCAGGCGCAGTAACATACCTGGCTGAACATCTGCCAGCGGCACGTTTTTTTCACCTTCGTCAGTGACCAGGCGCGCCGTCGGTGGGGTTAAATCGAGTAATTTCTCCAGCGCCTTAGAAGAACGCTGACGCGCGCGCGCTTCCAGCATATGGCCGAGATTGATCAGACCGATAATCATCGCGCTGGCTTCGTAATAAAGATGTCGCGCTTCCATCGGGAACCACTGCGGCCACAGGTTGACGCTCATCGAATAGAGCCACGCCACGCCCGTACCCAGCGCCACCAGCGTATCCATTGTCGCCGCGCCGTTCAGCAGGCTTTTCCATGCACTGCGGTAAAAATGCCCGCCGGCGAAAACCATTACCGCCAGGGTTATCAGGCCGATAACCAACCACAGGCTGCGGTTGTCGGCGGTGACCATCATGTTATCGCCGATCATCCCCCAGACCATCACCGGGATACCCACCGCCAGTGCGACAATCGCCTGCCAGCGGAAGCGCTTCATCGTAGCGACGGCGGTTTCTTGCTGGCGCTCGCGGCGTTTAGCGTCATCTTCAATCGCTTCCGCGCCGTAGCCCGCTTTTTCCACCGCCTGCACTAAATCTTGTGGGGAGGCACTGCCCATCACCAGCGCAGTACGCTCCGCCAGGTTTACCCGTGCCTGAGTGACGCCCGGTACGCTTTGCAACGCATTTTGTACGCGGGTGACACAGCTGGCGCAGCTCATGCCGCTCAGCAGCAACTGCTGGCTGTCATCGTCATCGGCGGTCGCTGCCGGAAGCGCCTCAGAAACCGCTGTCAGTGCTTCCGACGGGATTGATGACTCCGCCAGCGGTTTAGCCTTTGGGTGGCTTACAGATGCGTCATAACCCGCTTGTTTGATGGTTTCGATCAGCTGTTCTGCACTGGCAGTCCCGGTAACGTGCGCTTCAGTGACAGACACATCCGCCTGCTCAACATCCGGGCGCTGTTCGAGACTTTCTTTCACGCGTTTAACGCAGTGACCGCAGGACAGGCCGTCCAGGGTCAGGTCGATAGTTTGTGACATAAAACACTCCTTTTAAGACAGTTTTGACTGGCTGTGATAAAGGTTAAACCTTCCAGCAAGGGGAAGGTCAAGAAATTAATAAACCAGGCGGGTAAAAGTCCGTAAAGATTAAAAAATCGGCTCGATTTGCATCAGGATTAGACATTTATCTCTTTGTTTTCCTGTAGTTAAGTTGCGGGTGCTAAGTTAAATCAGGATGCCTGAAAATCGGCACCGGGGTGAGGAATTACCTCCCGCATCTATAAAAAGGAGTTAACAAAAGATGTTAGATGCAAACAAATTACAGCAGGCAGTGGATCAGGCTTACACCCAATTTCACTCACTTAACGGCGGACAAAATGCCGACTACATTCCCTTTCTGGCGAATGTACCTGGTCAACTGGCAGCAGTGGCTATTGTGACCTGCGATGGCAACATCTATCGCGCGGGTGAGAGTGATTACCGCTTTGCGCTGGAATCCATCTCGAAAGTCTGTACGTTAGCCCTTGCGTTAGAAGATGTCGGCCCGCAGGCGGTACAGGACAAAGTTGGCGCTGACCCGACCGGATTGCCCTTTAACTCAGTTATCGCCTTAGAGTTGCATGGCGGCAAACCGCTGTCGCCACTGGTAAATGCTGGCGCTATTGCCACCACCAGCCTGATTAACGCTGAAAATGCCGAACAACGCTGGCAGCGAATTTTACATATCCAACAACAACTGGCTGGTGAGCAGGTAGCGCTCTCTGACGAAGTAAACCAGTCGGAACAAACAACCAACTTCCATAACCGGGCCATTGCCTGGCTGCTGTACTCCGCCGGATATCTCTATTGTGATGCAATGGAAGCCTGTGACGTGTACACCCGTCAGTGCTCCACGCTCATCAATACTGTTGAACTGGCAACGCTTGGCGCGACGCTGGCGGCGGGTGGTGTGAATCCGCTGACTCATAAGCGCGTTCTTCAGGCCGACAACGTGCCGTACATTCTGGCTGAAATGATGATGGAAGGGCTGTATGGTCGCTCCGGTGACTGGGCGTATCGCGTTGGTTTACCGGGCAAAAGCGGTGTAGGTGGCGGTATTCTGGCGGTCGTCCCTGGCGTGATGGGAATTGCCGCGTTCTCACCACCGCTGGACGAAGAAGGTAACAGTGTTCGCGGTCAAAAAATGGTGGCATCGGTCGCTAAGCAACTCGGCTATAACGTGTTTAAGGGCTGATCATGATGAACACGGAAGGTAATAACGATAACAAACCCCTCGGTCTATGGAACGTCGTTTCCATCGGCATTGGGGCAATGGTGGGGGCGGGGATCTTCGCGCTGCTGGGGCAGGCTGCGTTGCTAATGGAAGCCTCGACCTGGGTCGCCTTTGCTTTTGGCGGTATTGTGGCGATGTTTTCCGGTTATGCCTATGCGCGCCTGGGGGCGAGCTATCCCAGCAATGGCGGTATTATCGACTTCTTTCGTCGCGGATTAGGCAACGGCGTCTTTTCGCTGGCACTCTCGTTATTGTACCTGTTGACGCTGGCGGTGAGCATCGCCATGGTCGCCCGTGCTTTTGGCGCTTATGCCGTGCAGTTTTTGCATGAAGGCAGTCAGGAGGAGCACCTTATATTGCTCTACGCGTTGGGGATCATTGCGGTGATGACGCTTTTCAACTCCTTAAGCAACCATGCGGTAGGGCGGCTGGAAGTGATCCTCGTCGGCATTAAAATGATGATCCTGTTATTGCTGATCATTGCAGGTGTCTGGTCGCTGCAACCGGCGCATATTTCTGTCTCTGCGCCCCCCAGCTCCGGTGCGTTCTTCTCCTGTATCGGGATAACCTTCCTTGCCTATGCGGGCTTTGGCATGATGGCGAACGCGGCGGATAAAGTGAAAGATCCGCAGGTCATTATGCCACGGGCGTTTCTGGTGGCGATTGGCGTTACCACGTTGCTTTATATCTCGCTGGCGCTGGTTTTGCTTAGCGATGTATCGGCATTAGAGTTAGAAAAATATGCCGATACCGCCGTAGCGCAGGCAGCTTCTCCGCTGCTCGGGCATGTGGGTTATGTGATCGTCGTCATCGGCGCTTTACTGGCGACGGCTTCAGCCATCAACGCGAACCTGTTCGCCGTGTTTAACATCATGGACAACATGGGCAGCGAACGCGAACTGCCGAAGCTAATGAATAAATCCCTGTGGCGGCAGAGTACCTGGGGCAACATCATTGTCGTGGTGCTGATTATGCTGATGACGGCGGCGCTGAATTTAGGCTCACTCGCCAGCGTTGCCAGCGCCACCTTTTTGATCTGCTATCTGGCGGTGTTTGTGGTGGCGATCCGCCTGCGTCATGATATTCACGCCTCGTTGCCGATTCTTATCGTAGGTACGTTGGTGATGTTGTTGGTGATCGTTGGCTTTATCTACAGCCTGTGGTCCCAGGGCAGCCGTGCGTTGATATGGATTATTGGTGCAATCTTACTCAGCCTTATTGTGGCAATGGTCATGAAGCGCAATAAAACCGTATAACACCTCTCTGCGCGCAGTACAGCCTGTACTGCGCCTTTGTCTTTAATTCAAATTTCCTTTCTTATTCCTTTAATAAATAAGTCACATAAAAATGATATATACGCGATAAATCTGTGATGCTAATCACTTATTACCGTGGATTATTCTTAATGTGTATGATGGTAATCTAAAAGTCGTAGTGTATTCTAAATAAATAACGTATAAGCTTTTTAGCTGCATTTCTTTGCCAATATCAATGATCGACAAAAGAGATGCACAAGTTATTACCCTTCTTAATAAAATGAGACTGGTTATAAAAACCAGTTAAAATAATGACCTGGAAGGAAGTGACTTATCTATGGCGCGATTCCAGTTTAAAAACCGTAAAAATAATGGACTTATTTTTTTTATAAGTTTTATGGTGATGGGAGAAGCTGCAATTGCTGCACCGCTGCCACAATGGGCGAATGCCCCAGCGGTAACGCCAGTTGCCCAATTATCTTTACAGGAAAGTATATTACGCGCCTTTGCGCGAAATCCCGACGTCACTCAACAGGCGGCGCAGATAGGTATTGGCGAAGCGCAAATTGATGAAGCCAAAAGTGCCTGGTACCCGCACGTTGGATTAACCGGCAATGCGGGACCGTCCCGACAAACGGACTCCAGTGGCAGGCTTGATAACAACGTTTCGTATGGCATAACCCTGACACAGCTGGTGTATGACTTTGGTAAAACTAACAACGATATCAAACTGCAAACTGCCGCCCGTGACAGCTACCGCTTTAAATTGATGGCAACATTAACCGATGTTGCAGAGAAAACGGCGACTGCCTATATGGAAGTCAGTCGTTATCAGGCTTTGTGCGATGCGGCTCAACGCAATATTCACTCGCTGGAAAACGTTTACAACATGGCGGCATTGCGTGCTAACGCTGGCCTGAACTCGTCGTCGGATGAATTACAGGCACAGACGCGCATTGCCGGAATGCGCTCAACGCTGGAGCAATATCAGGCGCAGATGGCAAGCGCCAAAGCGCAACTGGCGGTGCTCACTGGCGTACAGCCGGAGGCGATAGCCGCGCCACCTGCTGAATTAGCCGAGCAGCCGGTATCGCTGAAAAATATTGATTACCAGTCCATCCCGCTGGTGCTGGCGGCAGAAAACTTACGCCAGTCAGCACAGTACGGCGTGGAAAAAACGAAAGCGCAATACTGGCCAACGCTCAGTATTCAGGGGGGGAAAACGCGCTACCAGACCAGCGACCGCTCGTATTGGGATGATCAGCTACAACTGAACGTTAACGCGCCGCTGTATCAGGGCGGCGCGGTTTCTGCCCAGGTGCAACAGGCCGAAGGGCAACAAAAAATCTCTGCCTCGCAGGTCGAACAGGCAAAACTGGATGTGCTGCAACGAGCGTCTGTGGCATATGCCAACTGGACCGGCGCACGGGGTCGCGAAGAAGCCGGTTTAGCACAATCCGAAAGTGCGCACAAAACGCGAGATGTGTACCAAAATGAATATAAATTGGGCAAACGCAGTCTGAATGATCTATTAACCGTCGAGCAAGATGTCTTTCAGGCGCAATCGGCTGAAATAAATGCCAATTATGATGGCTGGGTCGCCGCCGTAAATTATGCCGCTGCGGTGAATAACCTTATTCCATTAGCGGGAATTAAACAGGGCTTATACAACGACTTACCCGACTTGAAATAATCCTGCCATTATTAATATCAGGTATGCCTCGTTGTTAAGTGATTACCTTTGTCTTATTTAGATAAATGGACTCGCTAAGGATATGCGCCATTTATCAGGAATGCCATTATGAGCCTGATTATTGATGTTATTTCGCGTAAAACATCCGTCAAACAAACGCTGATTAATCCTGGCGACGTCACGGTTGTTATTTATGAGCCTTCCGTGGTGCAGGTTCATGCTCAGGCCTCTGCCGTTGCGCGTTACGTCCGTGAAGGAAATGACCTGCTGATCTATATGCAGGACGGCACGGTGATCCGCTGCAACGGTTATTTCCTGCAAGCGGCGAATACCGCTGAACAATCGGAACTGGTGTTTGCCGATGGACAACAGCTCACCCACGTCACCTTTGCCGATACTGCTGCGGGTGGATTAGCCCCCGTAGAACTGACTGCCCAGACCACCGCGATTGAAAGCATTGCGCCATTTCTTGATACCGTTGCTCAGACCAGCACCTTCCCGTGGGGATGGCTGGCGGGGGCGGCGGTAGGCGGTGGCGCGCTTGGTGCACTGCTGGCAAGCGGTGGCGATGGCGACTCGAAAACGGAAGTGATTAGTAACCCTACGCCACCCGCTGAGCCTGGCAACGCCACTCCATCATTTTTAGTTACCGATAATCAGGGCGATCAGCGCGGCATTCTCGCCACCAATGACATCACCGATGATACCACGCCAACCTTTAGCGGCAGCGGGCAGGCGGGGGCGACTATTCAGATTAAAGACAGTAACGGCAATACTATTGCCAGTACTCAGGTAGACAACAACGGTCACTGGAGTGTCTCGTTACCCACGCAAAGTGCAGGTGAACATACCTGGTCAGTGGTGCAAATTGTCGGCAGTACCATCACTGACGCCGGTTCGATAACGTTAACCATCGACAATAGTCAGGCCAGCGTGCAGGTTGCCACCACCGCAGGCGATAACATTATTAACGCCAGCGAACAGGCCGCCGGGTTTACGCTTTCTGGCACCAGTAGCCATCTGGCGCAGGGAACAGAACTCACCGTTACGCTAAACGGCAAAACCTACACCACCAGCGTAGGCGCTAACGGTGCCTGGAGCGTGCAGGTGCCGACCGCCGATGCACAGGCGTTAGGCGAAGGGAATCAGGCGGTGCTGGTCAGTGGGAAAGACGCCACAGGCAATACGGTCACCGGCGCGCAGCTGCTAACGGTCGATACCCAACCGCCAACGCTTGCCATCAACACCATCGCTCAGGACAACATCATCAGTGCTGCGGAACATAACGTCGCGCTGGTACTGAGCGGCACGTCGAATGCAGAAGCGGGGCAAACCGTAACACTGACCGTCAACGGGAAAAGCCATACAGCAACCGTCGGTAGCGACGGAACCTGGCAAGTGACGCTGCCTGCCACGGAAGTCCAGGCACTGGCGGAGGGTAATTATGCTGTCAATGCCAGTGTCAGCGATCGGGCAGGAAACACCACCAGCCACAGCGCGAATTTCACGGTAGACACCTCAGCACCCGTGGTCAGCGTTAACACCGTGGCGGGCGACGATATTCTTAATAATGCCGAGCAGGCCGTCGCGCAGATCATCTCCGGACAAGTCAGCGGTGCTTCTCCTGGCGATACGGTAACGGTGAAATTGGGCACTCATGTCCTGACGGGCATCGTGCTGGCAGATGGCAGCTGGAATGTGGCGCTGGACCCGGCGGTAACCCGCACGCTGGATCGCGGAGCCAATACGATTTTCGTCACCGTGACAGATGCTGCAGGAAATACTGGCGCGGCGTCTCGAGCAATCACGCTGGTCGGTGTTTCTCCGTTGATCACCATTAACACCGTCTCCGGCGATGACATTATCAGTGGCGCAGAAAAAGGTGCGCCACTGACCCTTACCGGTAGCACTCAACAGGCCGAGACAGGACAAACCGTCACAGTAACCCTGGCTGGACAGAGTTTTACCACTACCGTGCAGGCTGATGGCTCCTGGAGTCTGACGGTACCTGCCGCCGCGATGGGAAATCTGCCTGACGGCGCGGTGGCGATTACCGCTTCTGTGACGGATCTCAGCGGCAATACCGGCAACACCTCCCGCACCATTACCGTCGACAGCCAGGCCCCGGCGTTGAGCATCGATCCACTGACCGCTGATAACATCATTAACGCCGCCGAAAGCGGGCAGGATTTGCCCATCACCGGCACCACCGACGCTCAGCCGGGGCAGACGGTGACCGTTACGTTGAATGGGCAAACCTATCAGGGCATCGTGCAGTCCGACGGCACCTGGAGCGTGACCGTTCCCGCCGCCAATGTTGACGCACTGGCTGACGGCAACGCCACGGTCACCGCCAGCGTGAACGATGTCGCCGGTAACCCGACCAGCGTTTCACGGGTGGCGCTGGTCGATGCCACGCCTCCGGTGGTGACCATTAATCCGGTGGCGACCGATAACGTCATCAACACGCCGGAACACACCCAGGCGCAAATCATCAGTGGCACGGTTACTGGCGCGCAGGCGGGCGATATTGTCACCGTTACGTTAAATAATTCCGATTACACCACGGTGGTGGATGGTTCCGGCAACTGGAGTCTGGGTGTTCCGGCTTCCGTTGTCAGCGGACTGGTGGACGGCAGTTATCCTGTCAGCGTCTCGGTAACCGACCGCGCAGGAAACAGCGGCAGCCAGTCATTGACCGTCACGGTCAATACCGCAGCGCCCCTTATCGGCATTAACAGCATTGCGGGCGATGATGTGATTAACGCCAGCGAAAAAGGAACCGATGTCCAGATTACCGGCACCAGCGATCAGCCTGTTAATACCGCCATCACCGTGACGCTGAACGGGCAAAATTACACCACCACGACCGACGCCTCCGGCAACTGGAGCGTCACCGTTCCGGCATCGGCGGTAACCGCACTGGGCCAGGCCAACTACACGGTAACGGCGGCGGTAACCAGCAGTATCGGCAACAGCAACACCGCCAGCCATAACGTGCTGGTTGACAGCGCGCTGCCCGGCGTGACCATTAACCCGGTGGCAACCGACGATATTATTAACGCCGCCGAAGCGGGCGTCGCGCAAACCATCAGCGGGCAGGTTACTGGAGCGGAAGATGGCGACACGGTAACTATTACGTTGGGCGGTAATACTTATACGGCGACGGTGGGCAGCAATCTCACCTGGAGCGTGAGCGTTCCGGCGGCAGATATTCAGGCGCTGGGTAATGGCGATTTAACGGTGAGCGCCTCGGTCACCAATCAAAACGGCAACACCGGCAGCGGCACGCGGGATATCACCATCGACGCCAATCTGCCCGGTCTGCGGATCGATACGGTGGCAGGCGATGATGTGGTCAATATCATCGAGCACGGGCAGGCGCTGGTGGTCAGCGGCAGCAGCTCGGGGCTGGCTGAAGGCACGCCGCTTACCGTCACAATTAATAATGTGGAATACACCACTGCGGTGCAGGCCGATGGTAGCTGGAGCGTGGGCGTCACGGCGGCGCAGGTTAGCGCCTGGCCTGCGGGGACGATTAATATTGCCGTGTCCGGGGAAAGTAGCGCCGGAAATCCGATAAGCATTACGCATCCGGTAACGGTGGATCTCACTCCGGCGGCTATTACCATCAACACTATCGCCACGGACGATGTGATTAACGGCGCAGAAAAAGGCGCTGATTTAACCCTTTCCGGCACCACCACAAATGTAGAAGCCGGGCAAACGGTCACCGTCACCTTTGGCGGGAAAAATTACACTGCCAGCGTGGCGAGCGATGGTAGCTGGAGTGCCACCGTTCCCGCTGCCGATTTAGCGTTATTAACCGATGGCAGCGCCTCCGCGCAGGCCAGCGTCAGCAATATTAATGGCAATAGCGCCTCGGCGGTGCATAACTACAGCGTCGATAGCAGTGCCCCGACCATCATTATCAATACCGTTGCCAGCGACAATATCGTCAACGCCAGCGAAGCCGATGCGGGTGTGACGGTGAGCGGCAGCACCACCGCTGAAGCGGGGCAGATTGTTACGGTAACGCTCAATAGCCCGACCGTGCAGACCTATCAGGCAACGGTACAGGCCGACGGCAGCTGGAGCATTAATATTCCGGCGGCAGATCTTGAGGCATTGACCGATGGCAGCCACACCCTGACCGCCATGGTCAATGACAAAGCGGGCAACCCGGCGAGCACCACGCATAATCTGGCGGTGGATCTCACCGTTCCGGTACTTACCATCAACACCATTGCGGGCGATGACATTATTAACGCTGCCGAACACGGGCAGGCGCTGGTGATTTCCGGCTCCAGCACCGGCGGGGAGGCGGGGGATGTCGTCACCGTTACGCTAAACAGTAAAACCTACACCACGACGCTGGATGCCTCCGGCAACTGGAGCGTCGGCGTTCCGGCGGCAGATGTCACCGCACTTGGCAGCGGCCCGCAAACCGTGACTGCGACCGTTACCGATGCCGCCGGTAACAGCGATAGTGAGACGCACACGGTCACCGTTAACCTTACCGCACCGACCATTGGCATTAACACCATCGCCACCGATGACGTGATTAACGCCACCGAAAAAGGCGCGGATCTGCAAATTTCCGGCACCAGTAATCAGCCCGCAGGCACTACAATTACGGTGACGCTGAACGGGCAAAATTACACCGCGACGACCGATGCTTCTGGCAACTGGAGCACCACGGTGCCAGCCTCCGCTGTCGGTGCGCTGGGCGAAGCCAGTTACACGGTGACGGCGAACGTCACCGATAGCGCGGGCAACAGCAATTCCGCCAGCCATAACGTGCAGGTCAATACCGCGCTGCCTGGCGTCACCATTAATCCGGTGGCGAGCGACGATATTATTAACGCCGCCGAATCGGGCGTGGCGCAGACCATCAGCGGGCAGGTGACGGGTGCGGCGGCGGGCGATACGGTTACCGTAACGCTTGGCGGGAAAACCTACACCGCTACCGTGCAGGGCAATTTAAGCTGGAGCGTGGACGTTCCGGCGGCGGATATTCAGGCCATCGGTAATGGCGATCTGACGGTTAACGCTTCGGTGACCAACGGCGTTGGTAATACCGGCAGCGGTTCGCGCGATATTGTGATAGACGCCAACCTGCCAGGTCTGCGCGTCGATACCGTGGCGGGCGATGATGTGGTCAACAGCATCGAGCACGGTCAGGCACTGGTGATAACCGGTAGCAGCAGCGGGCTGGCGGCGGGCGCGGCGCTGACGGTGGTGATCAATAACGTCACCTACGGCGCGACGGTATTAGCCGATGGTACATGGAGCGTTGGCGTTCCGGCGGCAGATGTGGGCAACTGGCCTGCGGGTACGGTGAATATCACGGTTTCAGGTGCCACTAGCGCAGGAAACCCGGTCACTATCACCCATCCGGTCACCGTCGATCTGGCGGCGGTGGCGATCTCCATTAACACCGTTTCCGGCGACGATGTGATTAACGCCGCCGAAAAAGGGGCAGATTTAACCCTTTCCGGCAGCACTTCCGGCGTGGAAGCGGGGCAAACCGTCACCGTCACCTTTGGCGGTAAAACCTACACCGCCACCGTAGCGGGCGATGGTAGCTGGACAACCACCGTACCCGCCGCCGATCTCAGCGCGTTACGCGACGGCGACGCCACGGTACAGGCCAGCGTCAGCAATATTAACGGCAACACGGCTTCGGCGACCCACGCCTACAGCGTCGATGCCACGGCACCGACGCTTGCCATTAACACCATCGCCACTGACGATATTCTGAACGCCGCCGAGGCGGGCAATCCGCTAACCATCAGCGGCAGTAGCACCGCCGAAGCGGGGCAGACGGTAACTGTCACGCTTAATGGCGTGACTTACACCGGCACCGTCCTGGCGGACGGGAGCTGGAGCGTCAGCGTGCCGACGGCGGATCTCAGCAATCTGACCGCCAGCCAGTACACGGTCAGCGCCTCGGTAAGCGATAAAGCGGGTAACCCGGCAACCGCCACTCACGGGCTGGCGGTGGATCTCACCGTTCCCGTATTAACCATCAACACCGTCTCCGGAGATGACATTATTAACGCCGCCGAACACGGACAGGCGCTGGTGATCTCCGGTTCCAGCGCTGGCGGCGAAGCGGGCGATGTCATCACCGTTACGTTAAACAGTAAAACCTATACCACCACGCTGGACGCTTCCGGCAACTGGAGCGTCGGCGTTCCGCTGTCAGATGTCACTGCGCTGGGCAGCGGCCCGCAAACCATCACAGCTACCATTACCGACGCGGCAGGCAACAGCGATGATGCCAGCCGCACGGTCACCGTGAATCTGACCGCGCCAACCATTGGTATCAACACTATCGCCAGCGATGACGTGATTAACGCCACGGAAAAAAGCGCGGATCTGCAAATCACCGGCACCAGTAATCAACCCGCAGGCACCACAATAACGGTGACGCTGAACGGGCAAAATTACACCGCGACGACCGATTCCTCCGGCAACTGGAGCGCCACGGTGCCAGCCTCGGCGGTTAGCGCGCTGGGGGAAGCCAACTACACGGTAACCGCGAACGTCACCGATAGTGCAGGCAACAGCAATTCCGCCAGCCATAACGTGCTGGTCAACAGCGCGCTGCCTGCCGTCACCATTAACGCGGTGGCGACCGACGATATTATTAACGCTGCTGAATCCGGAAACGCGCAAACCATCAGCGGCCAGGTCACGGGCGCGGCGGCGGGCGATACGGTCACCGTTACGCTGGGCGGCAACACCTACACCGCCACGGTGCAGGCTAATTTAAGCTGGAGTGTCAGCGTTCCGGCGGCAGATATTCAGGCCATCGGCAACGGCTCTCTCACCGTAAACGCCTCGGTGACCAACGTCGTCGGCAACACCGGCAACGGTTCGCGAGACATCACTATCGATGCCAATCTGCCTGGCCTGCGGGTCGATACCGTGGCGGGCGATGATGTTATTAACAGCATTGAGCACAATCAGGCGCTGGTGATCACCGGCAGCAGCAGCGGATTAACGGCGGGAACGGCGTTAACGGTCGAGATTAACAACGTTACTTATGGCGCGACGGTATTAGCCGACGGCACGTGGAGCCTCGGTATTCCGGCGGCAGACGTCAGCAACTGGCCTGCGGGTACGGTGGATATTACGGTAAGCGGCACCAACAGCGCCGGAACAACCTCTACCATTACCCATCCGGTTACCGTCGATCTGGCGGCGGTCGCCATCACCATTAACACCCTTTCCGGCGATGATGTGATCAACGCCGTGGAGAAAGGCGAAACGCTGGTCGTAAGCGGCAGCACCAGCGGTGTGGAAGCTGGGCAGACGGTGACCGTCACCTTTGGCGGTAAAAATTACACCACCACTGTGGAAGCCAACGGCAGCTGGACGGTGAATGTGCCGCCTGCCGATCTCGCTGCGCTACCGGACGGCGCGGGCAACGTGCAGGCGAGCGTCAGCAATATTAACGGCAACAGCGCCCAGGCCGATCGCGCGTATAGCGTCGATGCCACCGCGCCGCTTATTACCATCAACACCATCGCCAGTGACGATATTCTCAACGTGAGCGAAGCGGGCGCGGGGATCACCATCAGCGGCACCACCACGGCGCAGGCCGGGCAGACGCTGACCGTCACGCTGAATAACAACACGTACCAGACCACCGTTCAGGCGGATGGCACCTGGAGCGTGAATGTTCCGGCAACAGATTTAAGCGGATTAACCGCCAGCAGCTATACCGTGACTGCGACGGTGAGCGACAAAGCGGGTAACCCGGCAAGCGCCGACCACGCGCTGGCGGTGGACGTCACTGCGCCGGATCTCACCATTAATACCGTCGCAGGCGATGACATTATCAACGCCATCGAACATGGTCAGGCGCTTGTCATCAGCGGAACCAGCACGGGCGCGGCGGCGGGCGATGTGGTCACGGTTAACCTGAACGGTAAAAACTACACCACCACGCTGGACGCTTCCGGTAACTGGAGCGTCGGCATTCCGGCGGTGGATGTCACGGCGCTGGCAACGGGAAGCCAGACCATTACCGCCAGCCTGAGCGATCGCGCGGGCAACAGCGACAGCACTACCCATAATGTGACCGTTGATCTTAGCGGCCCGATGCTGACCATCAGTACCGTCTCCGGCGATGACATCATTAATAATGCGGAGAAAACCCAGGATCTGACCATCAGCGGCGGCTCCAGCGGTCTGGCGACTGGCACCACGGTCACCGTGATGTTGAACGGCCTGGCGTACAGTGCCACCACCGACGGTTCCGGTAACTGGAGCGTTACCGTGCCTGCTTCGGCGGTCGGCGCACTGGGCGAGGCGGTGTACCAGATTAGCGCCAGCGCCACCGACAGCGCGGGCAACAGCGGCAGCACCACCCATACGGTGAATGTCGAATCGCTCCTGCCAGGGGTAATCATTAATACCGTGGCGGGCGATGACATTATCAACGCCGCTGAAATCGTTGTGGCGCAGACCATCAGCGGTCAGGTCACGGGAACGGCGGTTGCGGGGAATACGGTGATTGTCACCATTGGTGGCAATCAATATAACGCCACCGTGCAGTCAGATTTAAGCTGGAGCGTCAGCGTACCTGCGAACGTTTTGCAGGCGCTGGGCAACGGTGAGCTGACCATCAGCGCCTCGGTGACTAATAACGGGGGTAATACCGGCACCGCAACGCACGATATCGTGATAGATGCCAACCTGCCAGGTCTGCGCGTCGATACCGTAGCAGGCGATGATGTGGTCAATATTATCGAGCACGGTCAGGCGTTGGTAGTCACCGGTAGCAGTACCGGACTGGCGATGGGGGCGGCGTTGACGGTAGTGATCAACGGCGTCACCTATGGCGCAACGGTACTCGTCGATGGCACCTGGAGCGTCGGTGTTCCGGCGGCAGATGTCACAAACTGGCCTGCGGGGACGGTCAATATTGCCGTTTCTGGCACCAATACCGCCGGAACCACAACCAGCATTAGCCATCCGGTCACGGTCGATCTCGCGGCCGTGGCGATTACCATTAACACCCTTTCCACTGACGATGTGATTAACGCCGCCGAAAAAGGCAGCGATTTGCAGCTCTCCGGCACCACCTCCGGCGTGGAAGCGGGGCAGACCATCACCGTTATCTTCGGTGGCAAAAGCTACACCACCACGGTTGCCGCGGATAATAGCTGGGGGCTGACGATCCCAGCCGCCGATCTCGCAACCTTGCCAGACGGCGCAGCAAACGTCCAGGCCAGCGTCAGCAATGTCGCTGGCAACAGCGCCCAGGCAACGCATGCATACAGCGTTGATGCCACTGCACCCTCCGTCACCATCAACACCATCGCCACGGACGATATTCTTAACGCCGCCGAAGCGGGATCGGCGCTGACCATCAGCGGCACCAGCACGGCAGAAGCCGGGCAGACGGTGACCGTGACGCTTAACGGCGTCAATTACAGCGGTAACGTGCAGGCAGACGGAAGCTGGAGCGTCAGCGTCCCGACCGGCGATTTAGCTAACCTCACTGCCAGCCCCTATACGGTGAGCGCAGCGGTCAGCGACAAAGCCGGAAATCCGGCCTCGGCGACGCATAACCTGACGGTGGACCTTGCCGCTCCGGTTGTCACCATTAACACGGTGGCGGGCGATGACATCATTAACGCCACAGAACACGGACAGGCGCAGATTATCAGCGGCTCGGCAACGGGCGCGACGACGGGTAACACGGTTTCCGTGACGATTGGCACGACCACTTACACCACCGTGCTGGACGCCAACGGCAACTGGAGCATCGGCGTGCCTGCCAGCGTCATTTCCGCGCTGGCGCAGGGCGATGTGACCATTACCGCCACGGTCACCGACTCCGCAGGCAACAGCGGCACGGCCTCGCACACTGTCACCGTGGCGCTCGGCGCGCCGATACTCGGCATTAACACCATTGCCGTCGACGACATCATTAATGCCACGGAGAAAGGCGCGGATCTGGCGATTTCCGGCAGCAGCAACCAGCCTGCGGGTACGCAGATAACCGTTACGCTCAACGGGCAAAATTACACCACCACTGCCGATGCTTCCGGGAACTGGAGCGTGACCGTTCCGGCGTCACGGGTGAGCGCCCTCGGTGAAGCCACTTATACGGTGACTGCCGCCGCCACTGACGCCGATGGCAACAGCGGTTCCGCCAGCCATAACGTGCAGGTTAATACCGCGCTGCCGGGCGTCACCATTAACGTTGTCGCGAGCGACGATATTATTAACGCTGCCGAAGCGGGCGCGGGCCAGAGCATCAGCGGGCAAGTGACGGGCGCGGCAGCGGGCGACACGGTAACCGTCACGCTCGGCGGGGCGACTTACACTGCCACGGTGCAGGCGAATTTAAGCTGGAGTATTAATGTTCCGGCAGCCGCTTTACAGGCGCTGGGCAACGGCGAGCTGACCATTTCGGCTTCGGTAACGAACAGCGTAGGCAATACCGGTAACGGCACGCGTGAAATCACCATCGACGCGAATCTGCCCGGTCTGCGGATTGACACCGTGGCGGGCGATGACGTGGTCAATATTATCGAGCACGGACAGGCGCTGGTGATTACCGGCAGCAGCTCCGATCTGGCAGCGGGCAGCAACGTCACGCTGACCATTAACGGGCAAACCTATGTTGCGGCGGTACTGGCGGATGGCTCATGGAGCGTCGGCGTTCCGGCGGCAGATGTCAGCGCCTGGCCTGCGGGGACGGTCACAATTACGGCGAGCGGCAACACCACCGCCGGAAATCCGGTGAGCGTTACGCATCCGGTGACTGTCGATCTCACTGCGGTGGCGGTCAGCATCAACGCCATTACTGCCGATGACGTGATTAACGCTGCCGAAAAAGGCGCGGCGTTAACGCTCTCCGGCAGCACTTCTGGTGTGGAGGCCGGACAAACGGTCACCGTGACCTTTGGCGGCAAAACTTACAGCGCCACGGTGGCTGCGAACGGTTCCTGGAGTACCACGGTTCCGGCGGCGGATATGGCGGCCCTGCGTAATGGCGATGCCAGCGCACAGGCCAGCGTCAGCAATGTTAACGGCAACAGCGCCACCACGACTCACGCTTACAGCGTCGATGCCAGCGTGCCAACGGTGACCATTAACACCATTGCGGGTGACGATATTCTTAACGCTGCCGAAGCCGGAGCTGCGCTGACCATCACCGGCAGCAGCACTGCGGAAGCGGGGCAGACGGTGACCGTCACCCTCAATGGCGAAAACTATACCGGCACGGTTCAAACGGACGGTAGCTGGAGCGTCAGTGTGCCTCAAGCCGACGTAAGCGCCCTGACCGCCAGCAACTACACCGTTAGCGCGGCGGTGAGCGACAAAGCCGGAAACCCGGCCTCGGTTAATCACAACCTGACGGTGGATACGTCTGTTCCGGTCGTCACCATCAACACGGTGGCAGGCGATGATGTGATCAACGCGACGGAACACGCACAGGCGCAGATTATCAGCGGCTCCGCCACGGGTGCGGCAACCGGTAGCACCGTGACGGTGACTATCGGCACAAATACTTTCACCACGGTGCTGGATGCCAGCGGCAACTGGAGCGTCGGCGTTCCGGCAAGCGTTGTCTCGGCACTGGCGAACGGCACGGTGACCATCAACGCCAGCGTCACCGATGCCGGAGGAAACAGCGGCAGCGCCACCCATCAGGTGACGGTCAATACCGGGCTGCCGACCATTACCTTTAACGCCATCAGCGGCGATAACGTCCTCAACGCCGATGAAAAAGGCCAGCCGTTGACCATTAGCGGTAGCAGTACGGGGTTGGCGACCGGCGCACAGGTTACCGTCACACTCAACGGTCATAACTACAGCGCTACCACCGACGCGGCGGGCAACTGGACGTTAACCGTGCCGGTGAGCGATCTGGCGGCTTTAGGCCAGGCCAACTATATCGTCAGCGCCAGCGCCACCAGTGCGGCAGGCAACACCGCCAGCAGCCAGGCGAATTTACTGGTCGACAGCGGCCTGCCGGGTGTCACCATTAACACCGTGGCGGGCGACGATATTATCAACGCCGCCGAAGCGGGTGCGGGCCAGACCATCAGTGGGCAGGTGACGGGCGCGGCGGCAGGCGATACGGTCACCGTGACGCTGGGCGGCAACACTTACACCACCACGGTACAGAGCAACTTAAGCTGGAGCGTCACCGTTCCGACAGCCGATCTCCAGGCGTTGGGCAATGGCGATTTGACCATTACCGCCTCGGTCACCAACGCGAATGGCAACACTGGCAGCGGCTCGCGGGATATCACCATTGATGCCAACCTGCCGGGTCTGCGCGTGGATACCGTGGCGGGCGATGATATCGTCAACAGCATCGAACACGGGCAGGCGCTGGTGATCACCGGCGGCAGCAGTGGTCTGAATGCCGGTGTGCCATTGACGATCACGATTAACGGTACGGCTTATTCCGCCACGGTACAGGCGGACGGGAGCTGGAGCGTTGGCATTCCGGCGGCAAACGTCAGCGCCTGGCCTGCGGGGGAGTTAATCGTCGAAGCGACAGGACAGAGCAGCGCCGGAAATCCGGTCAGCGTCAGCCATCCGTTCACCGTCGATTTAACGGCGGTGGCGATCAGCATCAACACCGTTGCCAGCGACGACGTAATTAACGCCGCCGAGAAAGGCACTGGTCTGACCCTTTCCGGCAGCACCAGCGGAATTGAAAGCGGGCAAACCGTCACCGTCACTTTGGGCGGCAAAACCTACACTGCAAGCGTCGCCGCCAACGGTAGCTGGAGTGTGAACGTTCCGGCGGGGGATTTAGCAACCCTGCCAGACGGCGCGGCGAACGTGCAGGCCAGCGTTAGCAGCGCGAGCGGTAACAGCGCCTCGGCGATCCATGCGTACAGCGTTGACGCCAGCGCGCCGACGCTCACCATTAACACCATTGCCAGCGACGATATTCTTAACGCCACGGAGGCGGGAAGCCCGCTCACCATCAGCGGCACCAGCACCGCCGAAACCGGGCAGACGGTCACCGTCACCCTTAACGGCGCAACCTACAGCGGTAATGTGCAGGCAGACGGTAGCTGGAGCGTCAGCGTTCCCCCTTCAGCCTTAGGCGCGCTGAGCGCAAGCAATTACACCGTCAGCGCCACGGTCAACGACAAAGCGGGCAACCCCGGCAGCGCCAGCCATAATCTGGCGGTAGACACCACCGCGCCGGTTCTCACCATTAACACTGTGGCGGGCGATGACATTATCAACGATGCCGAACATGCGCAGGCGCTGGTGATCTCCGGCACCAGCACGGGCGGGGAAGCGGGCGATGTGGTGAGCGTTGTGCTCAACGGCAAAACCTACACCACCACCCTGGATGCCTCCGGCAACTGGAGCGTTGGCGTTCCAGCGGCGGATGTTGCGGCACTCGGTAGCGGTGCGCAGACCATCACCGCCAGCGTCAGCGATCGGGCAGGTAATAGCGACGACGCCAGCCGCACCGTGACCGTCAGCCTCAGCGCGCCAGTGATTAGCATCAACACCATCGCGGGCGATGATGTGATCAACGCGACGGAAAAAGGATCGAATCTGGCGCTTTCCGGCACCAGCGATCAGCCTGCGGGTACGGCGATCACCGTGACGCTGAACGGACAAAACTACAGCGCCACCACCGACGCCTCCGGCAACTGGAGCGTTACCGTGCCTGCCTCTGCTGTCAGCGCGCTGGGCGAAGCCACCTACAGCGTGACGGCGAGCGTCAGCAATGCTCAGGGTAACAGCAGCACCGCCAGCCATAACGTGCAGGTCAATACCGCGCTACCGGGCGTCACCATTAATCCGGTAACGACGGACGATATTATTAACGCCGCAGAAGCAGGCAGCGCGCAAACTATCAGCGGCCAGGTCACCGGGGCGGCGGCGGGCAGCACCGTCACCGTTGAACTGGGCGGTAAAACTTACACCGCCACCGTCCAGGCTGATTTAAGTTGGAATGTGAGCGTACCTGCCGCCGACTGGCAGGCGCTGGGTAACGGTGAGTTAACCGTTAACGTCTCGGTAACCAACGCCGTTGGCAACACCGGTAGCGGCACGCGCGATATCACCATCGATGCCAGTCTACCCGGCCTGCGGGTGGATACCGTCGCGGGTGATGATGTGGTGAATATTATCGAACACGCTCAGGCGCAGGTGATTACTGGCAGCAGTTCCGGTTTTGCCGCAGGTACGGCGTTGACGGTGGTGATTAATAACCAAACTTACGCCGCCACGGTGCTGGCAAACGGCAGCTGGAGCGTCGGCGTTCCGGCGGCGGATGTCAGCAACTGGCCTGCGGGAACGCTGAACATTACCGTTAGCGGCGCGAACAGTGCCGGAACGCAAACCAGCATTACCCATCCGCTGACAGTTGATCTCAGCACTGTCGCCGTCAGCATAAACAGCATCACCAGCGATGATGTGATTAACGCCGCCGAAAAAGGTGCGGCGCTAACGCTCTCCGGCAGCACGTCCGGCGTCGAAGCGGGGCAAACAGTTACCATTACTTTTGGCGGCAAAACCTACACCACCACGGTGGCGGCTAACGGTAGCTGGAGCACCACCGTTCCGGCTGTGGATATGGCGACCCTGCGTGACGGCAATGCCAGCGCCCAGGTGCGGGTGACTAACGTCAATGGCAACAGCGCCACGGCAACGTATGAATACAGCGTCGATAGCGCCGCGCCAACGGTGACCATCAACACCATTGCCAGTGATAACATCATCAACGCCAGCGAAGCGGCGGCGGGCGTGACGGTATCCGGCACCAGCACGGCGGAGACGGGGCAGACGCTGACCGTCACGCTTAACGGCACTAACTACCAGACCACGGTGCAGGCAGACGGCAGCTGGAGTTTAACGCTGCCCGCCAGCGACTTAACCGCACTTGCCAATAACGGCTACACCCTGACCGCCTCGGTCAGCGATTTGGCGGGTAACCCTGGCAGCGCCAGCAAAGGTGTGACCGTCGATACCACCGCGCCCGTCATCAGCTTTAACACCGTGGCGGGCGATGATGTGATTAACAACGTCGAACACACTCAGGCGCAGATTATCAGCGGCACCGCCACGGGCGCGGTCGCGGGCGACCGCCTGGTGGTGACCATCGCCGGGCAGCAGTATGTCACCAGCACCGATGCCAGCGGCAACTGGAGCGTCGGCGTGCCTGCCAGCGTGATTTCCGGCCTTGCGGACGGCACGGTGACCATCAGCGCCACCATTACCGATAGCGCAGGCAACAGCAGTACGCAGACGCACAACGTGCAGGTAAACACGGCGGCAGTGTCGCTCTCGGTCAGCACCATCAGCGGCGATAATATTATTAACGCCGCCGAAGCGGGCAGTGCGCTGACCCTGAGCGGCACCGGAACGAACTTTGCCGCAGGTACAGTGGTGACCGTGTTGCTTAACGGCAAAGGCTACAGCGCTACCATTCAGAACAACGGGAGCTGGAGTGTGAACGTGCCGGCGGCAGACGTCGCGGCACTGGCGGATGGCACCAGCTACACGGTTAGCGCCTCCGCCCAGGACAGCGCCGGAAACAGCGCCACGGCCTCGCGCAGTGTGGCGGTGGATCTCACCGCGCCGGTTATCAGCATAAACACGGTTTCAACGGACGACCGACTCAACGCCGCCGAACAGCAGCAGCCGTTAACCCTTAACGGCTCGACCAGCGCGGAAGTAGGGCAGACGGTAACCGTCACCTTTGGAGGCAAAACTTATACCGCCACGGTGGCCGCCAATGGCACCTGGGCGCTGAACGTGCCTGCGGCAGATCTGGCAGCGCTCGGGCAGGGCGCACAGACCATTACCGCCAGCGTGAACGATCGCGCCGGTAACCCCGGTCAAACCACGCACGCCCTGACCGTCGATACCGTTGCGCCAACGGTCACCATCGCCACGGTGGCGGGTGACGATATTATCAACAACGCCGAGCAGCTTGCCGGGCAGACCATCAGCGGCACCACCACCGCTGAAGTGGGCCAGACGGTGACCGTCACCTTTAACGGTCAGAGCTGGACTGCAACGGTCGGCAGCGGCGGAAGCTGGTCGGTGTTTATTCCGGCGCAGCAGTTTGCCGGATTAAGCGACGGCAGCTACACCATTAGCGCGACGGTTAGCGATCAGGCCGGAAACCCCGGCAGCGCCAGCCGTGGCGTGACGCTGAACGGCGATGTGCCCACCGTCACCATCAACACCTTTGCGGGCGATGATGTGGTGAACGCGGCGGAACACGGCACATCGCTGGTGATCAGCGGCACCACCACCGCGCCGGTCGGACAGACGCTGACCCTGACCTTAAACGGCAAAACCTACACCACCACGGTACAGACCGGCGGTAGCTGGAGCTACACCCTCGGCAGCGCCGATGTCACTTCGCTGGCGGACGGCAATGCCTACGTGATTAACGCCTCGGTGAGCAACGCCATTGGCAACACCGGCAGCAGCAATCACACCATTACTGTCGATCTCAGCGCCCCGGCGATGGGTATTAATATCGATTCCCTGCAAGCCGACACCGGGCTTAGCGCCAGCGACTTTATCACCAGCGTCAGCCCGGTGGTGGTCAACGGCTCGCTCACCGCCGCGCTTGCCAGTAACGAGACGGCACAAATCAGTATCGACGGCGGCGTAACCTGGACCACGCTCACCGTTACCGGCACGACCTGGCGCTATAACGACAGCCGCACGCTGACCGATGGCAACTATCTCTATCAGGTGCGGGTGATTGACGCTGCGGGCAACGTCGGTGCCACCGACAGCCAGAATGTGGTGATCGACACCATCGCGCCAGATCCCGCGGTGAAAACCATCGCCATCAGCGCGATCACTACCGATACGGGCCTGATCACTAACGATTTTGTCACCAGCGACACGACGCTTGCGGTAAGCGGCACGCTGGGCGCGGCGCTTTCTGCCGGTGAGTTCGCGCAAATCAGCATTGATGGCGGCACCACCTGGCAGAATCTTTCGGTAAGCGGTTTGACCTGGACCTGGCTTGACGGGCGGACGCTGACCGATGGCAACTACAACTATCAGGTGCGGGTTATCGACACCGCCGGAAATATCGGCGCGACCGCCAGCCAGATAGTCACTGTGGACACCACCGCGCCGCTGGCGAGCAAAACCATCGCCATTGCTGGCATCAGCGATGACACTGGGTTAAGTAGCAGCGATTTTGTTACTCGCGACACCACGCTGACCGTGCGCGGCACGCTCGGCGCGGCGCTTGCCGCCGATGAACGGGCGCAAATCAGCCTCGACGGCGGTGTCACCTGGACCACGTTAACCGTTATCGGCACCAGCTGGAGCTATGCCGATGGTCGCACACTGACCGACGGCACCTGGAACTACACGGTGCGGGTGGTGGATCTGGCGGGGAACGTTGGGCAGACCGCAACGCAAAATGTGGTGGTCGACACCACCAGCCCGGAAGCGGCGAAAAGTATCACCATTACCGGTATCAGCGATGACACCGGAGCCAGCAGCAGCGATTTTATTACCAGCGACACCTCGCTTACCGTGCGCGGCGTATTGGGGGCGGCGCTCGGCGCTAACGAGTTCGCGCAAATCAGTACCGACAACGGCGCAACCTGGGTGAACGTGACCGTCGCCGCAGACGGCCTTAACTGGAGTTACGTTGACGGACGCACGCTCACCAACGGCACCACCACCTGGCAGGTGCGGGTGGTCGATCTGGCGGGCAACGTTGGCGCAACCGGCAGCCAGTCGGCGCAGATTGACACCGTGAACCCAGCGCAGGTGCTCACCATCGCCAGCATCAGCACCGACACGGGGAGTTCGGCAACTGACTTTATCACCAGCGATACCTCGCTCACGCTGACCGGTTCGCTGGGGGCGGGGCTTGCCAGCGGCGAAGTGGCGCAGATTAGCCTCGACGGCGGCGCGACCTGGATCACGCTCACCACCAACGGCACGCAGTGGACCTACACCGACGGCCGCACGCTGACCGACGGCAGCTACGTTTATCAGGTGCGGGTGCTGGATCTGGCGGGAAATACCGGTCCGGTGGTGTCGAAAACGGTGGTGGTCGATACGATTAACCCCACCGCGACGCCGACCATTGTGTCGTACACTGATGACGTCGGGCAGCGGCAGGGGACATTAAGCAGTTCGCAGGCCACCGACGACACTACGCCGTTGCTGAACGGCGTGCTCTCCGGCCCGCTTGCCAGCGGTGAAGTGGTTTACCTCTACCGTAACGGCCTGCTGTTAGGCGCGGTAACGATGGTAGGCGCACTGAACTGGACCTACAGCGACAGCGGGCTGGTGAGCGGTGCCTACACCTACAGCGCGCGAGTGGTGGATCTGGCGGGGAATATCACCTCCTCCAGTGATTTTGTCCTGACGGTCGATACCTCTATTCCGACCACGCTGGCGCAAATTACCAGCCAGACCACGCGCGATACCACGCCGATTATCAGCGGGGTGATCACGGCGGCACTCGCCAGCGGGCAGTATGTTGAAGTGGTGATCAATGGCAAAACCTACACCTCTGAACCGGGCGGTGCGGTGGTAGTCGATCCGGCGCACAACACCTGGTATGTGCAACTGCCGGATACCGATGCGCTGACAGTTTCCGCGACCGCCTATACCGTTACTGCGCAGGTAAAAAGCTCGGCGGGAAACGGCAATAACGCCAATATTAGTAACGGCACGGTGACGGTTAACGCAACGATTGATTATACACCGACCTGGACCACCACCAGCAAAACCACCGCCTGGGGGCTGACCTACGGCCTCGACTCGCACGGGATGTGGACGGTGCTGGCAAACCAGCAGGTAATGCAATCGACTGACCCACTCACCTGGTCGAAGACCGCGCTGACGCTGTATCAGAGCGGCAACAACTATGCCACCAGCTCCATCGCCGATTACGACCGTAACGGTACGGGCGATCTGTTTATCACCCGTGATGACTACGGTACAGGCTATATCAACGGCTTTACCAATAACGGCGATGGCACCTTTTCCAGCGCTATTCAGGTCACCGTCGGCACCCTGACGTGGTACGGCTCGATTGTGGCATTTGATAAAGAGGGCGACGGCTATCTCGACTTCTGGATTGGCGACGCGGGCGGGCCGGACTCCAACACCTTCCTGTGGAACAACGCAGGTACGCTGGTAGGTAACTCCACCACGTCGAACAGCGGCGGTAGCGCCACGGTGGGCGGGGCGGTGACGGGGTATCTTTCGCTCAACGAAGGTTCTGGCGTCGATCTGAACAATGACGGCAGGATCGACCTGGTTCAGCACACCTACAACCTGAACAACTATTACACGCTATCTTCGCTCATCAACTAGGGGAATGGGACGTTTGTCTGGGGGCAGAACACCACCAATACCTTCCTGAGCGGGGCGGGCAGTGGCGCTATGAGCAGCAGCGTTTCCATGACCTGGGCGGATTTCGATGGTGACGGCGATATGGATCTCTTCCTGCCTGCCAGCCAGGGAAGAGCTAACTACGGCTCCCTGTTATTCAACACCAACGGCGTGCTGGGCAGTCCGGTGGCGGTGGGGGCAACGGCAACCACCTACGCCAGCCAGTTTAGCGTGGCGGTGGACTGGAACCATGACGGTCTGATGGATATCGCCCGTATCGCCCAGACCGGACAATCGTATCTTTATACCAACGTCAGCAACGCCAGCAACTGGACACAATCGGCCCTCGGAAGCAGTCAGAGCGGTACGACCAGCGGCGTGGCGGCAATGGACTACGACTGGGACGGCGCGGTGGATGTGCTGGTGACTAAACAGTCGGGCAGCGTCTATCTTATTCGCAACACCAACACGGTGAGCTACGGCACTTCGCTGCACCTGCGCATCACCGATCCCAACGGCATTAACGTCTATTACGGCAATACCGTGAAGCTGTACAACTCGGCGGGGGTGCTGGTCGCCACGCAAATCATTAACCCGCAGTCGGGGATGGGGGTTAACGACACCTCGGCGCTGGTCAACTTCTACGGGCTGAACGCCGGGGAAACCTACAACGCGGTGCTGATCAAATCCACCGGCACCACCGCCAGCAATATCGACCAGACGGTAAACACCACCTGGGGCGGCTTACAGGCCACCGATGCCACTCACGCTTACGATCTCAGCGCCGAAGCAGGCACCGCAAGCAACAACGGCAAGTTCGTCGGCACGGGCTATAACGACACCTTCTTCGCCACCGCAGGCACCGATACTTACGATGGCTCCGGCGGCTGGGTGTACAGCTCCGGCACCGGAACGTGGCTGGCGAATGGCGGGATGGACGTGGTTGATTTCCGCCTCTCGACGGTGGGCGTGACCGCGAACTTAAGCAGCACCACCGCGCAGGCTACTGGCTTTAACACCTCGACATTTACCAATATCGAAGGCATTTCCGGCTCGAATTTTAACGACACTCTGACCGGCAGCAGCGGCGATAACCAACTGGAAGGGCGCGGCGGCAACGACACGCTCAACATCGGCAACGGCGGTCACGACACCTTGCTCTATAAACTGCTCAACGCCAGTGACGCCACTGGCGGCAACGGCTCGGATGTGGTGAATGGCTTTACGGTAGGGACATGGGAAGGCACCGCCGACACCGATCGCATTGATATTCGTGAACTGTTACAGGGCAGCGGCTACACCGGCAACGGCAAAGCCAGCTACGTCAACGGCGTGGCAACGCTGGATGCGCAGGCCGGAAACATCGGTGATTTTGTCAAAGTCACCCAGAGCGGCAGCGACACCATCGTGCAGATCGACCGCGACGGCACGGGCGGCACTTTTGCGGCAACTAACGTGGTCACGCTGACGGGCGTGCATACCGACCTCGCCACTTTGCTGGCGAATCATCAGTTGATGGTGGTGTAGAGAATGAAAAAAAATGCCCAGTCCGTGGAAGCCTGGCTGGAGGCGATGATCGCCGTGGCGCGTTATTACCGCCTTGATTTTTCTCAGGAGAACGTGCGCGCGACCGTCAACTGGGAGCGCGACAGCAAGCGGGAGGAGTTGCTCACCGACATGGCGCGGCAACTGGGAATGGGGCTGCGGCTGGTGGAGTTTTCCGCTGATTCGCTTAACCCCTGGCGGCTGCCGCTGATCGCGGTATTTGATAATCAGCAGGTTGGCGTGATCACCCGCCGTGACAATCACGACAATATCAGCATTCAGTTCAGCGGTGACGAAGGGCTGGAAACTACGCTTAACGTCGCGGATGTTGAGGATAAAATCGTTGAACTGGCGCTACTGCGCCCGCTCAGCGCCATCCCTGACGCGCGGGTGGATGACTACATTCGCCCGTATCAGGCGAACTGGTTCTGGAGCCTTTCCCTAAAAGACTGGCGGCGCTACGGCGATATTATGCTGGCCTCGCTGGTGGCGAACGTGCTGGCGCTGGCGGCGATGATTTTCTCGATGCAGGTTTACGACCGGGTGGTTCCGGCGCAATCGTACCCGACGCTATGGGTGCTGTTCGCCGGGGTGATGATGGCGATCCTGTTTGAGTTCTGTATGCGCATGGTGCGCACACATCTTTCGGATGTGATCGGCAAGCGGGCGGATCTGCGCATTTCGGATCGCGTTTTTGGTCACGCATTACGGCTGAAAAATAACGTGCGATCGAAATCCACCGGATCGTTTATCTCGCAGATCCGCGAGCTGGAATCGGTGCGGGAGCTGATTACTTCCACCACCATCGGCGCGGTGGCGGATCTGCCGTTCTTCCTGCTGTTTGTCTTTATTTTATGGATGATCGGCGGCTGGCTGGTGCTGGTGGTTTTGCTGGCGCTGCCGTTATTGGTGATCCCCGGCCTGCTGGTGCAACGACCGCTGGCGCGGCTGGCGAACGAAGGGATGCGCGAGTCGGCGGTGCGTAACGCTACGCTGGTGGAAGCCGTGCAGTCGATTGAAGATATTAAGCTGCTGCGCGCCGAACAGCGTTTTCAGAATCAGTGGAACCACACCAACGACGTGGCCTCGTCCATCAGCATGAAGCAACGTTTTCTCACCGGGCTACTGCTCACCTGGACCCAGGAAGTGCAGTCCATCGTTTACGTGGTGGTGCTTCTGGTGGGCTGCTTTATGGTGATGAACGGCGACATGACTACCGGCGCACTGGTCGGGACGACGATCCTGGCTTCGCGCACCATCGCGCCGCTGTCGCAGATATCCGGCGTGCTCTCGCGCTGGCAGCAGGCGAAAGTGGCGCGCAACGGACTTGATGAACTGATGAAGCGCCCGGTGGATCAGCCGGAACACGGCAAACTGGTGCATAAAGCGGTGCTACACGGCAATTATCAGTTCAGCAACGCTATCTTTTATTACGACGAAGAAGAGAAAATTGCCGATGTGGCGATTGGCAAACTCAACATTCAGGCCGGAGAGAAAATCGCCATTCTTGGGCGCAACGGCGCGGGTAAATCAACGCTACTGCAAATGCTCGCCGGAATGCGTATCGCCCAGCAGGGGCAGGTGCTGCTGGATAACATCAGCATCGGTCAGCTTGATCCGGCGGATCTGCGCCGCGACATGGGGCTGCTGAGCCAGACCGGGAGACTCTTTTTCGGTTCGCTGCGGGAAAACCTGACGATGGGGATGCCGGAAGCCAGCGATGAAGATATCGAACGCGCGTTAACCCTCAGCGGGGCGCTGCCGTTTGTGCAGAAGCAGAAAAACGGCCTCAACTACATGATTCAGGAAGGGGGATTTGGCCTCTCTGGTGGTCAGCGGCAAACGCTGCTGCTGGCGCGGCTGCTCATCTCTCAACCCAATATCGTGCTGCTCGATGAACCCAGCGCCTCGCTGGACGAAATGGCGGAAGCGCATTTAATCGAACAACTGAAACAGTGGATTGGCCATCGCACGCTGATTATCGCCACTCACCGCACGGCGATGCTGCAACTGGTGGACCGCATTATCGTGATGGATCAGGGGCGGATTGTGATGGATGGCGCGAAAGAGGCCATTTTGCGTGAACAGAGCGAACCCACGGCGCGACGGGTGGTGTTGCAGGAGAAGAATAAGGGGTCTGCCGCATGAACGGACAACTGCAATACAACCGTGGCCTGACTGAACCCCGCTTGCCGCGTTCGGCGCTGGCGGTACGCGTTACCGCTGTGATGCTGCTCTGTTTTCTCGGCTGGGCGTGGTACTTCCAGCTTGATGAAGTCACCACCGGCAGCGGCACGGTAGAACCCTCCGGGCGCGAACAGGTGGTGCAGTCGCTGGAAGGCGGAATTCTGTATCATCTCGACGTCAAGGTTGGCGATATTGTTGAACAGGGCCAGCCGCTGGCGCAGCTTAACCGCACCAAAACGGAATCCGACGTCCAGGAAGCAATGTCGCGGCTGTACGCGGCGCTGGCAACCTCGGCGCGGCTGCGGGCGGAAGTGAGTAATAAACCGCTGGTCTTCCCTGACGAACTGAATAAATTCCCCGAACTTATCGAGTCGGAAACGGCGTTGTACAACACTCGCCGCGACGGGCTGAACAAAGCCACCACCGGGCTGACGCAGGGGATTAGCCTGGTCAACCGCGAACTGGCGATGACCCAGCCGCTGGTAAAACAGGGGGCGGCGAGCAGCGTTGAAGTGCTGCGCCTGCAACGCCAGGCCAATGAAATGGAAAACAAACTCAGCGACGTGCGCACGCAATATTACGTTCAGGCGCGCGAAGAGTTAGCGAAAGCCAATGCGGAAGTGGAAACCCAGCGTTCGGTGATCCGCGGGCGGGAAGATTCTCTCACCCGGCTCAACTTTACCGCGCCGGTACGTGGCATTGTTCAGGACATTGACGTCACCACGGTTGGCGGCGTCATTGCCCCCGGTGGTAAACTGATGACCATCGTGCCGCTGGATGAGCAACTGCTGATTGAGGCAAAAATCTCCCCGCGCGATGTGGCGTTTATCCACCCGGGGCAAAAATCGCTGGTGAAAATAACTGCCTACGATTACTCCATCTACGGCGGCCTGCCGGGAGAAGTGGCGGTAATATCACCAGACACCGTACAGGATGAAGTGCGGCGCGATGTTTATTACTATCGGGTGTACATTCGCACTTTCAGCAACCATCTGGAAAATAAACATAAACAGCAGTTTCCGATATTTCCCGGCATGGTGGCGACGGTCGATATCCGCACCGGCAAAAAAAGCGTGCTGGATTATCTGTTGAAACCCTTTAATAAAGCACAGGAGGCGTTGCGCGAACGATGAACATTAGCGATGTAGCAAAAATTACCGGCCTGACCAGCAAAGCAATCCGCTTCTATGAAGAGAAGGGGCTGGTGACGCCGCCGATGCGCAGCGAAAATGGTTATCGAACCTACACGCAGCAGCATCTCAACGAACTGACCTTACTGCGCCAGGCGCGCCAGGTGGGCTTTAACCTGGAAGAGAGCGGCGAACTGGTGAATCTGTTTAACGACCCACAGCGTCACAGCGCCGATGTAAAACGGCGCACGCTGGAGAAGGTAGCGGAGATCGAACGGCACATTGAGGAGCTGCAATCCATGCGCGACCAGCTACTGGCGCTGGCGAATGCCTGCCCTGGTGATGACAGCGCCGACTGCCCGATTATCGAAAATCTCTCCGGCTGCTGTCATCATCGGGCGGGGTGAAAATCAGTTAATCCCCGTTTGCACCGAAAGAATATGCTGCAAACTTTCTACCATTATGCGCCCCGATTGAAATAAGCCTTCCTGGATTTCGTTGTTAACATTCACAGCGTGAACCAGGGAGGCTAATAACACCACTTGCAAGAAGGCAAAAATAAACGCACCGATAATCATAATATGCGTCAGGGGGATTTTCCTTTGCTCCTTCATTTTAAATAACCCACAAACTGACCTTCCTTCATTAAGGCGACTTTTCCCGTGTGGTGATAAACAATGACGTTATAAAGACCTGACTGATAAACAGTGGCATCTTTATTGTCTTCATCAATTGCACATAATGAATCATTGAGATAAGCAAAGTTCTTACTGCTCATTCTAAAGGTCATGCCAAATCCTTTATAAATAGATTTTTTAGCGGCCTGGGCATGTTGTGCGGCTTCTGCATTTTTAAATGCCTGCGCCTCGGATGCACTTAAAATAGCCGTCTGACGCTGTTGTTCTGCGAGATAACAGGTGTCATGGCTGACGCCCTGCGCCTGGCAATCTGCGATGCGGGAAGTGGGTGAACTACAGCCAGCCAGTAATATAACCGCCAGCAGGGAAAACGATTTAATGGAACTATTCATCATTGTTAACCTTAAATAATGTACAAATTAATGAAGAGGTGAAACCCGGCAAGCTTCCTTGCTCTTATTTATATTGAGGATTGGAATATTAGAAAGAATATCCCACGCCGACACCCGCGCCGAAATCAGATTGCGTATCCGCAGAGACACCGGCTTTAATCACGGTATGCGTTCCGGCATTAAAAGATGTTCCGACAGACACCGCAGATTCACCGTTGAAGGTTCCCGCTCCCGCTGACATCATCATAAAGTCACCGGCTTTCACCTGTGGTTGTGAGGCGATAGCGATGGCTGATGCAGTTCCCGCATTGGCTTCTTTACGGTTGTCCTCAACTTCGTTTTTCAGCGAACTGAAATGGTTATTGAGCGTAGTAATCTGCTGGCTATTATCCGCTACTCGTTTTTGCGTGTTGCTTAACTGCTGATGCGTTTGGGTTACGTCTTGTGTCAGGCTGTCAATTTGTTCATGCGTTTGTGTTGAGTCTTGCGCCAGACGCTGAATTTGTTCCCCGTACTGCACACTATTGATATGCTGTTGCGTTGCCTGGTTAGTCGCCAGAGTATCTATTTTTTGTTTTTGTTCTGCTGCAGTACGCGCATTCGCATCATTTTGTGCTCTCAGTCCGGCGTTAACCATCTCTTGATAATGTGCGTTGGTCTGGGCATCGCCAAGTGCGGAAACCGTTTTTTGCGTCGCGTCGATTTGTTTCTGCTGATCGTCCATTTGTTGCTGCTGGGTGTCAGCTTGTGCCTGTTGCGCATTGGCAGCGGCTGTCTGTCTGGCGTCAATCATGCTCTGATATCGGGCGGCAGTCTGCACATCCCCGGTGGCGGCAACGATTTTCCGGGTTTCGTCGAGTTGTTGCTGTTGGTCAGCAAAATCGCTGCGGTTCTGTTCGATATTATTTTTGTTTTCTGTCACAGCACCGGAAAGTTTGACGCCGTTCATCAGAGCGGTGTTGGCGTTAGCGTTGGCATGGTCAGCCGTTGACTGGGCATGTGCGACATCGCCTTTTATGTTGGTGACGTCTGACTGCACTGCGGAGACATCATTACGGATGTCGGTGATGGCGGCTTTATTGGCATCAATATCCGTCTGCGCCACCGTGATGGCGTGTTGCGCGTCATCAGCTTTCAGTGAAGCCCAGTTGGCGGCATGTTGTGCGTCCTGAATGGCGGTATCCTGCCCGTTGTCGCGGACGATCTGTTTTTGCTCGTTTGATGCCAACAGTTTCTGCTGGTCAGCAATATCGCTGCGGTTCTGTTCGATGTTGTTTTTGTTTTCTGTCACAGCACCGGAAAGTTTGACGCCGTTAATCAGAGCGGTGTTGGCGTTAGCGTTGGCATGGTCAGCCGTTGACTGGGCATGTGCGACATCGCCTTTTATGTTGGTGACGTCTGACTGCACTGCGGAGACATCATTACGGGTATCGGTGATGGCGGCTGTATTGGCATCAATATCCGTCTGCGCCACCGTGATGGCGTGCTGCGCGTCATCAGCTTTCAGTGAAGCCCAGTTGGCGGCGTGCTGCGCGTCCTGAATGGCGGTATCCTGCCCGTTGTCGCGGTCGGTCTGCGCTTGATTGGTTATCGGGTTCAGCGTATTGGTGGGCTGTACGGGAGAAGCAGCTGTATTTTCCTGAGGCGTCGTTGTCTGGTAATCATGCGCAATCAGATAATTTTGTGCGGCTACACTATTCCCTGTCCTTTCTAAAAATCGACCAATTTTCTGATCAATTTCCGATTGCGACATTCCTGGCTGGATTACCGTTAATTCTGTCGTTGCCGCCTCAACAGTATCACCCGCAAACGCAGATGGACTTACCGCGGTAGCAACAACGACAGCCAGTAAAGACAGCTTTACAGTTTTCATGCATTTTTTCTCTTTCAAAGTAAGTCACATATTTGTTTCTATAAGCAACGTAAAACGTTGTTATAAGAATTAATCTGCGTTGCAATTTAATCGAAATCTACGCCGCCATTTGTGTGATGTAAAGCGCATTTTTGTCTGGTGTAAGCGTAAACACCACCAATAAGAAACAAAAAATGTTTCTTATATAAATAAAATCGAAAATCATTTTGTGCTCTTTCAATGTAAAAAAGAGTAAAGACTTGTTTTGATAAGCGAAATAAATTCTGTTTCTGGACTAAACGTGAAGCGGTTCCTGATGTGTGCTAAAATGCGTTATCTTTGATAAATCTCAATTTTTAAGAGGTTTACGCCAGGCAGGAAAATTTAAATGAATGAATTTGAGAAGATTTTTAATGAAATGAATCTGGACCGGGCATTGCTACCGATCCTTTTTCGTTCGAACCGGTCAACAGTGTGGAAATATTTAAGTGGCGATAGTACGGCTCCTGCCTCAGCTATGTCACTGATTATGCTGTTGCAGTTAATCCAGAAACGAAACCCCGATCTGTTAGCCGAATGGTTAACGCTTTCTGATTTTACCATTCCGCCAGAAGTTTACCTGGACCAGCCTGATTACTGGAAAGGGTGGGTGTATACCCAACACAAGGTCAATAAAAACGTCCTGGAATATCTAAAAAAACACTATCCGGATGAAGACCAAAAAAACATGAATAAAGGTAGTGACGAGTAATTTGCCAATGCCAGTTAATATAGCGGAGGCGGCCTACGATTCGGGCGCAGACTTCCAGGGTATGATAAGACGCGCCCGCGCCGCATCAGGCATCAGCGCATAACCGCCGGATGCGGCGTAAACGCCTTATCCGGCCTACGGTTGAGTGCAGTTTTGTAGGCATGATAAGACGCGTCAGCGTCGCATCAGGCGATGACCGCACGGATAATCAGCGTTATCCCTTCTATCGCAATCACCTCAACATGCGTACCTGCACCGAGATCCTCGCTGGCGCTGACAGGCCATGAACTGTCGCCGACGCGCATATGACCTCGCCCATTGACCAGCGGTGATTCCAGTACAAACCGTCTGCCGATCAATTGTTGACCGCGCTGATTAAGATGACTGTCGCTGTGCTTTTGTTCGCGCACCCGCCGCGACAACCATTTCCACCACAGCCAGGCGGCGAGCAGCGTCAGAATGGCAAACATCACCCCTTGCCACTCCCAACCCAGCGGTAGCAACCAGACCACCAGGCCAGTAATCACCGCTGCGACACCGCTCCAAAGCAGATAACCATTGCTGCCCAGCATCTCGGCAGCCAGCAATAAACCGCCGAGACTGAGCCAAAAAATATGCGGATGGATAGCTATCATCTCGATCATGATTTATTTCGCTCGTTCGCGCTGTCTTTCACCAGTTCAGCAATCCCGGCAATCGACCCCATCAGGCTGCTGGCCTCTAATGGCATCATCACCACTTTGCTGTTACTGGAGGAACCAATCTGTTGTAACGCTTCGGTGTATTTCTGTGCGACGAAGTAGTTCACCGCCTGAATATCACCAGAAGCAATGGCTTCCGACACCATTTGGGTCGCGCGGGCTTCCGCTTCGGCAGAACGTTCACGAGCTTCAGCCTGTAAAAACGCCGACTGACGTTCGCCTTCCGCTTTCAGGATTTGCGACTGTTTTTCACCTTCAGCTTTGAGGATTTCCGCCTGACGGATCCCTTCCGCTTCAAGGATGTAAGCGCGTTTGGTACGTTCCGCTTTCATCTGCGCGTTCATTGAAGAGATAAGCTCTGCCGGTGGGCGCACGTCGCGAATTTCAATACGGGTGACTTTAATCCCCCACGGGTTGGTGGCCTCATCGACAATACGCAGCAGGCGTGAGTTGATGCTGTCGCGCTGAGAGAGCATTTCATCAAGTTCCATTGAACCCAGCACGGTACGGATGTTAGTCATGGTCAGGTTGATGATCGCCAGCTCCAGATTGCTGACTTCATAAGCCGCGCGCGGGGCATCAATCACCTGAATAAAGCACACGGCATCGATGGTAACGTTGGCGTTATCTTTCGAGATAACTTCCTGGGAAGGGATGTCGAGCACTTGCTCCATCATATTGATCTTGCGACCAATGCGATCCATAAACGGCACCACCAGACTTAGCCCAGGCTGTAACGTTTTGGTATAGCGACCAAAACGTTCTACTGTCCACTGATAGCCCTGCGGCACGATTTTGACGCACGCGCCGACAATGACCAGCGCGACAAAAATGAGAATCGGGATAAAGATAAGCATCGGAAAAACCTCCTGTTGTACCGTCCATAATCAGCAAAATTGCTGCTTGATTAAACAAATTATACCTGATTACTGAAAGAGAGTTCCCCCTTATTCCTGCGAAGGATAAACTGTTTTTAGTAAAAATCAGAAAAAGGGAACAGCGATGCAGGAAAATAGTCCTTTGCTTCAGCTACAAAACGTAGGATATCTGGTGGGTGATGCGAAGATTCTTAATAACATCAATTTTTCGCTGCGTGCTGGCGAATTTAAGTTAATTACCGGTCCTTCTGGTTGTGGCAAAAGTACGCTGCTAAAAATAGTTGCTTCATTGATCAGCCCAACCAGCGGAACGTTACTGTTTGAAGGTGAGGATGTCAGCACACTAAAGCCAGAAAGCTACCGCCAGCAAGTCTCTTATTGCGCCCAGACGCCGACGCTGTTTGGCGACACGGTATACGATAATCTGATCTTTCCCTGGCAGATCCGTAACCAACAGCCTGACCCAGCCATTTTTCTCGATTTTCTCGAACGCTTCGCCTTACCGGACACCATTTTGACGAAGAATATCGCCGAGCTATCTGGTGGTGAAAAACAACGCATCTCATTGATTCGTAACCTGCAATTTATGCCGAAGGTTTTATTGCTGGATGAAATCACCAGTGCGCTGGACGAAAGTAATAAACATAACGTTAATGAGATGATCCACCGTTATGTGCGCGAGCAAAATATTGCCGTGCTGTGGGTGACACACGATAAAGACGAAATTAATCATGCGGATAAGGTGATTACACTGCAACCGCATGCCGGAGAAATGCAGGAAGCACGCTATGAACTCGCATAATATTACTAACGAATCATTAGCACTGGCATTAATGCTGGTGGTGGTGGCAATCTTAATTAGCCATAAAGAAAAACTGGCGCTGGAGAAAGATATTCTCTGGAGCGTCGGGCGCGCGATAATTCAGCTGATTATTGTCGGCTATGTGCTGAAGTATATTTTCAGCGTGGATGATGCCAGCCTGACATTATTGATGGTGTTATTTATCTGCTTTAATGCGGCGTGGAACGCGCAAAAACGCAGTAAATATATTGCTAAAGCTTTTATCTCATCGTTTATTGCCATTACGGTCGGGGCGGGAATTACCCTGGCGGTGCTGATTCTCTCAGGGTCGATTGAATTTATCCCGATGCAGGTGATCCCTATCGCCGGGATGATAGCCGGTAACGCCATGGTAGCGGTGGGGTTGTGTTACAACAATTTAGGGCAACGGGTTATTAGCGAACAGCAACAGATTCAGGAGAAATTGAGTCTTGGCGCGACGCCGAAGCAGGCTTCAGCGATATTGATTCGCGACAGTATTCGCGCGGCTTTAATTCCGACGGTCGATTCAGCAAAAACGGTTGGCTTAGTGAGTTTACCGGGAATGATGTCCGGGCTGATATTTGCCGGGATTGATCCGGTGAAGGCGATTAAATATCAGATTATGGTGACCTTTATGCTGCTCTCAACCGCCAGCCTGTCGACCATTATTGCCTGCTATTTAACCTATCGTAAGTTTTACAATTCGCGCCACCAGTTGGTGGTGACGCAATTGAAGAAGAAATGATGCAATGCCGGATGCGCAGCATCGCATCCGGCGTTGTGGTTCATGTGCCGATCAACGGAAACTCAATACAACAACGCATACAGCTGGCGGCGATACTTCGACGCCAGTGCATCACCTGTACCCAGCGCAGCGAGGATCTCCTGGAACGTTTTACGCGTCTGACCGTCTGCGGCGGTGAGATCTTTACGCAGATGCCCAAACAGTAACTCCAGCGCCTCTTCATTGCGCCCAACCTGATGCAGTTGCAGTGCCAGTTGCGTCGCCAGTGCGGCATCTTCTGGATTCTCTGCCACCTGCTGTTGCAGCTGTTGAATTTCCGGCGTATCTGCCGCCTGCTTCAGCAGTTCGATTTGCGCCACCAGCCCCTGGTAGCGGGTGTCCTGATCCTGTAACGGAATGGTTTTCAGTACCGCTTCTGCATCTTCAGAACGGTTCAGCGCAATCAGCGTTTCTGCCAGCAGCAGGCCGATCTCCCCGTTCTGATTCGACAACTGCCAGGCGTCTTTCAGCAATGGCAGGGCGTCGGTGTAATTGCCTTCCTGCATCAGCTGCATCGCCTGCTGCGCTTTCAGTTCTTCTTCGCGCGGCAGCACTTTATCCAGCAGGGCGCGGATCGCCTCTTCCGGTTGCGGCCCCTGGAAGCCGTCTATCGGTTGCCCGTTCTGGAAAAGATACACGGTTGGAATCGCGCGCAGACCAAACTGGGCGGCAATCATCTGCTCCGCGTCGCAGTCCAGCTTCGCCAGAATAAATTGCCCGTTGTACTGCGCCGCGAGGCTTTCCAGAATTGGGGTTAACTGCAAACAGTGCTGACTACGTTCAGACCAAAAATAGAACAGCACCGGAGTGGTCATCGACTGTTCTAGAACCTGTTGCAGGTTAGATTCGTTAATGTTGACAATATTTTCTACGGACATGGAGTCGCTCTCTGTTGTCGATATTTTCTTTGACATGGGGGCTTAAGCGCGCGCTTCAACTCACCCCTGCAATATTTTGTCCATCACGCGCCCCGGCAGCAGGCGCTTGAGCACCATTACTGCCCAGGTCACCAGCGTTACCGGATAGCGCATCTTCGGCTTATCGCTAATAAAAGCATGGCGCACTTTGTCGACCACCGCTTCCGGCCCCAACGTAAAGCGGGCGGCGATGCCGGGATTTTCGACAGGTTTATCACTTTGTGTCTGGTTGACGTTGTCGGTAAAACGAGTACGAATAGGACCGGGTTCAATCAGGCTGACTTTAATTCCGCTGTGGCGCAGCTCCATGCGCAGCGCGTCTGACCACGCCTCCAGCGCATATTTACTGGCTGCGTAAGCGCCTCGACCCGGCGTGGAGATTAATCCCATCACCGATGAGGTCATCACAATACGCCCTTCACCGTGCGGTAACATCGCGGGTAACAGGCGCATGGTGAGCTGGTGCGCGCCGAAAAAGTTGGCAGAAAACTGCTGTTCCATCTGCGCACGGCTGATGGTGGAAAGGGGGCCATACATGCCGAATCCGGCATTGTTAAAGATCCCATACAGACAATTATCGGTCAGGGCGATCACTTCGTCGGCTGCGCGATCAACACTTTCTGGCGAATCCAGATCGATCAACACGCCGGTAAATCCCATGCTGTTCATGCGCTCAACATCATCCGCTTTCCGGCAACCTGCCAGCACATGAAAACCCTGGCGTTTTAATTCGAGCGCACTTTCCAGGCCAATTCCACTGGAACATCCGGTAATTAAGACCGATTTTTGCATAACTTTACCTGTCAGGATCTCCGTTGCTTTATGAGTCATGATTTACTAAAGGCTGCAACTGCTTCGCCATCCAGTCGGCAATAAACGGCTGGGCGTCGCGGTTGGGATGAATACCGTCATCCTGCATCCATTGTGGTTTGAGGTAGACCTCTTCCATAAAAAAGGGCAGCAGCGGAACATCAAACTCTTTGGCGAGTTTGGGGTAAATGGCACTAAAGGCTTCATTATAACGGCGACCATAGTTTGCAGGCAGACGTATTTGCATTAACAATGGTTCAGCGTTGGCGGCTTTGACATCCTGCAAAATCTGGCGCAGCGTTTGCTCGGTTTGCTGTGGCTGAAAACCACGCAAACCGTCATTGCCGCCCAGTTCAACCAGCACCCAGCGCGGCTGATGCTGTTTCAGCAGAGCCGGAAGGCGCGCCAGCCCTTGTTGCGAGGTGTCGCCGCTGATGCTGGCATTGACTACCGACGTTTTACTCTGCCACTTATCATTCAACAAGGCAGGCCAGGCCGCGCTGGCAGACATTCGATACCCGGCGCTCAGGCTATCACCCAGAATCAATAACGTGTCCGCTGCGGCGGCACGGAAGGTTAACAGGACCAGGAACAGGAAGGGCAAATGCCAGCGGAAAACATTGTTGAAGTTCATCATCTTAAGAAGTCCGTCGGTCAGGGGGAGCATGAACTCTCCATCCTCACCGGAGTTGAGCTGGTTGTCAAACGTGGCGAGACCATCGCACTGGTGGGCGAGTCGGGATCGGGTAAGTCAACCTTGCTGGCGATCCTCGCCGGGCTGGATGACGGCAGCAGTGGCGAAGTGAGTCTGGTGGGACAACCTCTACATAATATGGACGAAGAAGCGCGGGCAAAGTTGCGCGCGAAGCACGTAGGCTTTGTTTTTCAGTCATTTATGTTAATTCCTACCCTTAACGCGCTGGAAAACGTCGAGCTTCCGGCGCTGCTGCGCGGTGAGAGTAGCGCAGAAAGTCGTAACGGGGCGAAAGCGTTGCTCGAACAGTTAGGGCTGGGTAAACGTCTGGATCATCTTCCGGCACAGCTTTCTGGCGGTGAACAGCAACGAGTGGCACTGGCACGAGCCTTTAACGGTCGACCTGATGTGCTGTTTGCCGACGAACCCACCGGCAACCTTGACCGCCAGACCGGCGATAAAATTGCCGACCTGCTGTTTTCCCTCAACCGTGAACATGGCACCACGTTGATTATGGTGACCCACGACCTGCAACTGGCGGCACGCTGCGACCGCTGCTTACGGCTGGTGAACGGGCAGTTGCAGGAGGAAGCATGATTGCACGTTGGTTCTGGCGCGAATGGCGTTCGCCGTCGCTATTAATTGTCTGGCTGGCGCTAAGCCTGGCGGTGGCCTGCGTGCTGGCGCTGGGCAATATCAGCGATCGCATGGAGAAGGGCTTAAGCCAGCAAAGCCGTGAGTTTATGGCGGGCGATCGGGCGTTGCGCAGTTCGCGCGAAGTGCCGCAAGCGTGGCTGGAGGAAGCGCAAAAGCGCGGCCTGAAAGTCGGCAAGCAGCTGACTTTCGCCACCATGACATTTGCAGGCGACACACCGCAGCTGGCGAACGTCAAAGCGGTGGATGATATCTACCCGATGTATGGCGATCTGCAAACTAATCCCCCTGGCCTGAAACCGCAGGCGGGCAGCGTATTGCTGGCCCCACGCCTGATGGCACTGCTTAACCTGAAAACGGGCGACACCATTGACGTGGGCGATGCCACCTTGCGGATTGCCGGAGAAGTGATTCAGGAACCGGATTCCGGTTTTAACCCCTTCCAGATGGCTCCGCGTCTGATGATGAATCTGGCGGATGTTGATAAAACCGGAGCCGTGCAGCCGGGGAGTCGGGTCACCAGGCGTTATAAATTCGGCGGCAGCGAGAATCAGCTCGACGGCTATGAGAAATGGTTGTTACCCCAGCTTAAACCCGAACAACGCTGGTACGGTCTGGAACAGGACGAAGGCGCGCTGGGGCGCTCGATGGAACGCTCGCAACAGTTCCTGCTGCTTTCGGCGCTTCTGACCTTGCTGCTGGCAGTGGCAGCGGTGGCGGTGGCGATGAATCATTACTGTCGCAGTCGATACGATCTTGTGGCGATCCTCAAAACGCTGGGGGCAGGGCGAGCGCAACTGCGTAAGCTAATCGTCGGTCAGTGGTTGATGGTGCTGGCGCTTTCAGCCGTTACCGGCGGGGCGATAGGCCTGTTGTTCGAAAACGTGTTGATGGTGCTGCTCAAGCCCGTTCTGCCTGCTGCACTACCGCCTGCCAGCCTCTGGCCGTGGCTGTGGGCGCTGGGCACCATGACGGTCATCTCGCTGCTGGTGGGGCTACGACCGTACCGCCTGTTGTTGGCAACGCAGCCTTTACGCGTATTGCGTAATGATGTGGTCGCGAACGTCTGGCCGCTCAAGTTTTATCTGCCGATTGTCAGTGTGGTGGTTGTGCTGCTGCTCGCCGGATTAATGGGCGGCAGTATGCTGCTCTGGGCGGTGCTGGCGGGCGCGGTAGTGCTGGCTTTGCTGTGCGGTGTGCTGGGCTGGATGCTGCTGAATGTACTTCGCCGCATGACGCTGAAATCGCTACCTCTGCGCCTGGCGGTTAGCCGCCTGTTACGTCAGCCGTGGTCAACGTTAAGCCAGCTTTCGGCATTTTCGCTCTCCTTTATGCTACTGGCACTGCTGCTGGTGTTGCGTGGCGATCTGCTCGACCGCTGGCAGCAGCAGCTACCGCCAGAAAGCCCGAACTACTTTTTAATCAACATCGCCACAGAACAGGTTACACCGCTAAAAGCGTTCCTCGCGGAACATCAGATAGTCCCGGAATCATTTTATCCGGTGGTGCGGGCGCGGCTGACGGCGATTAACGACAAGCCGACAGAAGGCAATGAAGATGAGGCGCTTAACCGCGAACTCAATCTTACCTGGCAAAATACGCGGCCCGATCATAATCCGATTGTTGCCGGTAACTGGCCGCCAAAAGCCGATGAAGTGTCGATGGAAGAGGGGCTGGCGAAACGCTTAAACGTTGCCCTCGGAGATACCGTGACTTTTATGGGCGATACCCAGGAGTTCCGCGCTAAAGTGACCAGCCTGCGCAAAGTGGACTGGGAAAGTCTGCGGCCTAATTTCTATTTTATTTTCCCGGAAGGGGCATTAGACGGGCAGCCGCAGAGCTGGCTTACCAGTTTCCGCTGGGAGAATGGCAACGGCATGTTGACGCAACTCAACCGCCAGTTCCCGACCATTAGCCTGTTAGACATTGGCGCGATTTTAAAACAGGTCGGCCAGGTGCTGGAGCAGGTAAGTCGGGCGCTGGAAGTGATGGTGGTGCTGGTCACCGCCTGCGGTATGTTGCTGTTGCTGGCACAGGTGCAGGTGGGAATGCGTCAGCGTCATCAGGAGCTGGTGGTGTGGCGCACACTCGGTGCGGGGAAAAAACTACTACGCACGACATTGTGGTGTGAGTTCGCCATGCTCGGGTTTGTTTCTGGCCTGGTGGCCGCAATTGGTGCGGAAACGGCGCTGGCAGTGTTGCAGGCGAAAGTGTTTGATTTCCCGTGGGAGCCAGACTGGCGATTGTGGGTTGTGCTGCCGTGCAGCGGTGCGCTGCTGCTGTCGCTTTTCGGCGGCTGGCTGGGTGCGCGACTGGTTAAGGGTAAGGCGCTGTTCAGGCAGTTTGCGGGGTGATGACAGGCGTTAGATTGCCTGATGCGCTACGCTTAACAGGCCCACGAGGATCGTGCAATATATTGATTTTGCAAGATTGTGTAGGCCGGATAAGGCGTTTACGCCGCATCTGGCATGAACAGTGTGCATTGTGTGCATTTTGGCAATAAATATGAAACCAACTGTCATGTCGGTTTTTTTAAAGGCCGAAGGTGGTAAACCTTCGGCCTTAGCTACGTTTCCTCAGTTATTCAATAAACTGACGGATCAGTTCCAGCAGCGCGATTAGCGCCTTAAGAACGATGAGAACTTTATCGAGAAAAGTTTTCATCCGTTGCTCCCTTAAGGGAGAAAGACAATCACAGCTTACCCTTACGTTGCCTGTAACTATGATTTTCTTCATGTGCTAGATGAGGACTGCCTCTCTCCAAATTAGAGCACCAGAATCAGCACCACCTGTATCCTGACCAGGACTTAAAAGTACTTTTCCGCACTGCGGTAATCCCTTGAGGCAGTATCACTACTAGCGTCGGGATTGTATCGCCAACATAGCTGTTTGAATATGTAGGCATCCTGACTTATAATTCACTTGCTAGATGAGGACTGTTTCATTTCTGCCCGGAACCACCAAGTCTTGGGCGGAAAAAATAAAAAAACCGACTGTCATGTCGGTTTTTTTATATCTGTATTCTGGTGCAACCATTCTGTTCTCACGACAATCGCCGTTTCAGAATACCGTCCATCACCACGCCTTAACCCATTCCGCCACTTCCGCCCACTCACCGCGAAAGACGATTTTTTCCGCTCTTTTCTCAAGCTGATAGCGATACATCGGGTCGTAATATTCTTCAAGTAACGGCACCAGCCAGGCCAGATGACCGTCGGTGCTATTGGTTGCGAGTTGCGTTGTCAGCGCAGCATCCAGCCGGGCAGCCAATTCGTTATAGCGCTGTAGCCCCAGCCGACGCTTAATAGCCGAAAGTCCGTGATGCAGGTATTCGCAGTACTCCTGCCAGCCCTGTTCGTCGCCGTACGCATGGGTAAAATCATGATGCATACGCAAGAAATACTCTTCGTTCAGGCGTTCAAGACGGATCTCAAACGGATCTTCTACCACCGCAATCGCCGCCTGAGTCATTCGCTCGCGCAGACATTCCGGCAGGTGATTCGAACCGATCATCCGGCTTTCATCTTCCAGCACCCACAGGTGCAAATCCTGACGGGCGTCGGTTTTTAGCATTTCGGCAGCCAGCAGGTTTTCAAAACTCGCCTGGCTAAGTTGTGGTTGTAACGTGCGACCAAACGCCGAACCGCGATGGCGCGCCAACCCTTCCAGATCAACACCGTTCGGCTGTTGCTGCACTAGCAGCGTTTTACCGCTGCCAGTACAACCGCCAATCAGCACTATCGGTTTTTGTGACAGTTCAATGGTCGCCTGAATCGCGGTCTGGCGCAGTGCCTTATAACCACCTTCCACCAGCGGATAATTAATCCCCGCTTCATGCAGCCAGCGTTGCACAATATGTGAACGTTGACCGCCTCGGGCGCAGCAGAGAATACCTTGCGGATTTTGCAGGCACGCTGCCCGCCAGGCGTCCATACGCTGCTGACGAATTTCACCCGCCACCAGTTTATGACCCAGCGCCAGCGCCGCGTCTGACCCTTGCTGTTTATAACAGGTGCCAACGGCGGCGCGTTCATCGTTATTCATTAACGGCAGGTTGATAGCGGCAGGCATTGCGCCTTGCTCAAACTCGATGGGGGCGCGAACATCAATAATGGGCGTATCAGCAATCAGCAGGGCACGATAGTCCTGTTCCGTGTGTCTCTCTTGCATAGTTAAAAGTGAACCTCAAATCAGCTTGCGCGCTATTTTACGCGCCAACGCGCAAGGAAACTTGATTTTTAACTGCGTGGGGTGCCGAAAATTTCTAAAAATCCGCTGATTTCCGGCCTGCGCTGGGTAAACAAGGTCACAATATCTTCTACCGCTTTGCCGCTGCCAAATTTGCGCCATGCCAGACTCAATGGCGAAGGAGGGCGCATCGTTGGGATTACCCGGCTGACCAGTTGTTGATTATCGATCATTGACTGGCAAAGTGATTTTGGCAAAAAACCAATGCCAACGCCCGCCAGATGGGCGGCGATTTTCGTTTCCATATCAGGAACAATAATCTCTTTTTGCCCTGGCAATCGCCAGGCGACGCGTTTGGTTAAGGTGCGGGCGCTGTCTTCAATATTGACCGCCGGAAAGCGACGCAACTGCGCTTCTGTTAGCGGCTCTTCAACGTTCGCCAGCGGATGATCCGCCGCCATGACAAAGCGCCATTGCACCGATCCTAAGGGATCAAGACTAAAGGTATTTGCCAGCGCCTCGGTTCCCGTGACGCCGATAGCCAGTGAAAAACCTTCGTACAATAGCGAGTCCCAGACGCCCATATAGATTTGCCGGGAGATGTGGAACTGGGTAAAGGGGTAACGTTCATTCAGCCACGCCAGCAGCTGGGCGACGGCCTGGGGATTGTAGAGCAGGTTGTTGATGACAATATTCACCTGGCGTTCCACGCCATCATTCACCTGTTGCAGCTCGCTGGGCATACTTTCCAGCCAGCTCAGCCAGTCTCTGGCCTGAGAAAGTAGATGCTCGCCAGCCGCTGTCAACGTCACGCTGCGAGTCGTGCGGAAAAACAGCGCCACTCCGGTATTCTCTTCCAGAAGTTTAATGCGATAACTGATCGTCGCCGTGGTTTTACATAATCGTTCTGCCGCTTTTGAAAAACTTCCTGTTTCAGCAACCGCAATGAAAGTCCGCAAGGTTTCTGGATCGAACATCTTCAGGTATCCCCTTTTAAATCCGCAAGTTGCGTGATTTTCTTATCCTCTGATTTATCAGTATTTTTACATGATAACCCTGTTCAATTTGTGGACTAAATCTAGTTTTGGAAAAATATTCCAACTTTTGTGTTGATGTTGTTCTCTTAAGGTTTTAGATTGCCTGTTATTGAAACCAAGCTGACCGGTCGGCGCTGGTTGAACGGAATTATGTTACAAGGACAAAAAGATGAAACTTCAGGTATTACCGTTAAGTCAGGAAGCCTTTAGTGCTTATGGCGATGTAATCGAAACGCAGCAACGGGATTTTTTCCATATTAACAATGGACTGGTAGAGCGTTACCACGATTTGGCGCTGGTTGAGATTCTTGATCAAGACCGTACGCTCATCAGCATTAACCGCGCGCAACCGGCGAATCTGCCGCTGATCATTCACGAACTCGAACGTCATCCGCTGGGCACTCAGGCCTTTATCCCGATGAAAGGTGAAGTGTTTGTGGTGGTCGTGGCGTTAGGTGACGACAAACCAGACCTGTCAACGCTGCGGGCGTTTATCACCAACGGTGAACAGGGGGTGAATTACCATCGTAACGTCTGGCATCACCCACTTTTCGCCTGGCAGCGCGTCACCGATTTTCTGACCATCGATCGCGGCGGCAGTGACAACTGTGATGTTGAAAGTATTCCTGAACAGGAACTCTGTTTTGCGTGACGCCTGCAACCGACTTGCATAAGATAAACTAATTGTTCATTGTTTATGCTCACTTGTAGGTCGGAGTTAACGTAGGTATGACGGAAGTTAGACGGCGCGGCAGGCCAGGACAGGCGGAGCCTGTGGCACAGAAGGGCGCACAGGCGTTAGAGCGGGGAATTGCGATTCTGCAATATCTGGAAAAAAGTGGGGGGAGTTCGTCGGTTAGCGATATTTCTCTCAATCTGGATTTGCCGCTCTCCACGACCTTTCGCTTGCTGAAGGTTTTACAGGCAGCGGATTTTGTCTACCAGGACAGTCAGTTAGGCTGGTGGCATATAGGATTAGGTGTTTTTAACGTCGGTGCGGCGTACATCCATAACCGCGATGTCCTCTCCGTCGCCGGGCCGTTTATGCGCCGCCTGATGTTACTTTCCGGCGAAACGGTCAATGTCGCGATTCGTAACGGCAATGAAGCAGTATTAATTGGTCAGTTAGAGTGTAAATCGATGGTCAGGATGTGTGCGCCGCTGGGCAGTCGTCTGCCGCTGCATGCTTCCGGCGCGGGCAAGGCGCTGCTTTATCCGCTGGCGGAAGAGGAGTTGATGAGCATCATTCTGCAAACCGGTTTGCAGCAGTTTACGCCAACGACGCTTGTGGATATGCCCACCTTGCTGAAGGACCTGGAACAAGTGCGTGAACTGGGCTATACCGTAGATAAAGAAGAGCATGTTGTAGGCCTGAATTGCATAGCTTCAGCAATTTACGATGATGTAGGTAGTGTTGTTGCCGCTATCTCCATCTCCGGGCCTTCATCAAGACTGACAGAAGATCGTTTTGTCAGTCAGGGTGAGCTGGTCAGAGACACCGCCCGCGATATCAGCACGGCGTTGGGACTGAAAGCACATCCATAGTGTCTGTCGCATCCCGCTCTGCGGAGCGGGTTTTTTTGACAAAATTTGAAAGTTGGAAAATTTTTCCAATTAATAGAGGTAGGAATAAAATGGCAAAAATGAGAGCCGTTGACGCGGCAATGTATGTGCTGGAGAAAGAAGGTATCACCACCGCCTTCGGCGTTCCGGGAGCTGCAATCAATCCGTTCTACTCAGCGATGCGTAAGCACGGCGGTATTCGTCACATTCTGGCGCGTCATGTGGAAGGTGCTTCGCACATGGCGGAAGGTTATACCCGCGCAACGGCAGGGAATATCGGCGTATGTCTGGGGACTTCCGGTCCTGCGGGCACGGACATGATCACCGCGCTCTATTCCGCTTCTGCTGATTCCATTCCTATTCTGTGTATTACCGGCCAGGCTCCGCGCGCCCGTCTGCATAAAGAAGATTTCCAGGCCGTTGATATTGAAGCAATTGCTAAACCGGTCAGCAAAATGGCGGTTACAGTTCGTGAAGCGGCGCTGGTGCCTCGTGTGCTGCAACAGGCATTTCACCTGATGCGTTCTGGTCGTCCGGGTCCGGTACTGGTGGATTTACCGTTCGACGTACAGGTTGCGGAAATCGAGTTTGATCCTGACATGTACGAACCGCTGCCGGTCTACAAACCTGCTGCCAGCCGTATGCAGATCGAAAAAGCTGTAGAAATGTTAATTCAGGCCGAACGTCCGGTGATTGTTGCCGGGGGCGGGGTAATCAATGCTGACGCAGCTGCACTGCTACAACAGTTTGCTGAACTGACCAGCGTTCCGGTGATCCCAACGCTGATGGGCTGGGGCTGTATCCCGGATGACCACGAACTGATGGCCGGGATGGTGGGTCTGCAAACCGCGCATCGTTACGGTAACGCAACGCTACTGGCGTCCGACATGGTGTTTGGTATCGGTAACCGTTTTGCGAACCGTCATACCGGTTCGGTAGAGAAATACACCGAAGGGCGCAAAATCGTTCATATCGATATTGAGCCGACGCAAATTGGCCGCGTGCTGTGTCCGGATCTCGGCATTGTCTCTGATGCTAAAGCGGCGCTGACACTGCTGGTTGAAGTGGCGCAGGAGATGCAAAAAGCAGGTCGTCTGCCGTGTCGTAAAGAGTGGGTCGCCGACTGCCAGCAGCGCAAACGCACTTTGCTGCGTAAAACTCACTTCGACAATGTGCCGGTGAAACCGCAGCGCGTGTATGAAGAGATGAACAAAGCCTTTGGTCGCGATGTTTGTTATGTCACCACCATTGGTCTGTCACAAATCGCTGCGGCACAAATGCTGCATGTCTTTAAAGACCGCCACTGGATCAACTGTGGGCAGGCTGGTCCGTTAGGCTGGACGATTCCGGCGGCGCTGGGCGTGTGTGCCGCTGATCCAGAGCGCAATGTGGTGGCGATTTCCGGTGACTTCGACTTCCAGTTCCTGATTGAAGAATTAGCCGTTGGCGCACAGTTCAACATTCCGTACATCCATGTACTGGTCAATAACGCCTATCTGGGGCTGATTCGCCAGTCGCAGCGCGCGTTTGATATGGATTACTGCGTACAGCTCGCGTTCGAAAATATTAACTCCAGTGAAGTGAACGGTTACGGCGTCGACCACGTAAAAGTAGCGGAAGGTTTAGGTTGTAAAGCGATTCGCGTTTTCAAACCGGAAGATATAGCACCAGCCTTTGAACAGGCGAAAGCCTTAATGGCGCAATATCGGGTACCGGTAGTCGTGGAAGTTATTCTCGAGCGTGTGACCAATATTTCGATGGGCAGCGAACTGGATAACGTCATGGAATTTGAAGATATCGCCGATAACGCAGTGGATGCACCGACTGAAACCTGCTTCATGCACTATGAATAAGGGAGATAAATAATGTTACGTTTCTCTGCTAATTTATCGATGTTATTTGGTGAATATGATTTTCTCGCTCGTTTTGAGAAAGCTGCGCAGTGTGGTTTTCGCGGCGTTGAATTTATGTTTCCTTATGACTACGACATTGAAGAATTAAAACAGGTGCTGGCGAGTAATAAACTCGAACATACGCTGCACAATTTACCGGCAGGTGACTGGGCGGCGGGCGAGCGGGGTATTGCTTGTATTCCTGGCCGTGAAGAAGAGTTTCGGGATGGCGTAGCAGCAGCGATTCGTTATGCTCGTGCGCTGGGTAATAAAAAAATTAACTGTCTGGTCGGTAAAACGCCGGCTGGTTTCAGCAGTGAACAGATTCACGCAACGCTTGTAGAAAACCTGCGTTATGCCGCGAATATGCTGATGAAAGAAGATATTTTATTACTGATTGAACCTATCAACCATTTTGATATTCCTGGTTTCCATCTCACCGGAACTCGGCAGGCGCTGAAATTGATTGATGATGTTGGTTGCTGCAATTTGAAAATTCAGTATGACATTTATCATATGCAGCGGATGGAAGGTGAATTAACCAACACTATGACTCAATGGGCCGATAAAATTGGTCACCTGCAAATTGCCGATAATCCGCATCGCGGCGAACCGGGAACCGGAGAAATTAATTACGAATATCTCTTTACGGTAATTGAAAATTCTGACTACAACGGTTGGGTTGGGTGTGAATATAAACCCCAAACCACCACGGAAGCCGGTTTACGCTGGATGGATCCGTACCGTTAAAACGTAACGCTATTCAGACAATGCTTTTTTAGGTCGCTAAGTCGGCAGGGGATCGTGTTGTCTGAATTCAGGAAAAGCGAAATTTAAAAGAGGTTAATTATGAAACTGGGATTTATTGGCTTAGGCATTATGGGTACTCCGATGGCCATTAATCTGGCGCGTGCCGGTCATCAACTGCATGTCACAACCATTGGTCCGGTTGCTGATGAATTACTGTCACTGGGTGCCGTCAGTGTTGAAACTGCGCGCCAGGTAACGGAAGCATCGGACATCATTTTTATTATGGTGCCGGATACGCCACAGGTTGAAGAAGTTCTGTTTGGTGAAAATGGTTGTACCAAAGCCTCGCTGAAGGGCAAAACCATTGTTGATATGAGCTCCATTTCCCCGATCGAAACTAAACGTTTCGCTCGTCAGGTGAATGAACTGGGCGGTGATTATCTCGATGCGCCCGTCTCCGGCGGTGAAATCGGCGCGCGTGAAGGGACGTTGTCGATTATGGTTGGCGGCGACGAAGCGGTATTTGAACGTGTTAAACCGCTGTTTGAACTGCTCGGTAAAAATATCACCCTCGTGGGCGGTAACGGTGACGGTCAAACCTGCAAAGTGGCAAATCAGATTATCGTGGCGCTCAATATTGAAGCGGTTTCTGAAGCCCTGCTATTTGCTTCAAAAGCCGGAGCGGATCCGGTACGTGTGCGCCAGGCGCTGATGGGCGGCTTTGCTTCCTCACGTATTCTGGAAGTTCACGGTGAGCGCATGATTAAACGCACCTTTAATCCAGGTTTTAAAATTGCGCTGCACCAGAAAGATCTCAACCTGGCACTGCAAAGTGCGAAAGCACTGGCGCTGAATCTGCCAAACACCGCGACCTGCCAGGAATTGTTTAATACCTGTGCGGCAAACGGTGGCAGCCAGTTGGATCACTCTGCGTTAGTGCAGGCGCTGGAATTAATGGCTAACCATAAACTGGCCTGATACCCGCAATAAAAATGGCCGATATCAGAAAATGAATCGGCCAGCAATATTAAAAAAGAAAGCAGCCAAAGATGTTGCTTCAGTATTAAAAATAATATTTTTATTTTATTTGTTCCTCATAGCTAGATTAAAAAGACGTTATTCGATACGTGAAATTAAGAGGGATTTATGGAACATCAGAGAAAACTATTCCAGCAACGCGGCTATAGCGAAGATCTATTGCCGAAAACGCAAAGCCAGCGGACCTGGAAAACATTTAACTATTTTACCTTATGGATGGGTTCGGTTCATAACGTTCCCAATTATGTGATGGTCGGCGGCTTTTTTATTCTCGGCTTGTCTACCTTTAGTATTATGCTGGCAATTATCCTCAGTGCCTTTTTCATTGCCGCGGTAATGGTATTAAACGGTGCTGCGGGCAGTAAATACGGCGTACCGTTTGCCATGATCCTGCGTGCTTCTTACGGCGTACGTGGCGCACTGTTTCCCGGATTATTAAGAGGCGGTATTGCTGCCATTATGTGGTTTGGCCTGCAATGTTACGCGGGGTCACTGGCCTGCTTGATTCTGATTGGCAAAATCTGGCCGGGATTTTTAACTCTCGGTGGTGATTTTACCCTGTTAGGGCTTTCTCTACCGGGCTTAATCACTTTCTTACTCTTCTGGCTGGTGAACGTCGGAATCGGTTTCGGTGGTGGCAAAGTTTTAAATAAATTCACCGCCATTCTTAACCCGTGCATCTATGTTGTCTTCGGCGGTATGGCGATTTGGGCGATTTCGCTGGTCGGGATCGGTCCAATCTTTGACTACATTCCGAGCGGTATTCAGAAAGCAGAAAACAGTGGCTTCCTGTTCCTGGTGGTGATTAACGCGGTGGTTGCGGTCTGGGCGGCACCGGCGGTGAGCGCATCCGACTTTACGCAAAACGCCCACTCGTTTCGTGAGCAAGCGCTGGGGCAAACGCTCGGTTTAGTTGTGGCCTATATTCTGTTTGCGGTCGCCGGGGTATGTATTATTGCCGGAGCCAGTATTCATTACGGCGCTGACACCTGGAACGTGCTGGATATTGTCCAGCGTTGGGATAGCCTGTTTGCCTCGTTCTTTGCGGTACTGGTTATTCTGATGACGACTATCTCCACTAACGCCACCGGTAATATTATTCCGGCCGGTTATCAGATTGCCGCTATTGCACCGACGAAACTGACCTATAAAAACGGCGTACTGATTGCCAGTATTATCAGCCTGCTGATCTGCCCGTGGAAATTAATGGAAAATCAGGACAGCATTTATCTGTTCCTCGATATTATCGGCGGAATGCTGGGGCCGGTAATTGGTGTCATGATGGCGCATTATTTTGTGGTGATGCGTGGGCAAATTAATCTTGATGAACTTTATACCGCAGCAGGTGATTTCAAATATTACGATAACGGCTTTAACCTTACCGCGTTTTCAGTAACTCTGGTCGCCGTTATTTTATCTCTCGGTGGTAAATTTATTCCGTTCATGGAGCCTTTATCACGCGTTTCATGGTTTGTCGGCGTTATTGTCGCCTTTGCGGCCTACGCCTTATTAAAGAAACGTACTGCAGCAGAAAAAACAGGAGAACAAAAAGTCACAGGTTAATTAATCCCGATATTGAACATTGAGTTAAAAAACCAATCTGTATTTTACAAGGAGTTTGTTATGTCTTTTGATTTAATCATTAAAAACGGCACCGTTATTTTAGAAAACGAAGCTCGCGTTGTAGATATCGCCGTTAAAGGCGGAAAAATTGCTGCTATCGGTCAGGAGCTGGGCGATGCAAAAGAAGTTATGGATGCGTCTGGTCTGGTGGTTTCGCCAGGCATGGTTGATGCGCACACCCATATTTCTGAACCGGGTCGTAGCCACTGGGAAGGTTATGAAACTGGCACTCGCGCAGCGGCAAAAGGCGGTATCACCACCATGATCGAAATGCCGCTCAACCAGCTGCCTGCAACGGTTGACCGCGCTTCAATTGAACTGAAGTTTGATGCCGCCAAAGGCAAGCTGACTATCGATGCGGCGCAACTCGGTGGCCTGGTGTCTTACAACATCGACCGTCTGCATGAGCTGGATGAAGTGGGCGTTGTCGGCTTCAAATGCTTCGTCGCAACCTGTGGCGATCGCGGTATCGACAACGACTTCCGTGACGTCAATGAACCGCCCCGGGTTTCCTGGAGAGTGTTTTATCTGTGAACTCAGGCTGCCAGATCATCGTTTCCGATGGAAGCATAATAAGCTTTTTCTGCTTCTGCCGGAGGAGTAT
>NZ_JBJQJO010000028.1:0-55639 GCF_046487395.1 Escherichia sp. WS1450
ACCATACGAATCGCCCGCTGACGGACTTCGGGGGAAAAACGAGTATTTTTAGTCATCCTGTTTACCTCTTTCTCAGGGAGTTTAGTCTCCAGGATTTCCGGGGCGGTTCACAATGACTGGCAGTTCTTCAAAGGTGCGCAGAAGCTGGGCGAACTGGGACAGCCGGTGCTGGTGCACTGCGAAAACGCGCTGATCTGTGACGAACTGGGCGAAGAAGCGAAACGTGAAGGTCGCGTAACCGCACATGACTATGTGGCTTCGCGTCCGGTATTTACCGAAGTGGAAGCGATTCGCCGCGTGCTGTATCTGGCGAAAGTTGCTGGTTGCCGTCTGCACGTTTGCCATATCAGCAGCCCGGAAGGCGTTGAGGAAGTGACTCGTGCACGTCAGGAAGGCCAGGATGTTACCTGTGAATCCTGCCCGCATTACTTTGTGCTGGATACCGATCAGTTCGAAGAAATTGGCACCCTGGCGAAGTGTTCACCGCCGATCCGCGATCTGGAAAACCAGAAAGGCATGTGGGAAAAACTGTTTAACGGTGAAATCGACTGCCTGGTTTCCGACCACTCTCCATGCCCGCCGGAAATGAAAGCCGGTAACATTATGAAAGCATGGGGCGGTATCGCCGGTCTGCAAAGCTGCATGGACGTGATGTTCGATGAAGCGGTACAGAAACGCGGTATGTCTCTGCCGATGTTCGGCAAATTAATGGCGACTAACGCAGCAGATATTTTCGGTCTGCAGCAAAAAGGCCGTATCGCCCCAGGAAAAGATGCCGACTTCGTCTTCATTCAGCCGAATAGCAGCTATGTTCTTACCAATGACGATCTGGAATATCGCCACAAAGTCAGCCCGTATGTTGGCCGTACCATTGGCGCGCGTATCACGAAAACCATCTTACGTGGAGATGTGATTTACGACATCGAACAGGGCTTCCCTGTTGCGCCGAAAGGTCAATTTATCCTTAAACATCAGCAGTAATCTGGCCCCTGCAATGCCCGTCCTTGCGGCGGGCATTCTCCGGTTAAGGTGTGTTTATGTTCAATTTTGCAGTCAGCCGCGAAAGCCTGTTATCAGGATTTCAGTGGTTTTTCTTTATTTTTTGCAACACTGTTGTGGTTCCTCCTACGCTACTTTCTGCTTTTCAGTTGCCGCAAAGTAGCCTGCTTACGCTCACCCAATATGCTTTTCTTGCTACCGCACTGGCCTGCTTCGCTCAGGCGTTCTGCGGTCATCGTCGCGCTATTATGGAAGGACCGGGTGGCCTGTGGTGGGGAACCATCCTTACTATCACCCTTGGCGAAGCATCGCGCGGGACACCGATCAACGATATCGCTACCAGCCTGGCGGTGGGAATTGCGCTCTCTGGCGTGCTGACGATGTTGATTGGTTTTAGCGGATTAGGTCATCGTCTGGCGCGGTTATTTACGCCGTCGGTGATGGTCTTGTTTATGTTGATGCTGGGCGCGCAGCTGACCACTATCTTTTTCAAAGGTATGCTCGGGCTGCCGTTTGGCATAGCCGACCCGAATTTTAAAATTCAGTTACCGCCGTTCGCGCTCTCGGTGGCGGTGATGTGCCTGGTACTGGCGATGATTATCTTTCTGCCGCAACGTTTTGCCCGTTATGGCCTGCTGGTCGGTACCATAACCGGCTGGTTGTTGTGGTACTTTTGCTTTCCTTCTTCGCATTCGCTCTCCGGTGAGTTGCACTGGCAGTGGTTCCCGCTCGGCAGTGGCGGTGCTTTGTCGCCGGGGATTATTCTGACGGCGGTGATTACAGGTCTGGTAAATATCAGCAATACCTACGGTGCGATTCGTGGCACGGATGTTTTTTATCCGCAGCAGGGCGCGGGGAATACACGTTATCGTCGCAGCTTTGTGGCGACCGGATTTATGACGCTGATAACCGTGCCGCTGGCGGTAATTCCATTTTCACCGTTTGTTTCATCCATTGGTTTATTAACCCAGACTGGCGATTACACGCGGCGTTCGTTTATTTATGGCAGCGTTATTTGCCTGCTGGTGGCGCTGGTTCCGGCACTCACACGACTGTTTTGCAGTATCCCTTTACCCGTGAGTAGCGCGGTCATGCTGGTTTCTTATCTGCCTTTACTCTTTTCCGCGCTGGTGTTTAGCCAGCAAATCACGTTTACCGCTCGCAATATTTATCGACTCGCATTGCCGTTATTTGTCGGCATATTTTTAATGGCATTACCGCCTGTGTATCTGCAAGACCTTCCATTAACGCTTCGTCCTCTGCTCAGTAACGGCTTACTGGTCGGAATTTTACTGGCTGTTCTTATGGATAATCTTATTCCGTGGGAACGCATCGAATAATTTGTTGAAAAAGGATTGATAATGAAGATTGTCATTGCGCCAGACTCTTTTAAAGAGAGCTTAAGTGCAGAAAAATGTTGTCAGGCAATTAAAGCCGGGTTTTCGACCCTCTTTCCCGATGCGCACTATATCTGTTTGCCGATAGCGGATGGCGGCGAAGGGACGGTGGATGCGATGGTCGCCGCGACGGGCGGCAACATCGTGACGCTTGAAGTCTGCGGGCCGATGGACGAAACAGTGAATGCTTTTTATGGCCTTACCGGCGACGGGAAAACGGCGGTGATTGAGATGGCTGCGGCAAGCGGCCTGATGCTGGTCGCGCCTGAAAAGCGTAATCCGTTGCTGGCCTCGAGTTTTGGTACGGGGGAGTTAATTCGTCATGCGCTGGATAACGGCATTCGCCATATTATTCTCGGCATTGGCGGCAGTGCGACGGTCGACGGCGGTATGGGCATGGCGCAGGCGCTTGGTGTGCGTTTCCTTGATGCCGACGGTCAGGTGCTGGCGGCTAACGGCGGCAATTTAGCACGCGTGGCAAGTATTGAGATGGATGAATGCGATCCGCGTCTGGCAAATTGTCATATCGAAGTGGCGTGTGATGTTGATAACCCGCTGGTGGGGCCACGCGGTGCGGCGGCGGTGTTTGGTCCGCAAAAAGGGGCAACGCCGGAAATGGTCGAAGAGCTGGAGCAGGGGCTGCAAAATTACGCCCGTGTTTTACAACAGCAAACTGAAATCAACGTCTGCCAGATGGCGGGCGGCGGCGCGGCGGGCGGGATGGGCATTGCGGCGGCGGTATTCCTCAATGCGGATATTAAACCGGGTATTGAGATTGTACTGCGGGCGGTCAACCTGGAGCAGGCGGTGCAGGGTGCAGCGCTGGTGATCACCGGGGAAGGGCGCATCGATTCGCAAACGGCAGGTGGTAAAGCACCGCTGGGCGTGGCGTCGGTGGCGAAGCAGTTTAATGTCCCGGTGATTGGGATTGCTGGCGTATTGGGTGATGGCGTGGAAGTGGTGCACCAGTACGGCATTGACGCGGTGTTCAGCATTTTGCCACGTCTGGCACCTTTAGCCGAAGTGCTCGCCAGCGGTGAAACCAATCTCTTCAACAGCGCACGAAATATTGCCTGCGCCATTAAAATAGGTCAGGGAATTAAAAACTGACTCTTGCCATTAGAGCGGATGCATTTTATCCCGCATCCGTTTTTTACCTGAATTTACCGCAAAAAAAGCCACGGTATAAACCGTGGCAAAATCCAACATAGCTAAAAATAATCAGGCGAGTGGTATGACTTAAATCTCAACGTCGCGGTTGCAATCTTTTGAGTAAATATAACTAAACGCTTCACCACGCCCTACGCCATAACCGGCCTGTAAGGAATAAGCGCCCATAAAGATGTAATCGCCTTTTTTCACCGGGATCCAGTTATTGTCGAGGTTATAAACCCCCTGACCGGAAAGAATATAGGCACCGTGTTCCTGGACGTGAGTTTCGATATAACCGTGGCTGGCACCTGGCGCAAAAGAGAGGATATGCATGTTCATATCAAAACCTAACTCTTTGGGCAGAAAATCCAGCAGAATAACATCGTCCATGCCTTCATAATGAATGCGTTCGAGTTCGCTGGCATTGCCAGAAACCAGCCACGGCGCATGACCTTCTACCGGAACATAGCGACGCTTATATAAAAAGATTTGGCTGTCTTCGGCCTGGGCGTTAACAAACGTCATTAAGGAGCCTGGTGGGCAATAAAGATAGCCACCTTCGCTTAAGGCAAATGTTTTACCTTCGGCTTTGGCAGTGATATTTCCAGAGATCACATACAGGAACGTTTCAATGCCTTCGCCCCCGAAGCCCTGTTGGTTGCCACCGTTTTGATGCAGTGTGACCAGATAATCAACAAAAGAGGCACCCAGCTTTGGCGTGGAGAGGATTGTCGCGTCACAATTTTCAAAGCCCGGAATAATATTTTTTACCAGACCGTCCGGGGTTAGCAGCGCGAAATTACCGTGTTTCACAATCGCACGGTTAGCCAGTAAATCATCGCGGTAACCGGTGACGTTATTTAAATATCCCATTTATAACTCCTTATTTCTGCCAGGCAAGTTGATAAAGCATGAGTGCCAACGTTTTGACCCCTTCGGCAAGGTCGGTAATATTGGTGCGTTCTGCCGGGTTATGGCTGATCCCGTTGATGCTGGGGATAAAAATCATGCAGGTCGGCACGCGCGGCGCGAAAATTTGTGCGTCGTGCCCGGCACCACTGTGCATCACCCGGTAATTCAGTTTTTCGCGTTCACACAATTCTGTCAGGGTGGCGACCAGTTCCTTGTTCATCGGCACGGGTTCTTCGTCCATCCATAAATCGATATCAATACCAATGTCCATTTCATCGCAAATCGCCCGCATGTCGTTTTCTAACTGTTGGGTGAAATCGCGCAGCACGGCAGCATCGGTATGGCGACAATCAATGGTGAACGTGGTTTTACCCGGCACCACATTCACCGTATTCGGGCGCGGCTCTACTTTGCCAAAGGTCAGAACCAGCGGATCGCCCATCTTTTTCGCTTTTTCGACAGACTGATGGCAAATGCGACTGAAAGCGTAAACCGTATCACGACGATAACCCATCGGCGTGGTGCCTGCATGGTTTGATTCGCCGTTCAGCGTCACCGTATAGCGACGCTGCCCGACAATTGCATTCACCACGCCAATTGACTGCCCATTGCTTTCCAGCACACAGCCCTGTTCAATATGCAGTTCAACAAAGGCTTTAATATCCTGACGCGGAGTTAGTGGGGCGTTCGGCAGAGTAAATCCGCAAGCCTTCATCGCATCGACAAAACTATTTCCTTTGGCATCACAGATATTCCGCACGTCGTCAGGATTCGCCAGCCCAAAGATATTTTTACTGCCCCAGAAGACATACGGGAAGCGGCTGCCTTCTTCTTCTGCCATCGCCACCACTTCGACCGTACGTAACGGCGCGCCGTATTGCGTTTTCAGCCAGTCAATTGCCAGCCACGCCGCCAGCGCGCCGAATTGCCCGTCGAGGTTACCGCCGTTAACCACGGTATCGATATGCGAACCGCTCAGAACCACTTCTTGTGGATATTCGGTGCCACTCAGGCGACCATATAAATTCCCCACTTCATCGAAACGTGTTTCCAGCCCGCTTGCTGCCATTCTTTTTTTAAATTGCTGCTGAGTTTCCAGCCATTCCGGCGAATAAAGTAAACGGGTCATCCCACCCGTTGGGTCAGCGCCAAAAGAGGAAAGCCAGGGCAGCGTTTCTTCTATGGCTTGACGGAAATGTGTAATCATAAGAAAGTCCTGTCTCAATAATTATTGCGCAAAGGGATTTTTCGTTTCGTATGACGTGTTATAAAGCGCGTCAGAAATTAAATACTGGTAAATATCATCAACAATTTCGATGCCTTCGACGGCGGCTTTGCGTTGTTTAATATCCTGATCCTGTCCGGGATAATAAACCTGGTTAAAACCGGGCGCGGGGGTTATGGCATTTAATTCGCGCATGGTCTGGCTAAGATGTTGACGGAATAGTTCGCTGGAGGAGAAAAAGTTCGGGTTAATAACGATATGTAATTGCCCCAAATTACGCCCGGCGTGTAAATCGTCATACATCGAACTAACCTGTCGCCCGAACGGTAAACCGAGTAAGACGCCTGAGAGGACGTCAATCATCATCATCAGGCCATACCCTTTCGGTCCGGCGGCAGGGAGCAGGGCGTTAACTGCAAATGGATCGGTTGTTGGTGCTCCGTTTTTATCGACCGCCCAGGTATCCGGGATAGACATATTACGCGAGCGGGCGTCGAGCACTTTTCCCCATGCCTGTACGGTAGTCGCCATATCAAAGGTAAGGATCTCGTCGCCTTCTCCCGGCGCGGCAAAGGCCAGTGGGTTAGTACCGTAGTAAATTTCCGCGCCGCCAAACGGCACCACCATTGGATCGGACTGGCACATCGAAATGCCAATTAACCCGGCGCGAGCTGCCTGCTGTACAAAATAAGAGATTGCGCCGCTGTGACCCATCCGGCTGATACCGACCACCGCAACGCCTTTTTGCTGGGCGGTTTTGATGGCATGTTCCATACCCATTTTCGCCGCGACCTGTCCGGCAGCATTGTCGGCATGTAAAATTGCCGAACACGGCCCGGTTTCCTCAAGACGAAACTCCGGTTCGCGGTTGGTGCCGCCTTTTGAAATGCGTTCCGCGTAGTATTCCACGCGCACCGCGCCATGAGAGTGGATCCCTCTGGCATCGGCGTAAACCAATACTTCAGCCACGGTTGCAGCGTGCTCACGTTTTAACCCAGCCTGGCAGAGTTTATTCTCGATTAGCTGGTGGAGTGTTTCCCGACTGATTTTCATCTGTCTTCCTTTTTAACGACGGTGTGAAGCATGACTGCAATTAACATACAGGGAAAATATCTGGATTATGTGATCCAGACAGGCAAAAAAATATAGTTAGAATTTATTTGATAATCCGCTCGCTTTTAACCTGGTTTTTAAAACAACCACGCTTATTAAAAAATAACACGTAATAGCCTGGCGGTTATTTGAATTCTTTTGTTAATAATCCCTATGTGATATTCATCACCTTATTTACTCGTTGTCATCGATACCGTAATCGCCACATTAACACTGCTCGTGCAATTGCCATGGGTGCAATTTTTAAGGAGTTGTTATGATCCACGCCTTTATTAAAAAAGGGTGTTTTCAGGATTCGGTCAGTTTAATGATTATTTCACGAAAACTCAGCGAATCAGAAAATGTTGATGATGTTTCCGTAATGATGGGTACGCCCGCCAATAAAGCGTTATTAGATACCACAGGTTTCTGGCATGACGATTTTAATAACGCCACGCCGAACGATATTTGCGTGGCAATTCGTAGCGAAGCGGCGGATGCGGGGATCGCGCAGGCGATTATGCAACAGCTTGAAGAGGCGCTAAAACAACTGGCGCAGGGTTCAGGCAGCAGCCAGGCGTTGACGCAGGTGCGTCGCTGGGACAGTGCCTGTCAGAAATTACCCGACGCCAGTCTGGCGCTGATTTCAGTGGCTGGCGAGTATGCGGCGGAGCTGGCGAATCAGGCGCTGGATCGCAACCTCAACGTGATGATGTTCTCTGATAACGTCACGCTGGAAGATGAAATCCAACTTAAAACCCGCGCGCGGGAAAAAGGCTTGCTGGTGATGGGGCCGGACTGCGGTACGTCGATGATTGCCGGCACGCCGCTGGCTTTTGCTAACGTGATGCCGGAAGGCAACATTGGCGTCATTGGCGCTTCCGGTACCGGGATTCAGGAGCTGTGCTCACAGATTGCGCTGGCAGGGGAGGGTATTACCCACGCGATTGGTCTTGGCGGGCGCGACCTCAGCCGTGAAGTGGGCGGCATCAGTGCGCTAACGGCGCTGGAAATGCTCAGCGCAGACGAGAAAAGCGAAGTGCTGGCATTTGTTTCAAAACCACCTGCCGAAGCTGTGCGTCTGAAAATTGTTAATGCCATGAAAGCAACTGGCAAACCGACGGTGGCGCTGTTTTTAGGTTATACCCCGGCGGTGGCCCGCGACGAGAATGTCTGGTTTGCCTCCTCGCTTGATGAGGCCGCACGCCTGGCTTGCCTGCTTTCACGCGTCACGGCGCGACGTAACGCAATAGCACCTGTCAGCAGCGGATTTATTTGCGGTTTGTATACCGGCGGTACGCTGGCTGCTGAAGCGGCGGGATTACTTGCCGGACACCTTGGCGTGGAAGCCGACGATACCCATCAACATGGCATGATGCTCGACGCCGACGGACATCAGATCCTCGACCTGGGCGATGATTTTTACACCGTCGGGCGTCCCCATCCGATGATCGACCCGACCTTACGCAACCTGTTAATTGCCGATCTCGGCGCTAAACCGCAAGTGCGCGTGTTGCTGCTTGATGTCGTGATTGGCTTCGGTGCGACTGCCGATCCTGCCGCCTCGCTGGTGAGCGCCTGGCAAAAAGCCTGTGCCGCGCGTCCAGACAATCAACCACTGTATGCCATTGCCACGGTGACAGGCACCGAACGTGACCCGCAATGCCGCTCGCAACAAATCGCCACGCTGGAAGATGCGGGGATCGCGGTCGTGAGTTCGCTGCCGGAAGCCACCTTGCTGGCGGCAGCGTTAATTCATCCGCTCTCGCCTGCCACACAGCAACACACACCGTCATTACTGGAAAACGTCGCCGTGATTAACATCGGATTACGCAGCTTTGCGCTGGCGCTACAAAGCGCCAGCAAACCGGTTGTGCATTACCAATGGTCGCCAGTCGCCGGCGGCAATAAAAAACTGGCTCGTTTATTAGAACGTTTGCAATAAGGGGTTCCCATGTTTACATCAGTGGCGCAAGCCAATGCTGCGGTTATCGAACAAATTCGTCGTGCTCGTCCACACTGGCTGGATGTGCAACCGGCTTCTTCACTTATCAGCGAACTAAACGAGGGCAAAACACTGCTTCACGCCGGGCCGCCAATGTGCTGGCAGGAGATGACCGGACCCATGAAAGGGGCATGTGTGGGCGCATGTCTGTTTGAAGGCTGGGCGAAAGATGAAGCGCAGGCGCTGGCAATGCTGGATCAGGGGGAAGTGAACTTCATTCCTTGTCACCATGTGAATGCCGTCGGGCCAATGGGCGGCATTACTTCTGCCAGTATGCCGATGCTGGTGGTCGAGAACGTGACCGACGGCAACCGGGCGTACTGCAACCTCAACGAAGGTATCGGCAAAGTGATGCGTTTTGGCGCTTACGGCGAAGATGTCCTGACTCGCCATCGCTGGATGCGCGATGTGTTAATGCCAGTATTAAGCGCGGCGCTGGGGCGCATGGAGCGCGGTATCGATCTCACCGCGATGATGGCGCAGGGCATTACCATGGGCGATGAGTTCCATCAACGCAATATTGCTTCCTCAGCACTGTTAATGCGTACGCTGGCCCCACAAATTGCTCGCCTCGATCATGATAAACAGCACATTGCGGAAGTGATGGATTTCCTCAGCGTGACCGATCAGTTCTTCCTCAACCTCGCGATGGCCTACTGCAAGGCGGCGATGGATGCTGGCGCGATGATCCGCTCAGGCAGCATCGTCACGGCTATGACCCGCAACGGCAATATGTTCGGGATTCGGGTCAGCGGGCTGGGCGAACGCTGGTTTACTGCGCCTGTAAACACTCCCCAAGGTCTGTTTTTCACCGGTTTCTCGCAGGAGCAGGCGAACCCGGATATGGGCGATAGCGCAATTACCGAAACCTTTGGTATTGGCGGAGCGGCGATGATCGCAGCGCCTGGCGTAACGCGCTTTGTCGGTGCGGGTGGCATGGAAGCGGCCAGAGCGGTATCTGAAGAGATGGCGGAAATCTTCCTTGAACGCAATATGCAGTTGCAGATCCCCGGCTGGGATTTTCAGGGCGCGTGCCTGGGGCTGGATATTCGTCGCGTGGTAGAAACCGGCATTACGCCACTCATCAATACCGGTATCGCCCATAAAGAGGCGGGGATCGGGCAGATTGGCGCAGGCACTGTGCGGGCACCGCTGGCGTGCTTTGAACAGGCGCTGGAAGCACTGGCTGAAAGCATGGGGATTGGTTGAGGAACGCACAATGACGATCATCCATCCTCTGCTTGCCAGCCGTAGTGCACCGAATTATCGCCAGTCCTGGCGGTTAGCGGGCGTGTGGCGGCGGGCGATTAACCTGATGACGGAAAGCGGTGAATTGTTAACACTGCATCGTCAGGGTAGTGGTTTCGGCCCCGGAGGATGGGTGCTTCGCCGCGCGCAATTCGATGCGTTATGCGGTGGATTATGCGGCAATGAACAACCGCAGGTTGTGGCACAAGGGATTCGCCTCGGACGTTTCACGGTTAAACAGCCACAGCGTTATTGTTTGCTGCGTATTACGCCGCCTGCGCATCCTCAACCGCTTGCAGCGGCATGGATGCAACGCGCGGAGGAAACCGGGCTTTTCGGGCCACTGGCGTTGGCGGCAGGCGATCCGCTTCCTGCTGAATTACGCCAGTTTCGCCACTGTTTTCAGGCCGCGCTCAATGGCGTGAAGACCGACTGGCGGCACTGGCTGGGCAAAGGTCCGGGATTAACGCCGAGTCATGATGACACGCTGAGCGGAATGCTGCTGGCGGCCTGGTATTATGGCGCTTTAGATACGCGCTCCGGTCGCCAGTTTTTTGCCTGTTCCGACAATCTTCAACTCGTTACCACAGCGGTGAGCGTCAGTTATTTACGTTATGCCGCGCAAGGATATTTCGCCTCGCCACTCCTGCACTTTGTCCATGCTCTGAGTTGCCCGAAACGTACCGCTGTTGCGATTGATTCGCTGCTGGCGCTGGGGCATACGTCAGGGGCAGATACGCTGCTGGGGTTCTGGCTTGGTCAACAATTATTACAAGGAAAACCATGAAAACACTGGTTGTGGCTCTTGGGGGCAACGCCTTACTCCAGCGCGGCGAAGCGCTGACGGCAGAAAATCAATATCGCAATATTGCCAGTGCTGTACCCGCGTTGACGCGCCTGGCCCGTTCTTATCGGCTGGCGATTGTTCACGGCAACGGGCCGCAGGTGGGGCTGCTGGCGTTACAGAATCTGGCGTGGAAAGAGGTAGAACCGTATCCGCTGGATGTGCTGGTAGCGGAAAGCCAGGGGATGATTGGCTATATGCTGGCGCAGAGCTTGAGCGCACAGCCGCAGATGCCGCCTGTCACGACGGTGCTGACGCGCATTGAGGTTTCGCCTGATGATCCGGCGTTTTTGCAGCCAGAGAAGTTTATCGGTCCGGTTTATCAGCCAGAAGAACAAGAGGCACTGGAAGCGGCTTATGGCTGGCAGATGAAACGTGATGGTAAATATTTGCGCCGGGTGGTGGCGTCTCCGCAACCGCGTAAAATTCTCGACAGCGAAGCCATTGAGTTGTTGCTCAAAGAGGGGCATGTGGTGATTTGCAGTGGCGGCGGCGGTGTGCCTGTGACGAAAGACGGGGCAGGGAGTGAAGCAGTGATTGATAAAGATCTCGCCGCTGCGTTGCTCGCTGCGCAGATTAACGCCGATGGGCTGGTGATCCTCACCGATGCTGACGCGGTTTATGAAAACTGGGGAACGCCGCAGCAACGCGCCATTCGCCGTGCCACACCGGATGAGTTAGCGCCATTTGCCAAAGCCGATGGTTCGATGGGGCCGAAGGTAACGGCGGTGAGTGGCTATGTCAGAAGCCGTGGCAAACCTGCGTGGATTGGGGCGTTATCGCGGATTGAAGAGACGCTGGCGGGCGAAGCGGGGACCTGTATTTCGCTGTAGTCGTAGGCATTAGACATTTGTGCCTGATGCGACGCTTGACGCGTCTTATCAGGCCTACAATGGGTACCGGAGCGTTAAGCCGGATAAGGCGTTCACGCCGAATCCGGTAAGAATATGTGCACCAGGTTAACTGAACTTACTCTGCGCCCAAATCACGCCACTGGCATACTCCGGCGGCAGCAGCGGGATTAAGGCTTCCAGCGTCGCGGTCAGACGCGATGTGTCGCTGTCGGTCAAATTCAGATGCCCCACTTTACGCCCCGGACGGACTTCTTTGTCGTACCAGTGCAGATGCACTAGCGGCAGTTTCAGCCAGTCATAATTCACATCGCTACCAATCAGGTTGATCATCACCGACGGGCTATTCACTACCGGTTGCGGTAACGGCAGATCGGTAATCGCCCGCAGATGCAGCTCAAACTGGCTGATGCTGGCACCGTTTTGCGTCCAGTGACCACTGTTATGCACACGCGGAGCTAGTTCGTTGATCAGCAGACCTTGCGGGGTGACAAAACACTCCATCGCCATCACGCCCACATAGCCCAGCTCCTGCATAATCGCCGACAGCATCTCTTCGGCCTGCGCCTGCTGCTGCGCGTTGGCCTGCGGGAAAGCGACGCTGGTGCGCAAAATACCGTCCTGATGCAGGTTATGCGTCAGCGGATAAAACACGGTGCTACCATCAAAGCCGCGCGCGCCAACCAGCGACACTTCGCCAGAGAAGTTTATGCCCTGCTCGACAATACATTCGCCGTAGCATTCAGCCGGTAACTGTTCGGTTTCATCGGCGCGTAAACGCCATTGACCGCGTCCGTCATAGCCACCAGTGCGACGCTTAACAATCGCCAGCTCACCTAAACGATCAAACACCGCAGGCCACTCGCTGCGATCGGCAAGTAACTGCCACGGTGCGGTCGGTAGGTGAAGCTTGTCGAAAAGCTGCTTCTGAGTCAGACGGTCAGCAATAATCGGGAATACATCGCGGTTCACAAAGGCCGGATGGCGCGCCAGCTCGCGGGTTAATGCGGTTTCCGGCCAGCGTTCGATCTCAGCGGTAATCACACTTTGTTGAAAAGGCACCGCCGCCGGTTCAGCGTCCAGCCCGACTGGCCAGACAGCAATGCCTAACGGTTCGCCTGCCTGACGCAGCATACGGCCTAACTGCCCGTTACCGAGGACGCAAACCTGTTTCATGCCGCACCTCGCGGGTCCGGGTTTTCCAGCACTTCGTCAGTCTGGGCTTTGCGCCAGTCATTCAGACGCTGGTGCAGTTCTTTATCATGAGTCGCAAGAATTTGTGCTGCCAGTAACGCCGCGTTTGCCGCGCCAGCTTTACCAATCGCCAGCGTACCCACCGGAATGCCGCGTGGCATTTGTACGATGGAGTAGAGGCTATCGACACCGCTCAGTGCGGCGCTCTGTACTGGCACGCCCAGCACCGGCACCAGCGTTTTGGCGGCAATCATACCTGGCAGGTGCGCTGCGCCGCCTGCGCCCGCAATAATCACCTGATAACCGTTCTCTTCGGCGCTTTCGGCGAAGCTGAACAGTTTATCGGGGGTGCGGTGAGCAGAAACCACTTCAACGTGGTGCGGGACATTCAGGATTTCGAAGATTTCGGCGGCGAACTGCATGGTAGCCCAGTCGCTTTTGGACCCCATCACGATGGCGACACGCGCCGGATTATTGCGGGAAGACATGCGTCTTAAAACTCCTGTGGTGCACAACTCTCGGCTTTAGAGGGTACAGAGAATAGCACGGAAAGAGAGCAAGGAAAACGGTTGCGTGGCTGTGAAATCAGCAAAGTTGCGGGTTTTTTAAAACGGAAAATGAATCAGCTCAACGTCATCCGCCGTGACTTTCACCATTGAACCTTCAGTATGCCAGGCTCCCAGCACGACGCGGAAAGCAGGTTGCTGATTGGCGATAAGTTCATGTACTGCCGGGCGATGGGTATGCCCGTGAATCAGCCATTGCACCTGATGTTTTTCCATCGCACTGACTACCGCGTTTTGGTTAACGTCCATGATCGCCAGCGATTTACTGCTGTTGGCTTCTTTGCTGTTCGCTCGCATTCGCGCGGCAATGCGTTTGCGCACAAACAACGGCAGGGCGAGGAATAGCGTTTGCAGCCAGGGTTTGTGGACTTTGGCGCGAAAAGCCTGATAACCGGCGTCATCGGTGCACAGCGTGTCGCCATGCATAATCAATACCCGGCGACCATACAGTTCGAGCACCTTTTCTTCCGGCAATAACGTCATGCCGCTTTCACGGGCAAAGCGTTTGCCGAGCAGAAAATCACGGTTGCCATGAATGAAATAACAGGGAACACCGGAATCGGACACCGCTTTGATCGCTGCCGCCATCTGGCGATGGAGTGGGTTGGGATCGTCGTCGCCAATCCACGCTTCAAACAGATCGCCAAGAATATACAGCGCGTCGGCCTTGCGGGCTTCTCCCGCTAAAAAACGCAGAAAACCGGCGGTGATCGCCGGTTCTTCCACGCAGAGATGAAGATCTGCAATAAAGAGTGTCGCCACGATTACTCGCTAACGGTCACGCTTTTAATGATGACATCTTCTTTTGGCACGTCCTGATGCATACCGCTACGACCGGTTGCGACACCTTTGATTTTGTCTACCACGTCCATGCCTTCAACCACTTCAGCAAACACGCAGTAGCCCCAACCTTGCAGGCTTTCGCCAGAGAAGTTCAGGAAGTCGTTATCAACCACGTTGATGAAGAACTGTGCAGTTGCAGAGTGCGGTGCCTGAGTACGGGCCATTGCCAGTGTACCACGGGTATTTTTCAGACCGTTGTTGGCTTCGTTTTTGATCGGTTCTTTGGTGGCTTTTTGTTTCATGCCCGGTTCAAAACCGCCGCCCTGAATCATAAAGCCGTTGATAACACGGTGGAAAATGGTGTTGTTGTAAAAACCTTCGCGGCAGTAGTCCAGGAAGTTTTTAACTGTTTCAGGTGCTTTATCGTCAAAAGTTTTGATGACAATATCGCCGTGATTGGTGTGGAAAGTAACCATTTTTGCATCCTGTTCCGTTTGATTGGTGCTTCAACCCGGTTCGGGTCATATATAGGGTGGTGTTATAGCATAACCGCACGATCGGATCATCTCGCAATGTATGCTGATTCGCGCGGGAAATATGGGTATTATACGCAACTCAATTACCCACACATGTCTAAACGGAATCTTCGATGCTAAAAATCTTCAATACTCTGACACGCCAAAAAGAGGAATTTAAGCCTATTCACGCCGGGGAAGTCGGCATGTACGTGTGTGGAATCACCGTTTACGATCTCTGTCATATCGGTCACGGGCGTACCTTTGTTGCCTTTGACGTGGTCGCGCGCTATCTGCGTTTCCTCGGCTATAAGCTGAAGTATGTGCGCAACATTACTGATATCGACGACAAAATCATCAAACGCGCCAATGAAAATGGCGAAAGCTTTGTGGCGCTGGTGGATCGCATGATCGCCGAAATGCACAAAGATTTTGATGCTTTGAACATTCTGCGCCCGGATATGGAGCCGCGTGCGACGCACCATATCGCCGAAATTATTGAACTCACTGAACAACTGATCGCCAAAGGTCACGCTTATGTGGCGGACAACGGCGACGTGATGTTCGACGTCCCGACCGATCCGACATATGGCGTGCTGTCGCGTCAGGATCTCGACCAGCTGCAGGCAGGCGCGCGCGTTGACGTGGTCGACGACAAACGCAACCCGATGGATTTCGTTCTGTGGAAGATGTCGAAAGAGGGCGAACCGAGCTGGCCGTCTCCGTGGGGCGCGGGCCGTCCTGGCTGGCACATTGAATGTTCGGCAATGAACTGCAAGCAGCTGGGTAACCACTTTGATATCCACGGCGGCGGTTCAGACCTGATGTTCCCGCACCACGAAAACGAAATCGCGCAGTCCACCTGTGCCCATGATGGTCAGTATGTGAATTACTGGATGCACTCCGGGATGGTGATGGTTGACCGCGAGAAGATGTCCAAATCGCTGGGTAACTTCTTTACCGTGCGCGATGTGCTGAAATACTACGATGCTGAAACCGTGCGTTACTTCCTGATGTCGGGCCACTATCGCAGCCAGCTGAACTACAGCGAAGAGAACCTGAAGCAGGCGCGTGCGGCGCTGGAGCGTCTCTACACTGCGCTGCGCGGCACCGATAAAACCGTTGCGCCTGCGGGTGGTGAAGCGTTTGAAGCGCGCTTTATTGAAGCGATGGACGACGATTTCAACACCCCGGAAGCCTATTCCGTACTGTTTGATATGGCGCGTGAAGTGAACCGTCTGAAAGCAGAAGATATGGCAGCGGCGAATGCAATGGCATCTCACCTGCGTAAACTTTCCGCTGTATTGGGCCTGCTGGAGCAAGAACCGGAAGCGTTCCTGCAAAGCGGCGCGCAGGCAGACGACAGCGAAGTGGCTGAGATTGAAGCGTTAATTCAACAGCGTCTGGATGCCCGTAAAGCGAAAGACTGGGCGGCGGCAGATGCGGCGCGTGACCGTCTGAATGAGATGGGGATCGTGCTGGAAGATGGCCCGCAAGGGACCACCTGGCGTCGTAAGTAATTGCGCTATTGCCGGATGCGAGTTTTCGCATCCGGTTATCGCCTGCGCCACCACAACATTCCCATCAGTAGCATCCCCGGCAACCACACCCACATTAATTCAGAAATAATCACCTGATGCCCGTACGGCGTGGTGTAACGAGACAATGCAAACGGCGCGACTTTAATCACCTGCCAGGGGGCGAAAAAGCGTTCATCTGACCACGGCCACAGCCAGCCAACCCCTTTACCACCAGTGGTTACAGAATCCAGCAAGCTGTGCGATAGCAACGAGACGGTTAAAAACACCCAGCAGCGAATCAGCCCAGCCCTGAACCATCGGCGTCCAATCAGCACACATAACAGCGGGACAACAAACGCAAACACCAGCGAATGGGTAAACCCGCGATGACCAAAAACATTGCCATAAGCAACGCCAAATTTAAACGACAACACGTCGGCATCGGGCAGCATCGCCAGGATGATTCCGGCAAATAACAGACGCGGAGGGATGACTTTCGAACCCAACCCTAAAGCAATGCAAAGGGGAACGGCGGCGTGCGTAACAACGGTTGGCATGATGGTCGCTTCGGCAAAATGTCGATGCTATCAGCATGGATGAACGGGGCGTAGAGGGCAAAAGTCTGAAAAGAGAACCGGCCTGTTGTTACAGGCCGGGAAAGGGATCAGGCAACAACCTGTATGCTGTGACCGGCAAAACTCACTGTCTGCCCGGCAACGATTTTGCAGCGTTTGCGCGTTTCAACCGCACCGTCGACTTTCACCTGGCCTTCGGCAATCGCGATTTTCGCCTGCGCGCCGCTTTCGCTCCAGCCTTCCAGTTTCAGCAAGTCGCACAGCTCAACGTGCGGATGTTTACCTAAAGAAAATGTCGCCATGTTACTCACCCTGTGGATCATGATATTCAACGCACGCCTGTAGCGTGTTTTCAATCAGCGTGGCAACCGTCATCGGGCCAACGCCGCCGGGAACAGGCGTAATGTATGAGGCGCGTTTAGCCGCGTCTTCAAACACGACGTCGCCCACAACTTTGCCATTTTCCAGACGGTTGATGCCGACATCAATCACAATTGCGCCTTCTTTGATCCAGTCACCGGGAATAAAGCCTGGCTTACCGACGGCAACGATCAATAGATCGGCATTTTCTACGTGGTGACGCAGATTTTTAGTGAAACGGTGAGTCACGGTAGTGGTGCAACCTGCCAGTAGCAGTTCCATGCTCATCGGGCGGCCAACGATATTCGATGCGCCAATCACCACGGCGTTGAGGCCGAAGGTATCAATGTTGTAACGCTCAAGCAGCGTGACAATACCGCGCGGGGTGCAGGGACGCAGACGCGGCGCGCGCTGGCACAGGCGACCGACGTTATAAGGATGGAAACCGTCTACGTCTTTGTCCGGGTGTATACGTTCCAGCACTTTGACGTTATCAATACCCGCCGGTAACGGCAGTTGAACCAGAATGCCATCGATGGTGTTGTCGGCATTCAGCGTATCGATAAGCTCCAGCAGCTCCGCTTCGCTGGTGGTTTCCGGGAGGTCGTAAGAGCGGGAGACGAACCCGACTTCTTCACAAGCCTTGCGTTTGCTTGCGACATAAATTTGCGATGCAGGGTTACTACCCACCAGCACAACGGCCAGTCCTGGTGCCCGCAGTCCGGCTGCAATACGCGCCTGAACTTTTTGAGCAACTTCAGAGCGCACCTGCTGCGCAATCGTTTTACCGTCAATAATCTTTGCTGCCATCAGAGAGAGGATTCCATCTGTTACGTAGGTCGAAGGGGATGCGCCTATTTTGTCAGAAGCGGGGCGCGCTGTCAGGTTTCGTTTCAGATTTATCGTGTGAAGCGACCTCGTTCGAAGGTGAGGCGCACTGTCGCTGAGATTGAAAGCTTCATTTTTCGTCCATGATGGCGTTGTAAATCTGGAACTGACTTATTTCCTTGTCAAAGGATTAAGATAATTTAAGAAATACCTGACAATATAAAAAGAATTTTCAGCCTGGTAATTTACCGCTTCAGGTCTATATTTGTGTTGAATATATTTTGCGCGGAAGTATTCATCTAACGGGGCTCTCTATTTTTTAGAATAGAGTGCATATTTTCAATTAAGACATTCTTAGAGGATAAAAAGGAATTTACTACTATCAGTGTCTTAAATAAAGTAATCGGTTATATACGGATGTGGAGTCGATAAATGAGATTGAAGGAATATATATGAAATTAAGATTTATTTCGTCTGCGCTGGCCGCCGCACTATTCGCCGCTACGGGTAGTTATGCTGCCGTTGTAGATGGCGGTACAATTCACTTTGAAGGCGAACTGGTGAATGCTGCCTGTTCAGTGAATACTGACTCGGCAGACCAGGTTGTCACACTCGGTCAATATCGTACCGATATTTTCAATGCTGTTGGTAATACCTCTGCATTAATTCCATTCACTATACAGTTGAACGACTGCGATCCTGTCGTTGCCGCTAATGCTGCCGTTGCATTTTCTGGTCAGGCGGATGCAATCAATGATAATTTATTGGCCATTGCATCCAGTACTAATACAACAACAGCAACGGGTGTCGGTATTGAAATACTTGATAATACATCCGCAATTCTCAAACCTGATGGGAATAGCTTCTCAACCAACCAGAACTTGATCCCCGGGACCAACGTTCTTCATTTTTCTGCACGTTATAAAGGCACCGGTACAAGTGCATCAGCAGGGCAAGCAAATGCTGACGCGACTTTTATTATGAGATACGAATAATCAAAACCACGTTGTTTTGAATTATATATCACGTCTTATAACAAAGTAATGTACCGGTTGTCTGAAGCGGTATGGTGGCAATGTAAATCGAAATCATGTTCACTTTGTATCATGCCGCTTTATTAAATGAAAAGGGAATGATGTGTTGTAAGAAACCAAAGCAATCATTTCTTTATACTCCTTATTTTTGCCGTCAGGAATACACAAGGCGTATTAACTATGATGACTAAAATAAAGTTATTGATGCTCATTATATTTTATTTAATCATTTCGGCCAGCGCCCATGCTGCCGGAGGGATCGCATTAGGTGCCACGCGTATTATTTATCCCGCTGATGCTAAACAGACTGCGGTATGGATTAGAAATAGCCATACCAATGAGCGCTTTCTGGTCAATTCGTGGATTGAAAACAGCAGCGGTGTAAAAGAAAAGTCATTCATCATTACACCGCCACTGTTTGTTAGTGAACCCAAAAGCGAAAATACCTTGCGTATTATTTACACCGGTCCACCGCTGGCGGCAGATCGTGAGTCTCTGTTCTGGATGAATGTTAAGACGATCCCTTCGGTAGATAAAAATGCATTGAACGGCAGGAATGTTTTGCAACTGGCGATTTTATCGCGCATGAAGTTATTTCTCCGTCCAATTCAATTACAAGAATTACCCGCAGAAGCGCCGGACACACTCAAGTTTTCGCGATCCGGTAACTATATCAATGTTCATAATCCATCACCTTTTTATGTCACCCTGGTTAACTTGCAAGTGGGCAGCCAAAAACTGGGGAATGCTATGGCTGCACCCAGAGTTAATTCACAAATTCCCTTACCCTCAGGAGTGCAGGGAAAGCTGAAATTTCAGACCGTTAATGATTATGGTTCAGTAACCCCGGTCAGAGAAGTGAACTTAAACTAACCGAATCATCTGACAATATCAGAGCTAATTATGAAAATACCCACTACTACGGATATTCCGCAGAGGTATAGCTGGTGTCTGGCCGGAATTTGTTATTCATCTCTTGCCATTTTACCCTCCTTTTTAAGCTATGCGGAAAGTTATTTCAACCCGGCATTTTTATTAGAGAATGGCACATCCGTTGCTGATTTATCGCGCTTTGAGAGAGGTAATCATCAACCTGCGGGCGTGTATCGGGTGGATCTCTGGCGTAATGATGAGTTCATTGGTTCATAGGATATCGTATTTGAATCGACGACAGTAAATACAGGTGATAAATCAGGTGGGTTAATGCCTTGTTTTAATCAGGCACTCCTTGAACGAATTGGCCTTAATAGCAGTGCATTCCCCGAGTTAGCCCAGCAGCAAAATAATAAATGCATTAATTTACTGAAAGCTGTACCTGATGCCACAATTAACTTTGATTTTGCAGCGATGCGCCTGAACATCACTATTCCTCAGATAGCGTTGTTGAGTAGCGCTCACGGTTACATTCCGCCTGAAGAGTGGGATGAAGGTATTCCTGCTTTACTCCTGAATTATAATTTCACCGGTAACAGAGGTAATGGTAACGATAGCTATTTTTTTAGTGAACTCAGCGGGATTAATATTGGCCCGTGGCGTTTACGCAACAATGGTTCCTGGAACTATTTTCGCGGAAATGGATATCATTCAGAACAGTGGAATAATATTGGCACCTGGGTACAGCGCGCCATTATTCCGCTGAAAAGTGAACTGGTAATGGGAGACGGTAATACAGGGAGTGATATTTTCGATGGCGTCGGATTTCGAGGTGTACGGCTTTATTCTTCCGATAATATGTATCCTGATAGCCAGCAAGGGTTTGCCCCAACGGTACGTGGGATTGCCCGTACGGCGGCCCAGCTAACGATTCGGCAAAATGGTTTTATTATCTATCAAAGCTATGTTTCCCCCGGCGCTTTTGAAATTACAGATTTACACCCGACATCTTCAAATGGCGATCTGGACGTCACCATCGACGAGCGCGATGGTAATCAGCAGAATTACACTATTCCGTATTCGACAGTGCCAATTTTACAACGCGAAGGGCGTTTCAAATTTGACCTGACGGCGGGTGATTTTCGTAGCGGTAATAGTCAGCAATCGTCGCCTTTCTTTTTTCAGGGCACGGCACTCGGCGGTTTACCACAGGAATTTACTGCCTACGGCGGGACGCAATTATCTGCAAATTACACCGCCTTTTTGTTAGGGTTGGGGCGCAACCTCGGGAACTGGGGCGCAGTGTCGCTGGATGTAACGCATGCGCGCAGTCAGTTAGCCGACGACAGTCGTCATGAGGGGGATTCCATTCGCTTCCTCTATGCGAAATCAATGAACACTTTCGGCACCAATTTTCAGTTAATGGGTTACCGCTATTCGACACAAGGTTTTTATACCCTTGATGATGTTGCGTATCGTCGAATGGAGGGGTACGAATATGATTACGATTATGACGGTGAGCATCGCGATGAACCGATAATCGTGAATTACCACAATTTACGCTTTAGCCGTAAAGACCGTTTGCAGTTAAATATTTCACAATCACTTAATGACTTTGGCTCGCTTTATATCTCTGGTACCCATCAAAAATACTGGAATACTTCGGATTCAGATACCTGGTATCAGGTGGGGTATACCAGCAGCTGGGTTGGCATCAGTTATTCACTCTCATTTTCGTGGAATGAATCTGTAGGGATCCCCGATAACGAACGTATTGTCGGACTTAATGTTTCAGTGCCTTTCAATGTTCTGACCAAACGTCGCTACACCCGGGAAAATGCGCTCGACCGCGCTTATGCCTCCTTTAACGCCAACCGTAACAGCAACGGGCAAAATAGCTGGCTGGCAGGCGTTGGTGGGACCTTACTGGAAGGCCACAACCTGAGTTATCACGTAAGCCAAGGCGATACCTCGAATAATGGGTATACGGGCAGCGCCACGGCAAACTGGCAGGCCGCTTACGGTACGCTGGGGGTCGGGTATAACTACGACCGCGATCAACATGACGTTAACTGGCAGCTGTCTGGCGGTGTGGTCGGGCATGAAAATGGTATAACGCTGAGCCAGCCTTTAGGGGATACCAATGTTTTGATTAAAGCGCCAGGCGCAGGCGGTGTACGCATTGAAAATCAAACTGGAATTTTAACCGACTGGCGCGGCTATGCGGTGATGCCGTATGCCACGGTTTATCGGTATAACCGTATCGCGCTTGATACCAATACGATAGGGAATTCCATCGATGTTGAAAAAAATATTAGCAGCGTTGTGCCGACGCAAGGCGCGTTGGTTCGTGCCAATTTTGATACCCGCATAGGCGTGCGGGCGCTCATTACCGTTACCCAGGGCGGAAAACCGGTGCCGTTTGGATCACTGGTACGGGAAAACAGTACCGGAATAACCAGTATGGTGGGTGATGACGGGCAAGTTTATTTAAGTGGTGCGCCATTGTCTGGTGAATTACTGGTTCAGTGGGGAGACGGCGCGAACTCACGCTGCATTGCGCACTATGTATTGCCGAAGCAAAGCTTACAGCAAGCCGTCACTGTTATTTCGGCAGTTTGCACACATCCTGGCTCATAAAGGAAATTATCAATGAAGATAATCTGCAGATTATTATTGGCGATGGCATGTTTGTGGTTAACAAACATATCCTGGGCTACTGTTTGTGCAAATAGTACTGGCGTAGCAGAAGATGAACACTATGATCTCTCAAATGTCTTTAATAGCACCAATAACCAGCCAGGCCAGATTGTTGTTTTACCGGAAAAATCCGGCTGGGTAGGTGTGTCAGCAATTTGTCCACCCGGCACGCTGGTGAATTATACATACCGTAGTTATGTCACCAACTTTATTGTTCAGGAAACTATCGATAATTATAAATATATGAAATTAAATGATTATCTATTAGGTGCGATGAGTCTGGTTGATAGCGTGATGGATATTCAGTTTCCCCCGCAAAATTATATCCGTATGGGAACAGATCCTAACGTTTCGCAAAACCTTCCGTTCGGGGTGATGGATTCTCGTTTGATATTTCGTTTAAAGGTTATTCGTCCCTTTATTAACATGGTGGAGATCCCCAGACAGGTGATGTTTACCGTGTATGTGACATCAACGCCTAACGATCCGTTGGTTACACCTGTTTATACCATTAGTTTTGGTGGCCGGGTTGAAGTACCGCAAAACTGCGAATTAAATGCCGGGCAAATTGTTGAATTTGATTTTGGTGATATCGGCGCATCGTTATTTAGTGCGGCAGGGCCGGGGAATCGACCAGCTGGTGTCATGCCGCAAACCAAGAGCATTGCGATCAAATGTACGAATGTTGCTGCGCAGGCTTATTTAACAATGCGTCTGGAAGCCAGTGCCGTTTCTGGTCAGGCGATGGTGTCGGACAATCAGGATTTAGGTTTTATTGTGGCCGATCAGAACGATACGCCGATCACGCCTAACGATCTCAATAGCGTTATTCCTTTCCGTCTGGATGCAGCTGCGGCAGCCAATGTCACACTTCGCGCCTGGCCTATCAGTATTACCGGTCAAAAACCGACCGAAGGGCCGTTTAGCGCGCTGGGGTATTTACGCGTCGATTATCAATGAGGTACGGAGAATGAGAAGAGTACTCTTTAGCTGTTTCTGCGGGCTACTGTGAAGTTCCAGTGGATGGGCAGTTGACCCTTTAGGAACGATTAATATCAATTTGCACGGTAACGTTGTTGATTTCTCCTGTACCGTAAACACAGCGGATAAGGATAAGACGGTAGATTTAGGCAGATGGCCTACGACACAATTACTGAGCGCTGGCGATACCACGGCACTCGTCCCTTTTAGCCTGCGGCTGGAGGGATGTCCTCCGGGTTCAGTTGCGATTTTATTTACGGGAACGCCGGCATCTGATGCCAACCTGCTGGCTCTGGATGATCCCGCAATGGCACAAACCGTCGCCATCGAATTACGTAATAGCGATCGCTCCCGGCTCGCACTGGGGGAGGCGAGCCCGACTGAGGAAGTAGATGCAAATGGCAATGTCACACTAAACTTTTTTGCCAATTATCGAGCGTTAGCCAGCGGTGTTCAGCCAGGTGTGGCGAAAGCGGATGCGATATTTATGATCAATTATAATTAATATTATATTAATTCATATAATTTGGCATAGTCGATAAGCTCTACAATTGAATGCAAACCTAGCTTGCCATAAATATTAGATTTATGCGCACTAACTGTTTTATTGCTAAGTAATAACTTATCGGCAATTTCTTTATTGGATAATCCGCTAACCAGATAACGTAATATGGTCACTTCACGATTAGATAGCACCGTGACCGTTGAACTATTCGTACTGCATTTATTGCTTTTTATATAGTTGAGCGTTTCGCTGGGGAAAAAAGTGTATCCGGAGAGGATCATCTGAACGGCGTGAAAAATATCATTTTGATCATTGCATTTACTGACAAAACCGTTAGCACCAGCTTGTATCGCTCTGCCAGCATAAAAGCATTCTGATTTCGATGATAAAAATAATACTTTCACTGTGCTCTGGATTTGTTTGATCCTTTTCAGGAAGGAAAAACCGTCTGTTCCGGGCAAGTCTATATCCATAATGATTAAATCAACAGGACGGGTTCGGAGATAATCGATGGTTATGCGATAATCATCCGTTTTCAGGACAATTTGCAATTCATTGTTTTTTTGCAACAGAACTTCAATAGACATTCTGATGATAGGATGAGTATCCATAATGATCACCGACGTTGGTTTCATAGTTACCAGTCTCATTGGATCGGACAATTTTCCGTTAGGGCGGGAAATTGTACTTTGATACATGAAAATACGGGTTTTCTTGATTCAGACGCGCAGCGATGTGCGTTTGTTTGCCGCTATAGCGAAATAAATCAGAAAATCAGACGCGGTCGTTCACTTGTTCAGCAACCAGATCAAAAGCCATTGACTCAGCAAGGGTTGACCGTATAATTCACGCGATTACACCGCATTGCGGTATCAACGCGCCCTTAGCTCAGTTGGATAGAGCAACGACCTTCTAAGTCGTGGGCCGCAGGTTCGAATCCTGCAGGGCGCGCCATTACAATTCAATCAGTTACGCCTTCTTTATATCCTCCATAATTCCAGAGTGGGACATATTTGGGACATTATCACCAAAAATGTCGTCTATTTTCCTCGCATGCTCTGTCAAATGATTAGGCGCAAGGTGAGCATACCTACGAACCATTTCTATGGACTCCCATCCGCCCATTTCCTGAAGCACTGATAATGGGACGCCTGACTGAATCAACCAGCTTGCCCAGGTGTGTCTGAGGTCATGGAAACGGAAATCTTCAATTCCTGCACGACGACAAGCTGATAGCCATGATGTCTTGCTGTCGATGCGCATCTTCCTGACCGCAGGCGTTGATGTTCCATCTGCTCGCTTAGCCGCCTTGGTATGTACAAACACCCATTTGTGATGCTTGCCTATTTGATCACGCAACACTTTACAGGCGGTATCGTTCAGCGCCACACCAATGGCGCGGTTTGATTTGCTCTCTTCTGGATTCACCCAGGCAACTCGTCGCTGCATGTCGATTTGTTGCCATTCCAGATTTATGATGTTCGACTTTCTCAGACCAGTTGCCAGCGCAAACTTGACGACAGATTTCAGTGGTTCGGGGCACTCATCAATAAGGCGTTTTGCTTCCTCCTTTTCCAGCCATCTGACTCGCTTGTTTCTGACCGCTGGTATCTTGATGACAGGCGCTTTTTCCAGCCACTTCCAGTCGCGTTCTGCAGCACGGAGAATGGCCTTTATCATGGCAAGATGCTTTGCCTTTGTCTGAGTTGATACTGGCTTTGGTTCATAAACAGGCAGTTCTTTACCTTTCCTGATGGCGGCCTGAACTTTCTGTTTCCATATTTCTTTCGTCTTTCTGTTATGCATTCTGCTTACAGCAGAGTAAATCTTTGCCTCCGAGATATCTTTAAGCCTTATACCCTCAAAATGTTCAAGCCAGAACTCAATCCGGCTTTTATCTGAATCGAGAGATTTTTTATCAGCTTTTTCCTCAAGCCATCTTAGGCAGGCCTCTTCAAAAGTGACATCAGGTAAATCCCCTAGCTTTTCTACTCGCCAGAGTTCTGCTTTTCGCTTGTCGTGCAACTCCTGAGCTTGCCGCTTGTCCTTTGTGCCAAGAGATTCCTTAATTCGTTTCCCGCCCGGGAGCGAATACGAGGCATACCATATTTCATTTCTGCGGAAGAGTGACATTTTCTTTCCTCTGTTATGCCATCACCCGCGCTCACCTGGACAGTATGCAGCGGAGACTGAAGCGCCGCAATGCAGGCTTGCCGTGTTGTGAGGTAAGGAGATTTTGGCTTGGTTGGATCTTTACGTGTTGCCTGTAGGCGGCCTGTTCGTATCCAGTTGGTGGCGGTTGGTCTGGATATCTTAAGAAACTGACAGGCCTCATCGAGTGTGAGGCTGTATGATTCCATGGTTACCTCTGCTTTTTGAACGCATGTCACGTAACTTCTTAATGTGTTCTGCCGTTTCGATCTCTTCTGCTATCCGATCTGCATCAGCTTTATTCACAGGTTCAAAGTCATGATTAAAGCGGAACATGCTGGCGATACATGTTCTGCCTTTTCGGATGTAGTGAACTTTGTTGTGGGTAGAACGCAGGATTTTGCAGGGAGTGCCGTGGTGGTCGACGTACCAGGTGTTAGGAAAAATGATTCTGAACATTTTTACACCTCAGTTGGACGATGTTGAAATTTGCTGCTTTGAGGCCATCACAGTCCCCATTGTTTGTTCTTAAGTTCGATCTCCTCCTGGCAACTTGCACAAGTCCGACAACCCTGAACAGCCAGGCGTCTTCGCTCATCTATCGGATCGCCACACTCACAACAATGAGTTGCGGATACAGTCTGGTAGTTCTGACGACGCATTTTTATTGCTGTATTGCGCTGTAATTCTTCGATTTCTGATGCTGAATCAATGATGTCTGCCATCTTCCATTAATCCCTGAATTGTTGGTTAATACGCTTGAGGATGAATGCGAACAATAAAAAAGGAGCCTGTAGCTCCCTGATGATTTTGCTTTTCATGTTCACCGTTCCTTAAAGACGCCGTTTAACATGCCGATCGCCAGGCTTAAATGAGTCGGTGTGAATCCCATCAGCGTTACCGTTTCGCGGTGCTTCTTAAGTACGCTACGGCAAATGTCATCGACGTTTTTATCCGGAAACTGCTGTCTGGCTTTTTTGATTTCAGAATTAGCCTGACGGGCAATGCTGCGAAGGGCGTTTTCCTGCTGAGGTGTCATTGAACAAGTCCCATATCGGCAAGCATAAGCACACAGAATATGAAGCCCGCTGCCAGAAAAATGCATTCCGTGGTTGTCATGCAGCCTCCCGACGGGCAAGAATCCTTGAGCCGAACGCCATCAACTCTCCACGATCAACGGTCGTAAAGTGGCAGTGTGTACGGGGGTATGGGTGCCAGATAATGAGCATCGAGCCTTTATTATTTCCACTGACGGGTTTCTCAGTGAGTGGGTTAATAAATGCCAGTCGTCCTGCCGTGATGAATCTGACCTCACTGGCGGTTTGTATCGCTTCATGAAACCATCCGACAGATGTGTCAGCAGGCAATAACATTACACATCCCACACTACTGAATTTGTTTTCAGTGGCTGCCTTTTTCACAAAAGGGGAAATATTGCTGTATGGTGGATTCAACCAGACATAACCAGAGGCATATCCCATTGCTTCAGGCCATGAAGTGGTTAATGTGTTCTGCTCCTGTGAGATAAAAAGCCGACATAGTCGGTTTTTTTCGCTGGCGGCAGCATCAAGTTGAAAAACGAACTCTGCATTAAGCGCAGCAAAAATCTCTGGTGGTGTGCGCCAGCTGTCGCGATGTTCGGCAGGAGTATTGCTTCCGGTGAAATCAGTCATACAGCCCCCGTTTATTATTTATCGCCTCAGCCAGCCGCTGTGCTTTCAGTGGATTTCTGATAACAGAAAGGCCGGGAAATACCCAGCCTCGCTTTGTAACGGAGTAGATGAAAGTGATCGCGCCTACCCGGATATTATCGTGAGGATGCTTCATCGCCATTGCTCCCCAAATACAAAACCAATTTCAGCCAGTGCCACGTCCATTTTTTCGATGAACTCCGGCACCATCTCGTCAAAATTCGCCATGTACTTTTCATTCCGCTCAATCACGACATAATGCAGGCCTTCACGCTTCATACGCGGGTCATAGTTGGCAAAGTACCAGGCATCTTTTCGCGTCACCCACATGCTGTACTGCACCTGGGCCATGTAAGCCGATTTTATGGCCTCGAAACCACCGAGCCGGAACTTCATGAAATCCCGGGAGGTAAACGGGCATTTCAGTTCAAGGCCGTTGCCGTCACTGCATAAACCATCGGGAGAGCAGGCGGTGCGCATACTTTCGTCGCGATAGATGATCGGGGATTCAGTAACATTCACGCCGGAAGTGAATTCAAACAGGGTTCTGGCGTCGTTCTCGTACTGTTTTCCCCAGGCCAGCGCCTTAGCATTAACTTCCGGAGCCACACCGGTGCAAACCTCAGCCAGCAGGGTGTGGAAGTAGGACATTTTCATGTCAGGCCACTTCTTTCCTGAGCGGGGCTTTGCTATCACGTTGTGAACTTCTGAAGCGGTGATGACGCCGAGCCGTAATTTGTGCCATGCATCATCCCCCTGTTCGACAGCTCTCACGTCGATCCCGGTACGCTGCAGGATAATGTCCGGTGTCATGCTGCCACCTTCTGCTCAGTGGCTTTCTGTTTCAGGAATCCAAGAGCTTTCACTGCTTCGGCCTGTGTCAGTTCTGACGATGCGCGAATGTCGCGGCGAAATATCTGGGAACAGAGCGGCAATAAGTCGTCATCCCATGTTTTATCCAGGGCGATCAGCAGAGTGTTAATCTCCTGCATGGTTTCATCGTTAACCGGAGTGATGTCGCGTTCTGGCTGACGTTCTGCAGTGTATGCAGTATTTTCGACAATGCGCTCGGCTTCATCCTTGTCATAGATACCAGCAAATCCGAAGGCCAGACGGGCACACTGAATCATGGCTTTATGCCGTAACATCCGTTTGGGATGCGACTGCCACGGCCCCGTGATTTCTCTGCCTTCGCGAGTTTTGAATGGTTCGCGGCGGCATTCATCCATCCATTCGGTAACGCAGATCGGATGATTACGGTCCTTGCGGTAAATCCGGCATGTACAGGATTCATTGTCCTGCTCAAAGTCCATGCCATCAAACTGCTGGTTTTCATTGATGATGCGGGACCAGCCATCAACGCCCACCACCGGAACGATGCCGTTCTGCTTATCAGGGAAGGCGTAAATTTCTTTCGTCCACGGATTAAGGCCGTACTGGTTGGCGACGATCAACAATGCGATGAACTGCGCATCGCTGGCATCACCTTTAAATGCCGTCTGGCGAAGAGTGGTGATCAGTTCCTGTGGGTCGACAGAATCCATGCCGACACGTTCAGCCAGCTTCCCTGCCAGCGTTGCGAGTGCTGTACTCATCCGTTTTATACCTCTGAATCAATATCAACCTGGTGGTGAGCAATGGTTTCAACCATGTACTGGATGTGTTCTGCCATGCGCTCCTGAAACTCAACATCGTCATCAAACGCACGGGTAATGGCTTTTTTGCTGGCCCCGTGGCGTTGCAAATGATCGATGCATAGCGATTCAAACAGGTGCTGGGGCAGGCCTTTTTCCATGTCGTCTGCCAGTTCTGCCTCTTTCTCTTCACGGGCGATCTGCTGGTAGTGACGCGCCCAGCTCTGAGCCTCAAGACGATCCTGAATGTAATAAGCGTTCATGGCTGACCTCCTGAAAATGGCTGTGAAAATATCGCCCGCGAAATGCCAGGCTGATTAGGAAAACAGGAAAGGGGATTAGTGATTCAGGCCGTTACCGCGTCCGTCGAGAAAAACTTCCACGAGCAAATCACGGGTATAAGTGCGCTCGATGCCGCGATGCAGATAAAGCCGTCCGCGTAAATTAGCTGATGCAGTCCAGGTACCATCTTTGTGTTTGACCAGCATTCCTGGCATGACCGCACCTCGATTAACGGTCTGCGTTCCATAATGTTGATGAACCATAAAAACTCCTGCCCGTAAGCTGGGCTGCTGAACATATAGAGACTTCTGCGCGTATTCAGGCGGTGGATGGCCGCCGGTTGTCATAACTAAGCCGCCTCGTTGAAGCGACTAAGGTATGAAATGTTGAGTTAATTTCAGCTGGTCACACCGACGTTCACGCGTCCGTTTCACCCCTCGCACTCCCCGAAGCCTGCTGAAATTCAAACTGCGGATCTAAGCGGTCATCGCAACGGTGAATCAGGTAGTTGCCGTATCGTTGTGTTGTTGCGATGAACTTATTTAAAACTATAGTTGTTTTATCGTCAACAACAAAAGTTGTTTTATTGGTTGCTTTAGATATAACTGGTTGTATTTAGGATGGATTTATTTTGTGACTTGAATCGCATAGCGATAACTGAAGCGAGGTTATGGTGGTTTTTTTAACGGTGTGTGTGATGAGGGGAGGCAAAAGAAAACCCGGCACGACGGCCGGGGAAATCATTTCGCATCTACAATAAATAACCTGTTTATCTGGCCTTTTTTAACAGTAGCCTTTGCGGTTATAGTGAATACTGCAGATGGATCACCTTTGGTTGATATATATGCACTAAGAGCTCTAATATACGGGTTATTCTTCTTTTCTGCAGCTGGATCGCTAATTTCAGCAGTGATTCTCTTTTTTGAGTCATCACCATCTAAAATTATTTTAGCTGTCATATTTTGTGCATCAAATTCTGTAAGAAAAGCACGATACTCACGAAGACCGAGAACTTCATCATCATCAAGCCTATCAATTTCAGCTTTATCTCTCTCGTTAACTTTTAGAAGGCAGCCGTCAACATTTGTTGCAACACTTATCTGATCGCAAGTATTACCAATAGGTGATACTGCCTGCCTTACAGAGGGGCGAAGCTCTACAGCCATTCGGTCAATCAAAGAGATCAACTTATCAATGGTTCCAGCATCCTTGTTTCCTAGTGCCTCTATGGCCTTTTCAAGTGACTGCTGCAAAGCTTTCATTTCATCTTTCTTGTTAGAATTTCTCGCAAAAATATATTGTAGTATTGCGCCAAGTATAGTTGCGGCGATCCCCGAGAACAACTGGTTCTGAGTGGCGAAGTTAAGAACTGCTTCAAGAGTAAAGCAGTTAGCTTTTGCTTCGCGTGCGTAAACCTTAACTTCCTGATAATTAATGTATTTACTATATTTTTGTGTAACAGAGAAAGAAGCTGCTGTTGAGAGAACTTTAGAAAAACCCTTTAGGGATTCTCCTAGGCAGTTCAAATCTATTTCATGATTTAAAGCATCTTTTCCGTCATACCTAAGAGAGATTTTTATATCCTGTAAAGCGTCACAATCCATAAATCGCTCTCGTCTAATTCTAATTAAATTTACTATCCCCTAAACGACTCATCAGCACAGTACTGATTATCCATGTTTCCTGTACGTCTGGGGCATGCTCCCAATAACCTTACCGAAGATGAACACCCGGTTCATCTCGTCTTTCTCGATCGGGTCCCACGGTGAGTAGCTCTTGTTATCAGAGATAACCAGCAGCTTATCCTTCATCATTTGCAGGCGCTTTACATGGGCGGTGTCGTCGTACAGAAACGCATAGATGCCATCACCGTCGAAAGATTTAACCGTGATATCAACGAACAGCAGATCACCTGGTTCGATCGTTCCTGACATGCTGTCACCACGCACGTTAATGATGCGGATATTTTCTGCCTTCCTACCATCGAACATGTGACGAGCATCGTCAAACGAGTACTCAACCGAGCGTAGAACTTCTACAAACTCACGGTTGATGACTCCCGGCCCAGCACTGACTTCTATATCAAGAACGTCAATCTTGAAGTATTTGGAATGGCTGACAGTTGATTGTATTGGTTGCACTGTACTGTCTGACATATTTCCAACGCCAGAAGATAACCATTCTGCGCGCACACCCAAAGCGTTCGCGATCTCCACGATTTTAGTTGTTTGATTAGCTTTCCCTGTTTCGATTTTCTGAATAGCAGCCTGGCTAACCCCGACCAAATCCCCAAGCGCCTTTTGTGTAAGGCCTCGCGCTAATCTGGCTTCTTTAAGTCTTTCTGAGAGTGTTGTTTTCATAGTCCAAATGTACAACCAAGGTTTTATTCCATCAAACGAAAATGGTTGTTGACTAAAAACAACCATAGTTTTAATCTTGATTCAAATTAACCACGGAGGTTGTTATGAACCCAGCTATCAAAACAGCGATCAATATCGTTGGTTCACAAAAGAAACTGGGCGCTGCTTGCGAAGTTTCACAGCAGGCCGTCTATAAGTGGCTTCACAACAAAGCAAAGGTATCCCCTGAACATGTCGGCAGCATTGTTACGGCTACTGGTGGAGTAGTGAAGGCATACCAGATTCGCCCGGATCTTCCGAAGTTGTTTCCACACACCGAAAAGAACGCAGCTTAAATTTCCATTTCACGCTCTTTAACAATAAGCAATCAACTTAACAGTCAATTCAAACTAAAGGAGCAATTATGCAACCACTTACATACCAACAGACTAGCGGATTTAGCCCGACTGCGGTGATAAATCGTTCTCAAACAAAACAGGTGCCAGGCCACGAAAAAATCCGTGATGCCGTCCGCGCCTGGTCGGCTGTAGATAATCAGGATGTCGTTGCCACACTCATTGTGAATGAGTATCGGGAGCAGGGCGGCGGCACCATCGATTTCCCTGATGATGTCAGCCGTGCACGCCAGAAGCTGTTCCGCTTCCTCGATAACAAATTCGATTCTGAAAAATACCGAAATAACGTGCGTGAACTGACCCCGGCAATTCTGGCGGTACTACCGCTGGAATATCGCGGTTACCTGGTTGAGCAGGATAGCTTCATGGCTAGGTTGGCTGAAATGGAAAAGGAACTCAGTGAGGCAAAACAGGCTGTCATTCTCAACGCACCACGCCACCAGAAACTGAAGGAAATTAGTGAAGGTATTGTGTCGATGTTTCGTGTGGACCCAGATCTGGCTGGTCCATTGATGGCGATGGTTACTACCATGCTGGGGGCGATATGACAGGTTCAGAAATGGCGAAAGCCGGTCTGCTGGAACAGAACCGACTTTCAGGTGCAAATCGTAACACACTCATTGCGGGAGGAATTATGGCAAACACTGCTGAGATATTCAATTTTCCAGTGCCGGATGCGGCACAAAAGGAGCCGCGCGTGGCAGATCTCGATGATGGTTATACGCGCATTGCAAATGAGTTGCTGGAAGCTGTGATGCTGGCCGGATTAACACAGCACCAGCTTCTGGTCTTTCTGGCTGTCATGCGCAAAACATATGGCTTTAATAAAAAACTGGATTGGGTTAGCAACGAGCAACTTTCCGAATTAACCGGGATATTGCCGCACAAGTGTTCTGCTGCAAAAAGTGTTCTGGTAAAGCGTGGGATTTTTATTCAGAGCGGGCGGAATACCGGCATTAATAATGTGGTCAGTGAATGGTCAACATTACCCGAATCAGGTAAGAAAAATAAAGTTTACCTGAAAGAGGTAAATTTACCTGAATCAGGTAAAAAAAGTTTACCCAAATCAGGTAAAGGCGTTTACCCGAATCAGGTAAACACAAAAGACAAACTAACAAAAGACAATATAAAACCTTTTTCGTCCGAGAATTCTGGCGAATCCTCTGACCAACCAGAAAACGATCTTCCTGTGGTGAAACCGGATGCTGCAATTCAGAGCGGCAGCAAGTGGGGGACAGCAGAAGACCTGACCGCCGCAGAGTGGATGTTTGACATGGTGAAGACCATCGCGCCATCAGCCAGAAAACCGAATTTTGCAGGGTGGGCTAACGATATCCGCCTGATGCGTGAACGTGACGGACGTAACCACCGCGACATGTGCGTGCTGTTCCGCTGGGCATGCCAGGACAACTTCTGGTCCGGTAACGTGCTAAGTCCGGCCAAACTCCGCGACAAGTGGACCCAGCTCGAAATCAACCGAAACAAGCAACAGGCTGGCGTGACAGCCGGCAAACCAAAACTCGACCTGACGAACACTGACTGGATTTACGGGGTGGAGCTATGAAAAACATCGCCGCACAGATGGTTAACTTTGACTGTGAGCAGATGCGCCGGATCGCCAACAACATGCCGGAACAGTACGACGAAAAGCCACAGGTACAGCAGGTAGCGCAGATCATCAACGGTGTGTTAAGCCAGTTACTGGCAACTTTCCCGGCGAGCCTGGCTAACCGTGACCAGAATGAACTGAACGAAATCCGCCGCCAGTGGGTTCTGGCTTTCCGGGAAAACGGGATCACCACAATGGAACAGGTTAACGCTGGAATGCGCGTAGCCCGTCGGCAGAATCGACCATTCCTGCCATCACCCGGGCAGTTTGTCGCCTGGTGCCGGGAAGAAGCATCCGTTACCGCCGGGCTGCCAAACGCCAGCGAGCTGGTTGATATGGTTTACGAGTATTGCCGGAAGCGCGGGCTGTATCCGGATGCAGAGTCTTATCCGTGGAAATCAAACGCGCACTACTGGCTGGTTACCAACCTGTATCAGAACATGCGGGCCAATGCGTTGACTGACGCGGAATTACGGCGCAAGGCTGCCGATGAACTGTCCTGTATGACCGCACGAATTAACCGTGGTGAGGCTATACCTGAACCAGTAAAACAACTTCCTGTCATGGGCGGTAGACCTCTAAATCGTGCACAGACTCTGGCGAAGATCGCAGAAATCAAAGCTAAGTTTGGGCTGAAAGGAGCAAGGGTATGACGGGCAAAGAGGCAATTATTCATTACCTGGGGACTCATAAGAACTTCTGTGCGCAGGACGTTGCCGCGGTAACAGGCGCAACCGTAACCAGCATAAATCAGGCTGCGGCTAAAATGGCGCGGGCAGGAATCCTGGTCGTTGATGGTAAGGTCTGGCGAACGGTGTATTACCGGTTCGCTACCAGAGAAGAACGGGAAGGAAAGGTGAGCACGAATCTGATTTTTAAGGAGTGTCGCCAGAGTGCCGCGATGAAACGGGTATTGAGGGTATATAAAAGAACATCAATGGGTACACAATGATGAAACAGGTGAGTTGAGTTCAAACTGTAGTACAATTCTCTCCAGTTTGAACAGGAAAGAATATGCTATGAACCCTTATATTTATCTTGGTGGTGCAATACTTGCAGAGGTCATTGGTACAACCTTAATGAAGTTTTCAGAAGGTTTTACACGGTTATGGCCATCTGTTGGTACAATTATTTGTTATTGTGCATCATTCTGGTTATTAGCTCAGACGCTGGCTTATATTCCTACAGGGATTGCTTATGCTATCTGGTCAGGAGTCGGTATTGTCCTGATTAGCTTACTGTCATGGGGACTTTTCGGCCAACGGCTGGACCTGCCAGCCATTATAGGCATGATGTTGATTTGTGCCGGTGTGTTGGTTATTAATCTATTGTCACGAAGCACACCACATTAAAAATAATTTGTTTCTAAACTACTAAAATATGGAGGCTCTTATATTTATATGAGCCTCGTTTTATGCTTTTTGTTAATGTCTTTATTTTTTTATGTATTCTTTTGTGCTTTCAAGATTATGGCGTAAGAAAATTGCAATACGATTATTGTTGTATATTCAAGATAATGTGACCTTAATTGTCTTTTTAAATAAAAATTAAACAAAAATTATATCCCACCACTAATGTTTATAAAAGCATACGTTAGCAGGTGTCACCATGAAAAAAGCCATAGCATATATGCGATTTTCATCACCAGGTCAGATGTCTGGCGACTCATTAAACCGACAGAGAAGACTTATTGCTGAATGGTTAAAGGTAAATAGTGATTATTATCTTGATACCATAACATATGAAGATTTAGGATTAAGTGCATTCAAAGGAAAGCATGCACAATCAGGAGCTTTTTCGGAATTTTTAGATGCTATAGAGCATGGTTATATATTGCCAGGAACTACATTGTTAGTTGAAAGTCTGGACAGACTTTCAAGAGAAAAAGTCGGTGAAGCGATTGAACGTCTGAAATTGATTTTGAATCACGGTATTGATGTTATAACTCTTTGCGACAATACAGTCTATAATATTGACTCTTTGAATGAGCCATATTCATTAATAAAAGCCATACTTATAGCACAAAGGGCAAATGAAGAAAGCGAGATAAAGTCAAGTCGGGTTAAATTATCATGGAAGAAAAAACGGCAGGATGCACTGGAATCAGGTACGATTATGACGGCGTCTTGTCCGAGATGGCTCTCCTTAGATGACAAAAGAACGGCTTTTGTTCCAGACCCCGACAGGGTGAAAACTATTGAGCTAATTTTTAAACTCAGGATGGAAAGGCGCTCATTGAATGCAATAGCCAAGTATTTAAATGATCATGCTGTAAAGAATTTCTCAGGAAAAGAAAGTGCATGGGGACCTTCTGTAATTGAAAAATTATTAGCGAATAAAGCTCTGATAGGTATATGCGTACCTTCATATCGTGCAAGAGGGAAAGGAATAAGTGAAATCGCGGGCTATTATCCCAGAGTCATATCAGATGATTTTTTTTACGCTGTACAGGAAATTCGGTTGGCACCTTTTGGTATTAGCAATAGTAGCAAGAATCCTATGCTAATAAATCTACTTCGAACAGTTATGAAGTGTGAGGCTTGTGGTAATACCATGATTGTTCATGCGGTATCTGGAAGTTTGCATGGCTATTATGTTTGTCCGATGAGAAGATTACATCGATGTGACAGGCCATCAATAAAAAGAGATTTGGTTGATTATAATATCATTAATGAATTGCTTTTTAATTGTAGCAAAATTCAACCAGTTGAAAACAAGAAAGATGCTAATGAAACTTTAGAGTTAAAAATTATTGAGCTTCAGATGAAAATTAATAATTTAATCGTTGCATTGTCTGTCGCGCCTGAAGTTACCGCTATAGCAGAGAAAATAAGACTATTAGATAAGGAATTACGAAGGGCTTCGGTATCATTGAAAACTTTGAAGAGTAAAGGTGTAAATTCATTCAGTGATTTTTATGCTATTGACTTAACCAGTAAAAATGGACGAGAGTTATGCCGTACACTTGCCTATAAAACATTCGAAAAAATCATAATTAATACGGATAATAAAACCTGTGATATCTATTTTATGAATGGCATTGTTTTTAAACACTATCCTTTAATGAAAGTAATATCCGCCCAGCAGGCGATAAGTGCTCTCAAATATATGGTTGATGGTGAGATTTATTTCTAAATAATGATCTTGGATTTTAAGTTATGCTATGATGATAAAGTGCAAGACAGAATTAATTATCTTTAACGAAACTTAATGGGTAATTACTTTGTTTGCTCCCACAAGCGAGTTTTGTACGGCTGTATTGGGGTAGTAAATGAGCTATACAATCTTAATCATTTGTTAGGTGAGAACTCTTGGTCGCAGATTCAAATACTGAAAATACGTGACAAATTATTATGAGCAAAATGGTGTATGTCACGTATTTTGAATGGTAGGTTAAAAAATAACACCGACTTTCGTAGGTGTTACTAATAATAAAGCAGAGTTTTTAATAGTATCAATGTGCTTTGTGTATATTGTGGCAAATAATTGGGTTGGGGGTACAATTGTGATTGCTTTTGCATGAACATTGCGCCTTTATGCATAATGAGATAAAGGAATATCAAATAAAATAACGATAGGTCATAACAAAGAGGTTTTTATGAAAACACTTATCGTTTCAACTGTATTGGCATTCATAACATTTTCTGCGCAGGCTGCAGCATTTCAGGTCACTAGTAATGAAATAAAAACAGGAGAGCAACTTACAACGTCTCATGTCTTTTCTGGATTTGGGTGTGAAGGTGGTAATACATCGCCCTCATTAACCTGGTCTGGTGTTCCTGAAGGTACCAAAAGCTTTGCCGTAACTGTATATGATCCAGATGCACCTACAGGCAGTGGTTGGTGGCATTGGACTGTTGTTAATATTCCAGCAACAGTAACATATTTGCCCGTTGATGCAGGAAGACGTGATGGAACAAAACTGCCGACTGGTGCTGTTCAAGGCCGAAATGATTTTGGCTATGCTGGGTTTGGTGGCGCATGTCCTCCTAAAGGAGATAAACCACATCATTACCAGTTTAAAGTATGGGCTCTAAAAACTGAAAAGATTCCTGTAGATTCTAACTCCAGCGGAGCGTTAGTTGGTTATATGCTTAATGCTAATAAAATCGCAACCGCTGAGATAACACCAGTTTATGAGATAAAGTAGGGTGAGAGTATGCTGGCAAGAGGTAAGACTAACTTAAAGATCGAAGAAATACGGATGCATAAACATCATGAGATTCATAGGGTTAAGCCTCTTATGCCAGCTTTGTGTCGTATCCGTCAGGGAAAGAAAGTTATCAATTGGGAGACGCATACTTTAACTGTTGATAATAATCAAATAATATTATTTCCTTGTAGTTATGAATTTTATATTGAGAATTATCCTGAAGCAGGGCTTTATCTTGCAGAAATGCTTTACTTACCCATTGATTTAATTGAGAGGTTCCAAAAACTTTATACGGTAACTGATCAAATACGTAACAAAACAAGTTTCTTTTTACCTCAGAATCCTGAGTTAATATATTGTTGGGAGCAACTAAAAACATCTGTTTCCCGAGGTTTCTCAACTAAAATTCAGGAGCACTTAGCAATGGGCGTTCTACTTTCGTTAGGAGTGAATCATGTTAATCATTTACTTTTATCATATAGTAAACAATCATTGATAAGTCGTTGTTATAACCTGCTGCTATCCGAACCCGGCACAAAATGGACAGCAAACAAGGTTGCACGATATCTCTACATTTCTGTTTCTACATTACATCGCCGTCTAGCAAGCGAGGGGGTAAGTTTCCAAAGTATACTGGACGATGTGAGGTTAAATAATGCGTTGTCTGCTATACAAACGACGGTAAAACCTATAAGCGAGATTGCCAGAGAAAATGGTTATAAGTGTCCTTCTCGTTTTACTGAAAGATTTCATAATCGTTTTAATATAACACCAAGAGAGATAAGAAAAGCTTCCAGAGAGTAAAAGTGTTTTAAGAAGGAGCAATTCTATCGATTTTGATTTTGGGAAATCAACACGGCATAATTATGTCACCGGAGCCTGAACAACTCCGGTGACTTCTGCGCTAAACGGGGACGTTTATGCGCACATACAATCCAACCTCTCTTCTCCATTCACAGATGCAGAAATGCACCTGCGATATTTTGCATCCAGCGTTTGATCTCTGCGGAGGTGAAGCGTGAACCTCCCACAAGATGGTATCAAATTGCATCGCGGTAACTTCACCGCTATCGGTCGGCAGATCCAGCCTTGTCTGGAGAACGGCAAATGCTTTCGCATGGTGCTTAAACCGTGGCGCGAGAGACGCAGTCTTTCCCAGAATGCACTCAGCCACATGTGGTACAGCGAAATCAGTGAATACCTCATCAGCAAGGGTAAAACGTTCGCCACTCCAGCTTGGGTAAAAGATGCTCTCAAACACACATATCTCGGTTATGAAACCAAAGACCTGGTTGATGTCGTAACCGGTGATATCACCACTATCCAGTCGTTACGCCATACCTCCGATCTTGATACCGGAGAGATGTATGTCTTCCTGTGTAAGGTTGAAGCCTGGGCGATGAATATTGGTTGCCATCTGACTATTCCGCAGAGCTGCGAGTTCCAGCAGCTCCGTGACAAGCAGGAGGCGTAATGGCTACACCGCTTATTCGTGTCATGAACGGACACATCTACAGAGTACCAAATCGTCGTAAGCGTAAACCGGAGCTGAAGCCTTCCGAAATACCAACACTGCTCGGATATACCGCCAGCCTGGTTGATAAAAAATGGTTGCGACTGGCAGCAAGGAGGAATCATGGCTGATTTGAGAAAAGCAGCGCGTAGTCGGGAATGCCAGGTAAGAATCCCTGGCGTATGTAATGGCAATCCTGAAACGTCAGTACTGGCACATATCCGGCTGGCTGGATTGTGCGGCACCGGTATTAAACCGCCAGACCTTATTGCCACCATTGCCTGTTCTGCCTGTCACGACGAAATCGACCGCCGCACACATTTTGTCGATGCTGCATATGCAAAAGAATGCGCGCTGGAAGGTATGGCGAGAACACAGGTTATCTGGCTGAAAGAGGGGGTTATTAAGGCGTGAATACCTACAGTATCACATTACCCTGGCCTCCGAGCAATAATCGCTATTACCGCCATAATCGCGGGCGCACGCACGTCAGCGCAGAGGGGCAGGCATACCGCGATAACGTCGCCCGAATCATTAAAAACGCAATGCTGGATATCGGCCTGGCTATGCCTGTGAAAATCCGCATTGAGTGCCACATGCCGGATCGCCGTCGCCGTGACCTGGATAATCTGCAAAAAGCCGCTTTTGACGCACTCACTAAAGCAGGTTTCTGGCTGGATGATGCTCAGGTCGTTGATTACCGCGTTGTGAAGATGCCTGTTACCAAAGGTGGGAGGCTGGAACTGACCATCACCGAAATGGGGAATGAATGATGTTTGAGTTTAATATGGCAGAACTTCTTCGCCACCGCTGGGGGCGTCTGCGCTTATATCGTTTCCCCGGTTCTGTTTTGACCGATTACCGAATACTGAAGAATTACGCCAAAACCCTGACAGGAGCAGGAGTATGAAGTCAGAGATAACAATCAACTAATACTGTTTTGTTGATTTTTGCTTGTAATTGGCGTTCTGGTCTGATTTTTGTGGAGTAAGTTGATGCGTGATATTCAGATGGTTCTTGAGCGTTGGGGAGCGTGGGCGGCTAATAATCATGAAGATGTGACCTGGTCGTCCATTGCCGCCGGTTTTAAGGGATTAATTCCTTCAAAAGTAAAATCTCGCCCGCAATGTTGTGACGATGACGCGATGATCATTTGCGGGTGCATGGCCCGTCTGAAAAAGAACAACAGCGATTTGCACGATTTATTAGTAGATTATTATGTAGTCGGTATGACATTCATGTCACTGGCAGGTAAGCATTGCTGCTCTGATGGTTATATCGGGAAAAGGTTACAGAAGGCTGAGGGCATAATTGAAGGGATGTTAATGGCATTAGATATCCGGTTAGAGATGGATATCGTTGTTAATAACTCTAATTAATATGCCAATTGTTTACTAAAAATTATTAAAAATGGGGCGTTGCAACGCCCCCAAAAATAAAGGGTAATATATAACAGAAGGTTTATATAGTTAGAAGCAAGGTTGTGCTCCTAAAGGAAGTGGCTTGAGGGAGCCACTTATATGTTGGGGAGGCAAAGCCTCCCGCAACATATCTTTTTCGTAATCAGATTAGAACTGGTAAACCAGACCTACAGCAACGATGTCATCAGTGCTTACACCGAGTGCTTTAGTGAAGTCATTTTTGTCAAGCAGGTTGATTTTGTAATCAACGAAAGTAGACATATTTTTGTTGAAGTAATAGGTTGCACCTACATCAACATATTTGACTAAGTCCTGATCGCCCCATACTCCAAGATCCTTACCTTTAGATTGCAGGTAAGCAACGGACGGACGCAGACCGAAATCGAACTGATATTGTGCAACAGCTTCGAAGTTTTGAGCTTTATTAGCAACGAAGTGATCAGCAAATACAGTCATATTCTGGGTTTCAGAATAGGTAGTGGCCAGGTAAATGTTGTTAGCGTCATATTTCAGACCTGCGGCCCAAACTTCTGCATTTTTACCGGAAGCAAATACTTCAGGAAGAACTTTCCCTGCATTAACTTGAGTGTCGGTACGATCAGATTTCGCATAAGTTGCACCGATACCGAACCCTTCGTATTCATAGGTAGCAGAGAAACCGAAGCCATCACCGTTACCTTCGGTGTAGTTATCGAAATCGCTACGATCGTTTTTGCCTTGGTACTGAGCAGCAAAGTTCAGACCATCAACCAGACCAAAGAAGTCGTTGTTACGATAGGTTGCAACACCAGTGGTGCGACCAGTCATGAACACATCTGTTTGGGTCCAGGTATCGCCACCGAATTCTGGCAGAACGTCAGTCCACGCACCGATGTCGTATGCTACACCGTAGTTACGGCCGTAATCGATTGAGCCGTAGTCACCGAATTTCAGGCCTGCAAATGCAAGACGGGTTTTGTCTTTGGAGGAACCTTGAGATTCAGCGCGGTTGCCTTTGAATTCATATTCCCACTGACCGAAACCAGTCAGCTGATCGTTGATTTGGGTTTCGCCTTTGAAGCCCAGACGAACATAAGTAGTATCACCATCATCTGCATCGTTAGAGGAAAAGTAGTGCTTGGCATTAACTTTTCCGTACAGATCCAGCTTGTTACTGTCTTTATTATAAATTTCAGCTGCCTGAGCAGACATCGCCATCAGTACTGATGCAGCTACAGCAGAAATTGCCACTGTTAATTTTTTCATCGTGAGCCCTTTTTTTTGAACTATTATTAAAAAATGATGTCACTGCGCGATAAATATTCATCTAATCAATGTGATTATTTCAAGATGTAAGTTTTAGTTTCTCATTTAATTTGTGAAGTAGATCTCTATTTTTATCTGAACTTTTTCTATCGAAACCTATTTATGGCTCTTATTTGAACAAAAATAAACCTATTAGCTAATTTATATTAATGGCTGTTATTTATGGGGGGGGTATAATTCGGTGGTTTAATTTAAATTAACTAAAAATAACGCCGGAAATTATTTATTGGTTATTTGTTGAGGTTTTCTTATGTATTTGTGGTGGTGTTTTGAACACTCGGTAGCATTCTCATAAATATCATTCAGTGGTTTACGTACGTAAAAAATTGGTTATGCTGTTAAGAGTGGTTACTTCGTCACACAGCTTAAACCCGCCGTCGAGCTGGTTTTTCCATTTTTTGAGTCTCGATGTTAGCTGATAACTCAATACCTGAGTTATTCACTGACTCCGAGTCTGTTACGTTTCTGCTTTTTTGCGATACGTTGTATTCCCTCAATTTACACCCGCTTTGTCTGCGAGGTGGGGTTATGAAATCCATGGATAAGTTAACAACGGGTGTCGCCTATGGCACCTCAGCAGGTAGTGCCGGTTACTGGTTTTTACAGCTGCTCGATAAAGTCACGCCCTCACAGTGGGCAGCAATAGGTGTGCTGGGTAGCCTGGTATTTGGCCTGCTGACGTACCTGACAAACCTTTATTTCAAGATTAAAGAAGATAAGCGCAAGGCTGCGAGAGGTGAATAATGCCTCCATCATTACGAAAAGCCGTTGCTGCTGCTATTGGTGGCGGAGCAATTGCTATAGCATCAGTGTTAATCACTGGCCCAAGTGGTAACGATGGTCTGGAAGGTGTCAGCTACATACCATACAAAGATATTGTTGGTGTATGGACTGTATGTCACGGGCATACAGGAAAAGACATCATGCTCGGTAAAACGTATACCAAAGCAGAATGCAAAGCCCTCCTGAATAAAGACCTTGCCACGGTCGCCAGACAAATTAACCCGTACATCAAAGTCGATATACCGGAAACAATGCGCGGCGCTCTTTACTCATTCGTTTACAACGTGGGTGCTGGCAATTTCAGAACATCGACGCTTCTTCGCAAAATAAACCAGGGCGATATCAAAGGCGCATGTGATCAGCTACGTCGCTGGACATATGCTGGCGGTAAGCAATGGAAAGGTCTCATGACTCGTCGTGAGATTGAGCGTGAAATCTGTTTGTGGGGTCAGCAATGAACAGAGTAACCGCGATTATCTCCGCTCTGGTTATCTGCATCATCGTCTGCCTGTCATGGGCTGTTAATCATTACCGTGATAACGCCATTACCTACAAAGCCCAGCGCGACAAAAATGCCAGAGAACTGAAGCTGGCGAACGCGGCAATTACTGACATGCAGATGCGTCAGCGTGATGTTGCTGCGCTCGATGCAAAATACACGAAGGAGTTAGCTGATGCGAAAGCTGAAAATGATGCTCTGCGTGATGATGTTGCCGCTGGTCGTCGTCGGTTGCACATCAAAGCAGTCTGTCAGTCAGTGCGTGAAGCCACCACCGCCTCCGGCGTGGATAATGCAGCCTCCCCCCGACTGGCAGACACCGCTGAACGGGATTATTTCACCCTCAGAGAGAGGCTGATCACTATGCAAAAACAACTGGAAGGAACCCAGAAGTATATTAATGAGCAGTGCAGATAGAGCTGCCCATATCGATGGGCAACTCATGCAATTATTGTGAGCAATACACACGCGCTTCCAGCGGAGTATAAATGCCTAAAGTAATAAAACCGAGAAATCCATTTACGAATGTTTGCTGGGTTTCTGTTTTAACAACATTTTCTGCGCCGCCACAAATTTTGGCTGCATCAACAGTTTTCTCCTGTCCAATTCCCGAAACGAAGAAATGATGGGTGATGGTTTCCTTTGGTGTTACTGCTGTCGGTTTGTTTCCAACAGTAAACGTCTGTTGAGCACATCCTGTAATAAGCATTGCCAGAGCGGCAGAAAACAACATTTTTTTCATCTTATTATCCTGCATTGTTAAAAACGGCAGAATCCTATGTGACAACAATTAAACGATAGTTAAATGGATTGATGAAAATTAAAACTATATAGGTGGATGCTCAGCCTATTGGAGGAGGGGGGCACTCAGAATCCTGTGGAATGAAATAAACCGCTCTATCTGTCCATTACCCTTTTAGCTGCGCTGTATCGTCGCCGTATTCCCGCATTAACCATGACCGTAGCCCGACGGGGAATTCCTTCTGCGTGAGTGTGCGGGAATAATCAAAAACGATGCACACCGGGTTTTACTGTGCTGACAGACGCAGGGTTACCCTCATAGTCGCTTTTCCGGTGCGATGGTGGAAGAAACCGGGATGTTCATCCATCATCACTTTGGATTGATGTATATGCTCTCTTTTCTGACGTTAGTCTCCGACGGCAGGCTTCAATGACCCAGGCTGAGAAATTCCCAGACCCTTTTTGCTCAAGAGCGATGTTAATTTGTTCAATCATTTGGTTAGGAAAGCGGATGTTGCGGGTTGTTGTTCTGCGGGTTCTGTTCTTCGTTGACATGAGGTTGCCCCGTATTCAGTGTCGCTGATTTGTATTGTCTGAAGTTGTTTTTACGTTAAGTTGATGCAGATCAATTAATACGATACCTGCGTCATAATTGATTATTTGACGTGGTTTGATGGCGTAGATGCACGTTGTGACATGTAGATGATAATTATTATCATTTTGCGGGTCCTTTCCGGCGATCCGACAGGTTACGGGGCGGCGACCTCGCGGGTTTTCGCTATTTATGAAAATTTTCCGGTTTAAGGCGTTTCCGTTCTTCTTCGTCATAACTTAATGTTTTTATTTAAAATACCCTCTGAAAAGAAAGGAAACGACAGGTGCTGAAAGCGAGCTTTTTGGCCTCTGTCGTTTCCTTTCTCTGTTTTTGTCCGTGGAATGAACAATGGAAGTCAACAAAAAGCAGCTGGCTGACATTTTCGGTGCGAGTATCCGTACCATTCAGAACTGGCAGGAACAGGGAATGCCCGTTCTGCGAGGCGGTGGCAAGGGTAATGAGGTGCTTTATGACTCTGCCGCCGTCATAAAATGGTATGCCGAAAGGGATGCTGAAATTGAGAACGAAAAGCTGCGCCGGGAAGTTGAAGAACTGCGGCAGGCCAGCGAGACAGATCTCCAGCCAGGGACTATTGAGTACGAACGCCATCGACTTACGCGTGCGCAGGCCGACGCACAGGAGCTGAAAAATGCCAGAGACTCCGCTGAAGTGGTGGAAACCGCATTCTGTACTTTCGTGCTGTCGCGGATCGCAGGTGAAATTGCCAGTATTCTCGACGGGATCCCCCTGTCGGTGCAGCGGCGTTTTCCGGAACTGGAAAACCGACATGTTGATTTCCTGAAACGGGATATCATCAAAGCCATGAACAAAGCAGCCGCGCTGGATGAACTGATACCGGGGTTGCTGAGTGAATATATCGAACAGTCAGGTTAACAGGCTGCGGCATTTTGTCCGCGCCGGGCTTCGCTCACTGTTCAGGCCGGAGCCACAGACCGCCGTTGAATGGGCGGATGCCAATTACTATCTCCCAAAAGAATCCGCATACCAGGAAGGGCGCTGGGAAACACTGCCCTTTCAGCGGGCCATCATGAATGCGATGGGCAGCGACTACATCCGTGAGGTGAATGTGGTGAAGTCTGCCCGTGTCGGTTATTCCAAAATGCTGCTGGGTGTTTATGCCTACTTTATAGAGCATAAGCAGCGCAACACCCTTATCTGGTTGCCGACGGATGGTGATGCCGAGAACTTTATGAAAACCCACGTTGAGCCGACCATCCGCGATATTCCGTCGCTGCTGGCGCTGGCTCCGTGGTATGGCAAAAAGCACCGGGATAACACGCTCACTATGAAGCGTTTTTCCAATGGTCGTGGCTTCTGGTGCCTGGGCGGTAAAGCGGCAAAAAACTACCGTGAAAAGTCGGTGGATGTGGCGGGTTATGATGAACTTGCTGCCTTTGATGAGGATATTGAACAGGAAGGCTCTCCGACGTTCCTTGGCGACAAACGTATTGAAGGCTCGGTCTGGCCAAAGTCCATCCGTGGCTCCACGCCCAAAGTGAGAGGCACCTGCCAGATTGAGCGTGCAGCCAGTGAATCCCCGCATTTTATGCGTTTTCATGTTGCCTGCCCGCACTGCGGGGAGGAGCAGTATCTTAAATTTGGCGACAAAGAGACGCCGTTTGGCCTCAAATGGACGCCGGATGACCCCTCCAGCGTGTTTTATCTCTGCGAGCATAATGCCTGCGTCATCCGCCAGCAGGAGCTGGACTTTACTGATGCCCGTTATATCTGCGAAAAGACCGGGATCTGGACCCGTGATGGCATTCTCTGGTTTTCGTCATCCGGTGAAGAGATTGAGCCGCCGGACAGTGTGACCTTTCACATCTGGACGGCGTACAGCCCGTTCACCACCTGGGTGCAGATTGTCAAAGACTGGATGAAAACGAAAGGGGATACGGGAAAACGTAAAACCTTCGTGAACACCACGCTCGGTGAGACATGGGAAGCGAAAATTGGCGAACGTCCGGATGCTGAGGTGATGGCGGAGCGGAAAGAGCATTATTCAGCGCCCGTTCCTGACCGTGTGGCTTACCTGACCGCCGGTATCGACTCCCAGCTGGACCGCTACGAAATGCGCGTATGGGGATGGGGGCCGGGTGAGGAAAGCTGGCTGATTGACCGGCAGATTATTATGGGCCGCCACGACGATGAACAGACGCTGCTGCGTGTGGATGAGGCCATCAATAAAACCTATACCCGCCGGAATGGTGCAGAAATGTCGGTATCCCGTATCTGCTGGGATACTGGCGGGATTGACCCGACCATTGTGTATGAACGCTCGAAAAAGCATGGGCTGTTCCGGGTGATCCCCATTAAAGGGGCATCCGTCTACGGAAAGCCAGTGGCCAGCATGCCACGTAAGCGAAACAAAAACGGGGTTTACCTTACCGAAATCGGTACGGATACCGCGAAAGAGCAGATTTATAACCGCTTCACACTGACGCCGGAAGGGGATGAACCGCTTCCCGGTGCCGTTCACTTCCCGAATAACCCAGATATTTTTGATCTGACCGAAGCGCAGCAGCTGACTGCTGAAGAGCAGGTCGAAAAATGGGTGGATGGCAGGAAAAAAATACTGTGGGACAGCAAAAAGCGACGCAATGAGGCGCTCGACTGCTTCGTTTATGCGCTGGCGGCGCTGCGCATCAGTATTTCCCGCTGGCAGCTGGATCTCAGTGCACTGCTGGCGAGCCTGCAGGAAGAGGATGGTGCAGCAACCAACAAGAAAACACTGGCAGATTACGCCCGTGCCTTATCCGGAGAGGATGAATGACGCGACAGGAAGAACTTGCCGCTGCCCGTGCGGCACTGCATGACCTGATGACAGGAAAACGGGTGGCAACGGTACAGAAAGACGGACGGAGAGTGGAGTTTACGGCCACTTCCGTGTCTGACCTGAAAAAATACATTGCGGAGCTGGAAGTGCAGACCGGCATGACACAGCGACGCAGGGGACCTGCAGGATTTTATGTATGAAAACGTCCACCATTCCCACCCTTCTGGGGCCGGACGGAATGACATCGCTGCGTGAATATGCCGGTTATCACGGCGGTGGCAGCGGATTTGGTGGGCAGTTGCGGGCGTGGAACCCACCGAGTGAAAGTGTGGATGCAGCCCTGCTGCCCAACTTTACCCGTGGCAATGCCCGCGCAGACGATCTGGTACGCAATAACGGCTATGCCGCCAACGCCATCCAGCTGCATCAGGATCATATCGTCGGGTCTTTTTTCCGACTCAGTCATCGCCCAAGCTGGCGCTATCTGGGCATCGGGGAGGAAGAAGCCCGTGCCTTTTCCCGCGAGGTTGAAGCGGCATGGAAAGAGTTTGCCGAGGATGACTGCTGCTGCATTGACGTTGAGCGAAAACGCACGTTTACCATGATGATTCGGGAAGGTGTGGCAATGCACGCCTTTAACGGTGAGCTGTTCGTTCAGGCCACCTGGGATACCAGTTCGTCGCGGCTTTTCCGGACACAGTTCCGGATGGTCAGCCCGAAGCGCATCAGCAACCCGAACAATACCGGAGACAGCCGGAACTGCCGTGCCGGTGTGCAGATTAATGACAGCGGTGCGGCGCTGGGATATTACGTCAGCGAGGACGGGTATCCTGGCTGGATGCCGCAGAAATGGACATGGATACCCCGTGAGTTACCCGGCGGGCGCGCCTCGTTCATTCACGTTTTTGAACCCGTGGAGGACGGGCAGACTCGCGGTGCAAATGTGTTTTACAGCGTGATGGAGCAGATGAAGATGCTCGACACGCTGCAGAACACGCAGCTGCAGAGCGCCATTGTGAAGGCGATGTATGCCGCCACCATTGAGAGTGAGCTGGATACGCAGTCAGCGATGGATTTTATTCTGGGCGCGAACAGTCAGGAGCAGCGGGACAAGCTGACCGGCTGGATTGGTGAAATTGCCGCGTATTACGCCGCAGCACCGGTCCGGCTGGGAGGCGCAAAAGTGCCGCACCTGATGCCGGGTGACTCACTGAACCTGCAGACGGCTCAGGATACGGATAACGGCTACTCCGTGTTTGAGCAGTCACTGTTGCGGTATATCGCTGCCGGGCTGGGTGTCTCGTATGAGCAGCTTTCCCGGAATTACGCCCAGATGAGCTACTCCACGGCACGGGCCAGTGCGAACGAGTCGTGGGCGTACTTTATGGGGCGGCGAAAATTCGTCGCATCCCGTCAGGCGAGCCAGATGTTTCTGTGCTGGCTGGAAGAGGCCATCGTTCGCCGCGTGGTGACGTTACCTTCAAAAGCGCGTTTCAGCTTTCAGGAAGCCCGCAGCGCCTGGGGGAACTGTGACTGGATAGGCTCCGGTCGTATGGCCATCGATGGTCTGAAAGAAGTACAGGAAGCGGTGATGCTGATAGAAGCCGGACTGAGTACCTACGAGAAAGAGTGCGCAAAACGCGGTGACGACTATCAGGAAATTTTTGCCCAGCAGGTCCGTGAAACGATGGAGCGCCGTGCAGCCGGTCTTAAACCGCCCGCCTGGGCGGCTGCGGCATTTGAATCCGGGCTGCGACAATCAACAGAGGAGGAGAAGAGTGACAGCAGAGCTGCGTAATCTCCCGCATATTGCCAGCATGGCTTTTAATGAGCCGCTGATGCTTGAACCCGCCTATGCGCGGGTTTTCTTTTGTGCGCTTGCAGGCCAGCTTGGGATCAGCCGCCTGACGGATGCAGTATCCGGCGACAGCCTGACTGCCGGAGAGGCACCCGCGGCGCTGGCGTTATCCGGTGATGATGACGGACCACGACAGGCCCGCAGTTATCAGGTCATGAACGGCATCGCCGTGCTGCCGGTGTCCGGTACGCTGGTCAGTCGGACGCGGGCGCTGCAGCCGTATTCGGGAATGACCGGTTACAACGGCATTATCGCCCGTCTGCAACAGGCTGCCAGCGACCCGATGGTGGACGGCATTCTGCTCGATATGGACACGCCCGGCGGAATGGTGGCAGGGGCATTTGACTGCGCTGACATCATCGCCCGTGTGCGTGACATAAAGCCGGTATGGGCGCTGGCCAATGACATGAACTGCAGTGCAGGGCAGCTGCTTGCCAGCGCCGCCTCCCGGCGTCTGGTCACGCAGACCGCCCGGACAGGCTCCATCGGCGTCATGATGGCTCACAGTAATTACGGTGCTGCGCTGGAGAAACAGGGCGTGGAAATCACGCTGATTTACAGCGGCAGCCATAAGGTGGATGGCAACCCCTACAGCCATCTTCCGGATGACGTCCGGGAGACACTGCAGTCCCGGATGGATGCAACCCGCCAGATGTTTGCGCAGAAGGTGTCGGCATATACCGGCCTGTCCGTGCAGGCTGTGCTGGATACCGAGGCTGCAGTGTACAGCGGTCAGGAGGCCATTGATGCCGGACTGGCTGATGAACTTGTCAACAGCACCGATGCGATCACCGTCATGCGTGATGCACTGGATGCACGTAAATCCCGTCTCTCAGGAGGGCGAATGACCAAAGAGACTCAATCAACAACTGTTTCAGCCACTGCTTCGCAGGCTGACGTTACTGACGTGGTGCCAGCGACGGAGGGCGAAAACGCCAGCGCGGCGCAGCCGGACGTGAACGCGCAGATCACCGCTGCGGTTGCGGCAGAAAACAGCCGCATTATGGGGATCCTCAACTGTGAGGAGGCTCACGGACGCGAAGAACAGGCCCGCGTGCTGGCAGAAACCCCCGGTATGACCGTGGAAACGGCCCGCCGCATTCTGGCCGCAGCACCACAGAGTGCACAGGCGCGCAGTGACACTGCGCTGGATCGTCTGATGCAGGGGGCACCGGCACCGCTGGCTGCAGGTAACCCGGCATCTGATGCCGTTAACAATTTGCTGAACACACCAGTGTAAGGGATGTTTATGACGAGCAAAGAAACCTTTACCCATTACCAGCCGCTGGGCAACAGTGACCCGGCTCATACCGCAACCGCGCCCGGCGGATTGAGTGCGAAAGCGCCTGCAATGACCCCGCTGATGCTGGACACCTCCACCCGTAAGCTGGTTGCTTGGGATGGCACCACCGACGGTGCTGCCGTTGGCATTCTGGCGGTTGCTGCTGACCAGACCAGCACCACACTGACGTTCTACAAGTCCGGCACGTTCCGTTATGAGGATGTGCTCTGGCCGGAGGCTGCCAGCGACGAGACGAAAAAACGGACCGCGTTTGCCGGAACGGCAATCAGCATCGTTTAACCTGACCCTTCATCACTAAAGGCCGCCTGTGCGGCTTTTTTTACGGGATTTTTTTATGTCGATGTACACAACCGCCCAACTGCTGGCGGCAAATGAGCAGAAATTTAAGTTTGATCCGCTGTTTCTGCGTCTCTTTTTCCGTGAGAGCTATCCCTTCACTACGGAGAAAGTCTATCTCTCACAAATTCCGGGACTGGTAAACATGGCGCTGTACGTTTCGCCGATTGTTTCCGGTGAGGTTATCCGTTCCCGTGGCGGCTCCACCTCTGAATTTACGCCGGGATATGTCAAGCCGAAGCATGAAGTGAATCCGCAGATGACCCTGCGTCGCCTGCCGGATGAAGATCCGCAGAATCTGGCGGACCCGGCTTACCGCCGCCGTCGCATCATCATGCAGAACATGCGTGACGAAGAGCTGGCCATTGCTCAGGTCGAAGAGATGCAGGCAGTTTCTGCCGTGCTTAAGGGCAAATACACCATGACCGGTGAAGCCTTCGATCCGGTTGAGGTGGATATGGGCCGCAGTGAGGAGAATAACATCACGCAGTCCGGCGGCACGGAGTGGAGCAAGCGTGACAAGTCCACGTATGACCCGACCGACGATATCGAAGCCTACGCGCTGAACGCCAGCGGTGTGGTGAATATCATCGTGTTCGATCCGAAAGGCTGGGCGCTGTTCCGTTCCTTCAAAGCCGTCAAGGAGAAGCTGGATACCCGTCGTGGCTCTAATTCCGAGCTGGAGACAGCGGTGAAAGACCTAGGTAAAGCGGTGTCCTATAAGGGGATGTATGGCGATGTGGCCATCGTCGTGTATTCCGGACAGTACGTGGAAAACGGCGTCAAAAAGAACTTCCTGCCGGACAACACGATGGTGCTGGGGAACACTCAGGCACGCGGTCTGCGCACCTATGGCTGCATTCAGGATGCGGACGCACAGCGCGAAGGCATTAACGCCTCTGCCCGTTACCCGAAAAACTGGGTGACCACCGGCGATCCGGCGCGTGAGTTCACCATGATTCAGTCAGCACCGCTGATGCTGCTGGCTGACCCTGATGAGTTCGTGTCCGTACAACTGGCGTAATCATGGCCCTTCGGGGCCATTGTTTCTCTGTGGAGGAGTCCATGACGAAAGATGAACTGATTGCCCGTCTCCGCTCGCTTGGTGAACAACTGAACCGTGATGTCAGCCTGACGGGGACGAAAGAAGAACTGGCGCTCCGTGTGGCAGAGCTGGAAGAGGAGCTTGATGACACGGATGAAACTGCCGGTCAGGACACCCCTCTCAGCCGGGAAAATGTGCTGACCGGACATGAAAATGAGGTGGGATCAGCGCAGCCGGATACCGTGATTCTGGATACGTCTGAACTGGTCACGGTCGTGGCACTGGTGAAGCTGCATACTGATGCACTTCACGCCACGCGGGATGAACCTGTGGCATTTGTGCTGCCGGGAACGGCGTTTCGTGTCTCTGCCGGTGTGGCAGCCGAAATGACAGAGCGCGGCCTGGCCAGAATGCAATAACGGGAGGCGCTGTGGCTGATTTCGATAACCTGTTCGATGCTGCCATTGCCCGCGCCGATGAAACGATACGCGGGTACATGGGAACGTCAGCCACCATTACATCCGGTGAGCAGTCAGGTGCGGTGATACGTGGTGTTTTTGATGACCCTGAAAATATCAGCTATGCCGGACAGGGCGTGCGCGTTGAAGGCTCCAGCCCGTCCCTGTTTGTCCGGACTGATGAGGTGCGGCAGCTGCGGCGTGGAGACACGCTGACCATCGGTGAGGAAAATTTCTGGGTAGATCGGGTTTCGCCGGATGATGGCGGAAGTTGTCATCTCTGGCTTGGACGGGGCGTACCGCCTGCCGTTAACCGTCGCCGCTGAAAGGGGGATGTATGGCCATAAAAGGTCTTGAGCAGGCCGTTGAAAACCTCAGCCGTATCAGCAAAACGGCGGTGTCTGGTGCCGCCGCAATGGCCATTAACCGCGTTGCTTCATCCGCGATATCGCAGTCTGCGTCACAGGTTGCCCGTGAGACAAAGGTACGTCGAAAACTGGTAAAGGAAAGGGCCAGGCTGAAAAGGGCCACGGTCAAAAATCCGCAGGCCAGAATCAAAGTTAACCGGGGGGATTTGCCCGTAATCAAGCTGGGTAATGCGCGGGTTGTCCTGTCCCGCCGCAGGCGTCGTAAAAAGGGGCAGCGTTCATCCCTGAAAGGTGGCGGCAGCGTGCTTGTGGTGGGTAACCGTCGTATTCCCGGCGCGTTTATTCAGCAACTGAAAAATGGCCGGTGGCATGTTATGCAGCGTGTGGCCGGGAAAAACCGTTACCCCATTGATGTGGTGAAAATCCCGATGGCGGTGCCGCTTACCACGGCGTTTAAACAGAATATTGAACGGATACGGCGTGAACGTCTTCCGAAAGAGCTGGGCTATGCGCTGCAGCATCAACTGAGAATGGTAATAAAGCGATGAAACATACTGAACTCCGTGCAGCCGTACTGGATGCACTGGAGAAGCATGACACCGGGGCGACGCTTTTTGATGGTCGCCCCGCTGTTTTTGATGAGGAAGATTTTCCGGCAATTGCCGTTTATCTCACCGGCGCTGAATACACGGGCGAAGAGCTGGACAGCGATACCTGGCAGGCGGAGCTGCATATTGAAGTTTTCCTGCCTGCTCAGGTGCCGGATTCAGAGCTGGATTCGTGGATGGAGTCCCGGATTTATCCGGTGATGAGCGATATCCCGGCACTGTCAGATTTGATCACCAGTATGGTGGCCAGTGGCTATGACTACCGGCGCGACGATGATGCGGGCCTGTGGAGTTCAGCCGATCTGACTTATGTCATTACCTATGAAATGTGAGGACGCTATGCCTGTACCAAATCCTACAATGCCGGTGAAAGGTGCCGGGACCACCCTGTGGGTTTATAAGGGGAGCGGTGACCCTTATGCGAACCCGCTTTCAGACGTTGACTGGTCGCGTCTGGCAAAAGTTAAAGACCTGACGCCCGGCGAACTGACCGCTGAGTCCTATGACGACAGCTATCTCGATGATGAAGATGCAGACTGGACTGCGACCGGGCAGGGGCAGAAATCTGCCGGAGATACCAGCTTCACGCTGGCGTGGATGCCCGGAGAGCAGGGGCAGCAGGCGCTGCTGGCGTGGTTTAATGAAGGTGATACCCGTGCCTATAAAATCCGCTTCCCGAACGGCACGGTCGATGTGTTCCGTGGCTGGGTCAGCAGTATCGGTAAGGCGGTGACGGCGAAGGAAGTGATTACCCGCACGGTGAAGGTCACCAATGTGGGACGTCCGTCGATGGCAGAAGATCGCAGCACGGTGACGGCGACAACCGGCATGACGGTGACACCCGCCAGTGCTTCCGTAGTGAAAGGGCAGAGCACCACGCTGACCGTGGCATTCCAGCCGGAGGGCGCAACCGACAAGAGCTTCCGTGCGGTGTCTGCGGATAAAACAAAAGCCACCGTGTCGGTCAGTGGTATGACCATCACCGTGAAAGGTGTTGCTGCAGGCAAGGTCAACATTCCGGTCGTATCTGGTAATGGTGAGTTTGCTGCGGTTGCAGAAATCAACGTCACCGCCAGTTAATCCGGAGAGTCAGCGATGTTCCTGAAAACCGAATCATTTGAACATAACGGTGTGACCGTCACGCTTTCTGAACTGTCAGCCCTGCAGCGTATTGAGCATCTCGCCCTGATGAAACGGCAGGCAGAACAGGCGGAGTCAGACAGCAACCGGAAGTTTACTGTGGAAGACGCCATCAGAACCGGCGCGTTTCTGGTGGCGATGTCCCTGTGGCATAACCATCCGAAGAAGACAAAGCTGCCTTCCATGAATGAAGCCGTTAAACAGATTGAGCAGGAAGTGCTTACCACCTGGCCCACAGAGGCAATTTCTCATGCTGAAAACGTGGTGTACCGGCTGTCCGGTATGTATGAGTTTGTGGTGAATGATGCTCCTGAACAGGCAGAGGACGCCGGGCCTGCAGAGCCTGTTTCTGCGGGAAAGTGTTCGACGGTGAGCTGAGTTTTGCCCTGAAACTGGCGCGTGAGATGGGGCGACCCGACTGGCGCGCCATGCTTG
>NZ_JBJQJO010000029.1:0-53722 GCF_046487395.1 Escherichia sp. WS1450
CAGTGCCCGAGGACCGTGAAGAAGAAAAAGATTAATCCAGTGTGAGAGGCTGGTGTGAGAAAGTTGAAAGAGTTTTGCCGTAGAAATGATGCCTGCATGACCAGCCAGGTAGTGATTTACAGCGGCAAGTTTTACTTCAAATGAATGTTTCATAAACTGCACCTTCAGATGTCAGATTATGTCCAACATTTGGGGTGCAGTTCAATTACATCGCATCCGGCACAATCACAGGACGTCAGATCCCATCCCCATATTCAAACGTATGGTTAATACCGTTGAAATGCTGATCCATATCCATTGACGGTTTATCGCTGTCTGGTTTACCGACAATGCGTGCCGGAACGCCAGCGGCGGTGGTATGCGGCGGCACCGGTTGCAGCACCACGGAACCTGCGCCAATCTTCGCGCCGCGCCCAACTTCAATATTGCCGAGAATTTTCGCGCCCGCGCCAATCATCACACCTTCACGAATTTTCGGATGACGGTCGCCACCAGATTTACCCGTACCGCCAAGCGTCACAGATTGCAGAATCGATACGTCGTTTTCAATCACCGCCGTTTCACCCACAACGATGCCCGTGGCGTGGTCAAGCATGATACCGCGGCCAATTTTTGCTGCCGGGTGAATATCAACCTGGAACGTTACAGAAACCTGGTTTTGCAGAAATATTGCCAGTGCGCGGCGGCCCTGATTCCACAGCCAGTGACCGATACGATAGGCCTGCAAGGCATGAAAACCTTTCAGATATAACAAGGGGGTTGAGTATTTATCCACCGCCGGGTCGCGGGTACGCACTGCCTGAATATCACAGGCCGCAGAGGCGATCATTTCCGGGTCGGCGGCGTAGGCTTCTTCCACCACTTCACGGATAGCAATAGCAGGCATAATTGGCGATGACAGCTTGTTCGCCAGCATGTAGCTCAGTGCACTGCCCAGGTTTTCGTGCTTGAGTAGCGTCGCGTGGTAAAAACTGGCCAGCATTGGCTCACAGTCCGCCAGCGTTCTGGCTTCAGCTTTAATATTGTTCCAGACAATTTCCAGTTCTTCACACGACATTGCTTACTCCACACGATGAGATAATGACCGGCCCGTTCTGCGCGGGCCGGGTCATAGAGGTAACAAAGGTTCCCTTGGTTTAGTGGCTGCTGCGCTCGTCCTTGCGTGCACGACCTAATAACGTCAATGCTGCCTCGCGCGCGTTTTTTCCGCAATATAATACTTGATAAATTTCCTCGGTTATTGGCATTTCAACGCCGAAGCGATGCGCCAGTTCGCGGACTTCTTTCGTATTGCGGTAGCCTTCCACCACCTGACCAATCTTCTCCTGCGCGCTTTGTACATCCATGCCCTGACCGAGCATCATGCCAAAACGGCGGTTACGCGACTGGTTGTCGGTACAGGTAAGCACCAGATCGCCCAGCCCCGCCATGCCCATAAAGGTGGCAGGATCGGCACCCAGCGCCGCGCCAAGACGCGACATCTCAGCCAGCCCACGAGTGATCAGCGCCGTACGCGCATTCGCACCAAAACCGATACCGTCGGACATTCCCGCGCCAATGGCAATGACGTTTTTCACCGCGCCGCCAAGCTGCACACCGATGAAATCCGGATTGCTGTAAACGCGGAAACTTTTGCCGCAGTGCAGCAGTTGCTGGAGATCATCAGCAAAGGTCTGGTCGGTAGAGGCCAGCGAAATAGCCGTCGGTAAACCTGCTGCCAGTTCTTTCGCAAACGTTGGGCCAGAGATAACCGCCAGCGGAATGTGATCGCCTAACGCTTCACGCGCCACGTCCTGTAACAGACGCCCGGTTTCCGCTTCCAGACCTTTGGTCGCCCACACCAGCCGCGCATCAGGACGCATCAGCGGTTTAATCTGACGCAGCACTTCACCAAAGACATGGCTGGGTACGACGACGAGAATATTACGGCTGGCTGCCAGCGCAGTGGCGAGATCGCTTTCAAGATGGAGCGTATCGGGAAAAGGCACATCGGGGAGAAACGCGGCGTTACAGCGGTCGCGTTCAAGCGTTGCGATATGTTCAGGGTCATGGCCCCAGAGGACAACCTCGTGGCCATTTCTTGCCAGGGTGATGGCAAGAGCGGTGCCGTACGAGCCGGCACCGATCACAGTCATTGAAGCATTACGTTGGTTCATCAGGCATCCTGATGTTCTTCAGTACCTTCGCCAGCCTGCTGCTGCAAATAGTTCATGAACAGCGCATCGAAGTTAACCGGCGCAAGGTTCAGTTGCGGGAATGTACCGCGGGATACCATGCTGGTGATGCACTCACGAGCATACGGGAACAGAATGTTCGGGCAGTATGCACCCAGGCAATGTGCCATCTGGGTGCCTTCGATACCCGCGATGGAGAAAATACCGCCCTGCTGAACTTCACACAGGAACGCGGTTTCTTCGCCCAGGGAGGCCGTTACGGTAACACGCAGTACCACTTCGTAAACGTCATCTGCCAGTTGAGAAGATGCCGTATCCAGATCAAGTTTAACTTCTGGCTGCCAATCTTTCTGGAAAACGTGCGGCGCGTTCGGCGCTTCGAAAGAAATATCCTTGGTATAAATACGTTGGATCTGGAAAGTCATTTCGGTGTTGTTTTGTTCTGACATGTGTAGAAAACCCTTAAGTGTTGTCCTTAAATACTGCGCAATGTAATGCCAACGTTCACACGTTATTTCAGCAGGGGATCCAGTCCACCACGTGCATCCAATGCATACAAGTCATCACAGCCGCCAATGTGCTGTGCGTCAATAAAAATCTGGGGAACCGTGGTGCGACCGCTGCGTTTGATCATCTCTTCACGCTTAGCGGCGTTGGCATCGATCGGTAACTCCTGAAAACTCACGCCCTTGCTGCTCAGCAGTGCTTTCGCACGATGGCAATACGGGCAGGTTTCTTTGGTATAGATTTCAACATTGGCCATAACTTAGCTCCTGTTTTTTTACCCTGAAAATTTCTTGTTGCAGGGCGGCTGCAAAATGGAGTGTCCCCAGAAGCTTATAACAATAAGTCGCTGGGGGCCTAATTGCAGCTAACGGCCTGCATCATGAAAGACGACAGGTAAATTATTTGCCGCGCACCAGAGGTAAGTTTTCGCCAGCCCAGCCAGCAACGCCCTCTTTCAGCACGAATACTTGCGCAAAACCAGCTTTCGTCAGCGCGTTTGCAGGCTCCTGGCACTGCATGCCAGAACCGTCTACCACGATAACCGGTTTGTCTTTGTGCTTCTCAAGCTCACCAACATTGTTGGCTTTGATTTCGCTCGGCAACAGGTTGATAGAACCTGCGATATGGCCTTTACGGAAGTCATCACGCTGACGTAAATCCACAACCACAGCATCTTCTTTGTTGATCAGACGCGTAGCTTCACCACGAGTAATCACCTTCACTTTCGAGGTCAGGCTCTTAAACGTAGTCACAAGAACCGCCACCAGTAACGCGATCCAGGCGATACTCAGTATGGGATGACGGCCAACAAATTGCATAATTTCTTGCATGGGGGGTAACAACTCCCGACGTAGTGATTAAAAAAACCAGGAAAGGAGTATACCTGCGCGGTGCGGCAAATACAGCCAGCGCGTTAACTGGAATGCAATTTTGCGGGGCGCGACGAAAAAAAAGCGCAAATCTGGCATCGGCTTGCTGCGAGCGGTCGTATATTTTGATCTTCAGAGGCTATTTTATCGATTCAGCTGTAGTAAAATTACGCAAATTTTGACTCTTGAGTATGAGGTTGTCGCAATGTCGGTTTCTAAAAAACCTATGGTACTGGTGATTCTGGATGGCTATGGCTATCGTGAAGAACAGCAGGATAACGCCATTTTTAGTGCTAAAACCCCGGTAATGGATGCACTGTGGGCCAATCGTCCGCATACCCTGATCGACGCTTCCGGTCTGGAAGTCGGTCTGCCTGACCGTCAGATGGGTAACTCCGAAGTAGGCCACGTTAACCTGGGTGCCGGCCGCATCGTGTATCAGGACCTGACTCGTCTGGACGTTGAAATCAAAGATCGCGCTTTCTTCGCTAACCCGGTACTGACTGGCGCGGTAGATAAAGCGAAAAACGCAGGCAAAGCAGTTCACATTATGGGTCTGCTGTCCGCAGGCGGCGTACACAGCCACGAAGATCACATCATGGCGATGGTAGAACTGGCCGCTGAACGCGGCGCAGAAAAAATCTACCTGCACGCATTCCTTGACGGTCGCGACACTCCACCGCGCAGTGCCGAATCCTCGCTGAAAAAATTCGAAGAAAAATTTGCCGCACTGGGCAAAGGCCGCGTAGCGTCCATCATTGGTCGTTACTACGCCATGGACCGCGATAACCGTTGGGATCGCGTTGAAAAAGCTTATGACCTGCTAACTCTGGCGCAGGGTGAGTTCCAGGCCGATACCGCCGTTGCTGGTTTGCAGGCTGCTTATGCTCGCGACGAAAACGACGAATTCGTGAAAGCGACCGTTATCCGTGCAGAAGGTCAGCCAGACGCGGCAATGGAAGACGGCGATGCGCTGATTTTCATGAACTTCCGTGCTGACCGCGCACGTGAAATCACTCGTGCATTCGTGAACGCTGATTTCGATGGCTTCGCGCGTAAGAAAGTGGTTAACGTCGATTTCGTGATGCTGACCGAATACGCCGCTGACATCAAAACTGCGGTTGCTTACCCACCCGCTTCCCTGGTTAACACCTTCGGCGAGTGGATGGCGAAAAACGACAAAACTCAGTTACGTATTTCCGAAACCGAAAAATATGCCCACGTTACTTTCTTCTTCAACGGTGGCGTAGAAGAGTCGTTCAAAGGCGAAGATCGCATTCTGATCAACTCACCGAAAGTGGCTACCTACGATCTGCAACCGGAAATGAGCTCCGCAGAGCTGACCGAAAAACTGGTTGCGGCAATCAAGAGCGGCAAATACGACACCATTATCTGTAACTATCCGAACGGCGACATGGTAGGTCACACCGGGGTGATGGAAGCGGCGGTTAAAGCGGTTGAAGCGCTGGATCACTGCGTGGAAGAAGTCGCGAAAGCAGTTGAGTCCGTGGGTGGACAACTGCTGATCACCGCTGACCACGGTAACGCTGAACAGATGCGCGATCCGGCAACGGGTCAGGCACACACGGCACACACCAACCTGCCAGTTCCGCTGATTTATGTTGGTGATAAGAACGTGAAAGCGGTTGAAGGCGGCAAACTTTCTGACATCGCGCCGACCATGTTGTCGCTGATGGGTATGGAAATCCCGCAAGAGATGACTGGTAAGCCGCTGTTCATCGTGGAATAATCCCTCCCCATGAGGGGAAAGGCGATTAATACCATGACACGGGCCGTGAAACCGCGCAGGTTTGCAATCAGGCCCATCATCTACGCCAGCGTTCTTAGCGCTGGCGTATTGTTGTGCGCCTTTTCCGCCCACGCGGATGAGCGTGACCAACTCAAATCTATTCAGGCCGATATCGCCGCGAAAGAGCGCGCGGTACGCCAAAAGCAACAACAACGCTCCAGCCTGCTTGCTCAGTTGAAAAAGCAGGAAGAAGCGATCTCGGAAGCCACCCGTAAGCTGCGCGAAACGCAAAACACGCTCAATCAACTGAATAAACAGATTGATGAGATGAACGCGTCGATTGCCAAACTGGAGCAGCAAAAAGCCGCCCAGGAGCGCAGCCTCGCCGCACAACTGGATGCCGCATTCCGTCAGGGCGAGCATACCGGTATTCAGCTGATTCTCAGCGGTGAAGAAAGCCAGCGTGGACAGCGTTTACAGGCTTATTTCGGCTATCTCAACCAGGCGCGACAAGAAACCATTGCTCAGTTGAAACAAACGCGTGAAGAAGTCGCTATGCAACGCGCCGAGCTGGAAGAGAAACAGAGCGAGCAACAAACGCTGTTGTATGAGCAGCGCGCCCAACAGGCGAAGCTGACCCAGGCGCTGAACGAGCGTAAAAAGACGCTGGCAGGGCTGGAGTCTTCCATCCAGCAAGGTCAGCAACAGTTGAGCGAGCTGCGCGCCAACGAATCCCGTCTGCGTAACAGCATTGCCCGTGCGGAAGCCGCGGCGAAAGCGCGTGCTGAACGAGAAGCGCGTGAGGCCCAGGCGGTTCGCGACCGCCAGAAAGAAGCGACGCGCAAAGGCACCACCTACAAACCGACCGAAAGCGAAAAATCGCTGATGTCCCGAACTGGTGGCCTGGGTGCGCCGCGTGGTCAGGCATTCTGGCCAGTTCGCGGGCCGACGCTGCATCGCTATGGCGAGCAGCTACAGGGTGAATTACGCTGGAAAGGAATGGTTATCGGTGCCTCTGAAGGTACTGAAGTTAAAGCAATTGCCGACGGTCGGGTGATTCTGGCTGACTGGCTGCAAGGCTACGGTCTGGTGGTGGTGGTTGAGCATGGTAAAGGCGACATGAGTCTTTACGGCTATAATCAGAGCGCACTGGTGAGCGTTGGTTCGCAGGTTCGCGCGGGCCAGCCGATTGCACTGGTGGGCAGCAGTGGCGGTCAGGGTCGGCCTTCACTCTATTTCGAAATTCGCCGCCAGGGTCAGGCGGTCAATCCACAGCCGTGGTTGGGAAGATAAGTTTTGTTTCCATTTCGTCGTAACGTTCTTGCATTTGCCGCTCTGTTGGCGCTCTCCTCCCCCGTAATTGCTGGCAAGCTTGCCATCGTCATTGATGATTTTGGGTATCGCCCGCACAACGAAAACCAGGTGCTGGCGATGCCTTCCGCTATATCCGTCGCTGTATTACCCGATTCACCGCACGCCAGAGAGATGGCGACCAAAGCGCATAACAGCGGTCACGAAGTGTTGATTCATCTACCGATGGCACCACTGAGTAAACAGCCGCTGGAGAAAAATACGCTACGCCCGGAGATGAGCAGCGACGAAATTGAGCGCATTATTCGTAGTGCGGTCAATAACGTGCCCTATGCCGTGGGGATCAACAACCACATGGGCAGCAAGATGACCTCTAACCTGTTTGGTATGCAGAAAGTGATGCAGGCGCTGGAGCGTTACAATCTTTACTTCCTCGACAGCGTAACCATCGGTAATACCCAGGCGATGCGCGCAGCGCAAGGCACTGGCGTGAAGGTGATCAAACGGAAAGTGTTCCTCGACGATTCGCAAAATGAAGCGGACATCCGTGTGCAATTCAATCGCGCAATTGACCTGGCACGTCGCAACGGTTCGACCATTGCCATTGGGCATCCTCACCCTTCCACGGTACGCGTGTTACAACAGATGGTTTATAACCTGCCGCCAGACATTACGCTGGTGAAAGCCAGCAGCTTGCTGAATGAACCGCAGGTTGATACGTCTACACCGCCGAAAAACACTGTGCCCGACACACCGCGTAATCCGTTCCGTGGCGTGAAGCTCTGCAAACCGAAGAAACCGCTGGAACCTGTTTATGCTAATCGCTTCTTTGAAGTATTAAGCGAAAGCATCAGCCAGAGCACGCTGATCGTTTACTTCCAGCATCAGTGGCAAGGCTGGGGCAAACAGCCTGAAGCGGCGAAGCTTAACGCTAGCGTAAATTAAAGGCGCTACGCGTAATGCGATGGTGCGACCGCGTTTTGTCGCGCCATTGCCATAAGCGGAAAGACCACAGTAACGCCTGATAACCCACCTTCACGCTGCGCACATTGGTAATCAGGCGCTTATACATACCGGAAGTAAATATCTCAGCAATCATCCGTTGGCGGGTAATAATATCCGGCTCTTTGCGCACCGCATGGCAAACACGCAATGCTTCGTAAGTTATTTGCTGATGAAATTCCGGATAAATCGTAATTTTGTCGGCATAATTTCGATTTAATTTCTCTAGCAGGCGGGTAATCTTAATATAGTGACGTTGATAATTAAGGTTTTTATTCCCTTGTCTATTCAACCGACTCACTGACGTATTATGCAGATAATATTTATATAACGATTGCTCGGTATATCGCGCACGCAGCGCATTAAACATAAATTCTGTTGTCCAGACAATATCCTGATGATGTAATCCGGCAATAAATTTAATGTTATTTTTAACAATAACATCGCGGCGATAAACCCCCATCCAGACAACGTGAGTCCAACGGCGGGAAGAAAGCCCCATCCGCAACCAATCCGGGCCGGTTAATACGCCGGTTGAGCGAAGGCGATCGGTGGGGATGGATTGCCAGGTTTCTCCCGTTTCACGAAAACACCAGTCAGCGTTGCACTGCGCCACGTCGAGGTCGTCCTCTAACGCCATGGTCATCAGCGTTTCGTACATGGTGGGATACACCTCATCATCAGCATCGACAAAAGCGACATATTTGCCCGTCGCCACCTCGATCCCACGATTACGCGCCACCGATGCGCCAGCATTCGCCTGATGCAACAAACGAACGTGCGGATAGTTTTCTGCGTAATGCTTTGCTATTTCAACAGAATTATCCGTTGAACCATCGTTAATAATAATGATTTCCAGAGCAGTCCAGGTTTGCGTAATTAAAGATTCCATACAAGTGCGGAAATCATCACCCGCATTATATAACGGGATAATAACACTAAGTTTATTGGTGCTGTTCATCATAAATTACCGACAACCTCTGAAGTTATCCTGACGTTTTACAGGCTTTGTATTAAGAAACTATTAAGCCTGTGAGATATTATTTTTACAGGTGAGAGAGTCACTTCAGGGTAGAGAGATAATGAGAACAGCTATATAAGAGATCAGCGCAATTACGAACTCTTTATTACACTGACAGGATTTTACATATTTAACGGATTATCCTCAGGAAAAAGGGCTGGAATACCAGCCCTTGTTTGTGTTAATCCCAGCTCAGGATAACTTTCCCGGACTGGCCCGAACGCATGGCGTCAAAGCCCTTCTGGAAATCATCGATAGAGAAACGATGGGTAATGATCGGCGAGAGATCGAGGCCAGACTGAATCAGCGCCGCCATCTTGTACCAGGTTTCAAACATCTCACGACCGTAAATACCTTTAATGAACAAGCCTTTAAAGATCACTTTGGTCCAGTCGATAGACATATCAGATGGTGGAATACCCAGCATCGCAATACGACCGCCGTGGTTCATGGTGTCGAGCATGGTACGAAACGCTGGCGGCGCACCGGACATTTCCAGACCGACATCAAAGCCTTCGGTCATGCCCAGTTCTGCCATCACATCATTGAGGTTCTCTTTAGCGACGTTAACCGCACGGGTGACACCCATTTTACGCGCCAACTCAAGGCGGTATTCGTTAACATCAGTAATCACCACGTTACGTGCACCAACGTGTTTCGCCACCGCCGCCGCCATAATACCAATCGGGCCTGCACCAGAGACCAGCACATCCTCGCCCACCAGATCAAACGACAGCGCGGTATGCACGGCGTTACCGAAGGGATCAAAAATGGAAGCCAGATCATCGGAGATATTGTCAGGGATTTTGAAAGCGTTGAACGCCGGAATCACCAGATACTCGGCGAAGCAGCCCGGACGGTTAACGCCGACGCCGATCGTGTTGCGGCACAGATGGGTACGACCGCCACGACAGTTGCGACAGTGACCGCAGGTGATATGGCCTTCGCCAGAAACGCGATCGCCAATCTTGAAGCCTTTCACTTCCTGACCAATACCTACCACTTCACCGACATATTCATGGCCCACGACCATCGGCACCGGGATGGTTTTTTGCGACCACTCATCCCAGTTATAGATGTGAACGTCAGTCCCGCAGATGGCTGTTTTACGGATTTTAATCAGCAGATCGTTATGCCCGAGTTCCGGTACAGGAACGTCGGTCATCCAGATGCCCTCTTCCGCTTTCAGTTTGGATAACGCTTTCATCTCACATCCTCAGGCGATAACGCCCAGTTGTTTACCAATACGCGTGAATGCTTCTACTGCACGCGTAATTTGCTCAGGGGTATGCGCCGCAGACATCTGGGTACGAATACGCGCCTGACCTTTCGGAACGACCGGATAGAAGAAACCGGTGACGTAAATGCCCTCTTTTTGCAGCTCACGGGCAAATTTCTGCGCTACTACCGCATCACCAAGCATGACCGGAATAATGGCGTGATCGGCTCCCGCTAGGGTAAAGCCCGCCGCCGACATTTGCTCACGGAACTGACGCGCGTTCGCCCAGAGACGGTCACGCAGCTCGCTACCCGCTTCAACCATCTCCAGCACTTTGATGGAAGCGGCAACAATGGCCGGTGCCAGCGAGTTGGAGAACAGATACGGACGAGAACGCTGGCGCAGCCACTCAACCACTTCTTTGCGCGCCGCGGTATAACCACCAGAAGCCCCGCCCAGCGCTTTACCGAGCGTGCCGGTGATAATATCGACCCGGCCCATCACATCGCAGTATTCATGGGAACCACGACCGTTTTCACCGACAAAACCTACCGCGTGGGAGTCATCTACCATCACCAGGGCATCATATTTATCTGCCAGATCGCAAACGCCTTTCAGATTGGCAATCACGCCGTCCATCGAGAACACACCATCGGTGGCAATCAGCACATGACGCGCACCGGCTTCACGCGCTTCTTTCAGACGTGCTTCCAGCTCCTGCATATCGTTGTTGGCATAACGATAGCGTTTAGCTTTGCACAGACGCACACCATCAATAATAGACGCGTGGTTCAGTGCGTCGGAGATAATGGCGTCTTCCGCGCCCAACAGCGTTTCAAACAGGCCACCGTTAGCATCAAAGCAGGAAGAGTAGAGAATCGCATCTTCCATCCCCAGGAAGGCCGCCAGTTTTTGTTCAAGCTCTTTATGGCTGTCCTGAGTGCCGCAAATAAAACGCACCGAAGCCATGCCGAAACCGTGAGAATCCATTCCCGCCTTTGCCGCCGCAATCAGATCCGGATGATTCGCCAGTCCGAGATAGTTATTGGCACAAAAGTTAATGACGTGGCTTCCATCAGCCACAGTGATATCTGCTTGCTGCGCAGACGTAATAATGCGCTCTTCTTTAAACAACCCTTCCGCCCGTGCGGTTTCCAGATCGTTGGTTAACTGCTGATAAAATTCTCCACGCATTGCGATTCTCCAGACAGGGCAAATTCCAGCACATATTACCCAAACTTATAGGTTGCGACGAGATGACGCGTTAACACTTCTGCAAAATTCAGGATAAATAACGTGAATCTTGATGTCTCTCAACACCTATAGATAGTAGAAAAACTGTACAGTTTTGGCTGGGCATAATGATGAGTGATTTTACTGCATTGATATAAAAAGAAAAAATGATGCCAAAGCATCATTTTTTCCTATCTCAGTTGGCATCAAAACGCTACCCACTAATGGAGGGAAACCTATTTTCTTGAAAGGAAAATTCTCAGCGCCTGCATTTTTGCCCCTAAAGTGTTACTCCTGAAGCAGCGAAACAAATCGAACCATTTTCCTCTCCCCAGATAGTTTAGGTTGAAGAGATCGGAACGTTTGTAATAGCACATGACAAAGATGCCCTGGTCATCGTCTACAATGTTATTGTTTAGGGTTATTTTTTGACTTTCCAGAACTAATTTATAGAATTCTTTCCATTTATGCTGTGAACCAACAATTGCGCCACCAATAATATATACATGATTGCCAATCATGAAATCAAAAGCCTGTTGTTGAGATGTGACAGTAAGCCCTTTTTTTATAGTGAAAAGATGCATCTTATTTTCATCAAATGGGAAATCCCAAATTTTCAATCCTCGAGTTACATTTGGCTTACGGCAATAGCCAAAATCTATCCACGCAACAAGAGGCGTTTTCACTAAGCCCATGTTGATAGCTTTATTTACAAAATAGGCCTTAAGGTTACATACCAAAACATACTCTGGTGACCAGTACTCTGGGTTTTTTAATTGTCGAGGCTCAAGTCTATTTGTAAACGACTCATCTTTTTGAATTTTTTCGATACGACTTCTGATATATCTAAATTTCTTTTTTATATCGATAACGATAACCGTTGTTGGTTTTCCGTTGCGAATCGCTTCAACCCTTGATTTCAAATCGGGAGAAGTGAAAATAATCATCTCATTTTCAAGTGCGGCCAGACGCTCAAAGTAACTAAAATAAACATCAACTGAACGAGCTAGTTTTTCACGGAACCCTTTATTAGCAGTCCAATCCCCTCTACCAATGTCAAAATATGCAGTGATAATTGTGGTGGATGATTTCATTACTAATAAGACCATTAATATAAAAAAAGAATTATATCATAAATATTAACAGAATGTATACTGTATATTATCCATTCAAATGTTTCAGTTATTTATCATACATCGGAATATTGATACTAAAGCACTATTCACGTGCAAATCCAACATCCGCCATGAAGGACTGGCTAAAACCCAAACTAGTTTGTTGCAATTAGCATCCTTGCATCTCTATGTAAAGGGCTGAAGGGATTCGGATGTGATGGTATGATTACAGACATTCGTGTCTGAGATTGTCTCTGACTCCATAATTCGAAGGTTACAGTTATGATCATCGTTACCGGCGGCGCGGGCTTTATCGGCAGCAACATCGTTAAAGCCCTGAATGACAAAGGCATCACCGATATTCTGGTGGTGGACAACCTGAAAGACGGCACCAAGTTTGTGAACCTGGTGGATCTGGATATCGCGGACTATATGGATAAGGAAGACTTCCTGATCCAGATTATGGCTGGCGAAGAGTTCGGCGATGTCGAAGCGATTTTCCACGAAGGCGCGTGCTCTTCCACCACCGAGTGGGACGGCAAATATATGATGGATAACAACTATCAATACTCCAAGGAGCTGCTGCACTACTGCCTTGAGCGCGAAATCCCGTTCCTGTACGCTTCTTCTGCAGCCACTTACGGCGGTCGCACCTCCGACTTTATTGAATCCCGCGAATATGAAAAACCGTTGAATGTCTACGGTTACTCAAAATTCCTGTTTGATGAATATGTTCGCCAAATCCTGCCTGAAGCGAACTCGCAGATTGTTGGCTTCCGCTATTTCAACGTTTATGGACCGCGTGAAGGCCATAAAGGTAGCATGGCGAGCGTCGCTTTCCATCTCAACACTCAGCTTAACAACGGTGAATCACCGAAGCTGTTTGAAGGTAGCGAGAACTTCAAACGTGACTTCGTCTATGTGGGCGACGTAGCAGATGTAAACCTGTGGTTCCTGGAAAATGGCGTTTCCGGTATCTTCAACCTCGGCACCGGTCGTGCAGAATCCTTCCAGGCAGTAGCAGATGCTACGCTTGCTTATCACAAGAAAGGGCAGATCGAATACATTCCGTTCCCGGATAAACTGAAAGGCCGCTATCAGGCGTTCACTCAGGCTGATCTGACAAATCTGCGCGCGGCGGGTTACGACAAACCGTTCAAAACCGTTGCTGAAGGTGTAACGGAATACATGGCCTGGCTGAATCGCGACGCATAAGAGCTCTGCATGAAAATACTGGTGATCGGCCCGTCTTGGGTTGGCGACATGATGATGTCGCAAAGTCTCTATCGCACGCTCCAGGCGCGCTATCCCCAGGCGATAATCGACGTGATGGCACCGGCATGGTGCCGTCCATTATTATCGCGGATGCCGGAAGTTAACGAAGCTATCCCTATGCCTCTCGGTCACGGAGCGCTGGAAATCGGCGAACGCCGCAAACTGGGTCATAGTCTGCGTGAAAAGCGCTACGACCGCGCCTACGTCTTACCCAACTCCTTCAAGTCCGCATTAGTGCCTTTCTTCGCGGGTATTCCTCATCGCACCGGCTGGCGCGGCGAGATGCGCTACGGTTTACTTAACGATGTACGCGTGCTCGATAAAGAAGCCTGGCCGCTAATGGTGGAACGCTATGTCGCGCTGGCCTATGACAAAGGCATTATGCGTACAGCACAAGATCTGCCGCAGCCATTGTTATGGCCGCAGTTGCAGGTGAGCGAAGGTGAAAAATCATATACCTGTAATCAATTTTCGCTTTCATCAGAACGTCCGATGATTGGCTTTTGCCCGGGTGCGGAGTTTGGTCCGGCAAAACGCTGGCCACACTACCACTATGCGGAACTGGCAAAGCAGCTGATTGATGAAGGTTATCAGGTGGTTCTGTTTGGCTCGGCGAAAGATCATGAAGCGGGCAATGAGATTCTTGCCGCTTTGAATACCGAGCAGCAGGCATGGTGCCGGAACCTGGCGGGGGAAACACAGCTTGATCAAGCGGTTATCCTGATTGCAGCCTGTAAAGCCATTGTCACTAACGATTCTGGCCTGATGCACGTTGCGGCGGCGCTCAATCGTCCGCTGGTTGCCCTGTATGGTCCGAGTAGCCCGGACTTCACACCGCCGCTATCCCATAAAGCACGCGTGATCCGCCTGATTACCGGCTATCACAAAGTGCGTAAAGGTGACGCTGCGGAGGGTTATCACCAGAGCTTGATCGACATTACTCCCCAGCGCGCACTGGAAGAACTCAACGCGCTATTGTTACAAGAGGAAGCCTGACGGATGCGGGTTTTGATCGTTAAAACATCGTCGATGGGCGATGTTCTCCATACGTTGCCCGCACTCACTGATGCCCAGCAGGCAATCCCAGGGATTAAGTTTGACTGGGTGGTGGAAGAAGGGTTCGCACAAATTCCTTCCTGGCACGCCGCTGTTGAGCGAGTTATTCCTGTGGCAATACGTCGCTGGCGTAAAGCCTGGTTCTCGGCCCCCATAAAAGCTGAACGGAAAGCGTTTCGTGAAGCGCTACAAGCAGAGAACTATGACGCAGTTATCGACGCTCAGGGGCTGGTAAAAAGCGCGGCGCTGGTGACGCGTCTGGCACATGGCGTAAAGCATGGAATGGACTGGCAAACCGCTCGCGAACCACTGGCAAGCTTGTTTTACAATCGTAAGCATCATATTGCGAAACAGCAGCACGCCGTAGAACGCACCCGCGAACTGTTTGCCAAAAGTCTGGGCTATAGCAAACCGCAAACCCAGGGCGATTATGCTATTGCACAGCATTTCCTGACGAACCTGCCTACAGATGCTGGCGAATATGCCGTATTTCTTCATGCGACGACCCGTGATGATAAACACTGGCCGGAAGAACACTGGCGAGATTTGATTGGTTTACTGGCAGATTCAGGAATACGGATTAAACTTCCGTGGGGCGCGCCGCATGAGGAAGAACGGGCGAAACGACTGGCGGAAGGATTTGCTTATGTTGAAGTATTGCCGAAGATGAGTCTGGAAGGCGTTGCCCGCGTGCTGGCCGGGGCTAAATTTGTAGTGTCGGTGGATACGGGGTTAAGCCATTTAACGGCGGCACTGGATAGACCCAATATCACGGTTTATGGACCTACCGATCCGGGATTAATTGGCGGGTATGGGAAGAATCAAGTAGAGTGTCGTTCTACAAGTATGTCTCTTGCAGATTTGCCAGCTCAAACCGTTTTTCAAAATTTAAATCTTGAAATAATAACCAATAAGTTGACATCGGAGATAAGATGACCTCAACATTATTTTTCTCTCTCGAGAAAAAAAACTGGATAGCGTACTGGAACAGAGCTCTCGTATTCTTATTCATTACCACCTATTTTTTGGGTGGGATTACAAGGTATAAACATCTTATTGTTATTCTTATGACAATAACGACAATCGTCTATCTCTGCAAACGGCCAAAACACTATCTTTCACTATTTAAAACATGTTTTTTTGGTAGTGTTGCCATATTAACTATTGCTGCATTGCTATCACTTCTTCAATCCCCAGATGCAGGTGCTAGCATGAAGGAAATTTTCAAAGCTATCATTGAAAATACTTTACTATGCACAATAGCAATACCGGTCATATTGAGAGACGAGAAAAGAGAAGATGTCGAAAAAATCGTTTTCTTCTCATTTATAAGTGCGTTGGGCTTACGTTGTTTTTCTGAATTGATTGCCTATTATAAGGACTATCAACAAGGGGTAATGCCATTTGCAGATTATAGACACCGTAGCATTTCTGACTCGATGGTCTTTTTATTTCCTGCATTGTTAAATCTCTGGCTTATCAAATCAGCAAAATACCGCATTTCTTTTGCGGTTCTAAGCGTTATTTTTATTTTTCTGATATTAGGAACTTTATCCAGAGGAGCCTGGCTTTCCGTGTTAGTCATTGGATTAATATGGATTCTGATGTTTAAACAATGGAAGTTACTATTAGTAGGAGTAATGGTTTCCATCATTGCATTATCGGTTATTTTCACACATAAGGAGATGACCGCAAATCTAACGTATAAACTTCAACAAACTAATAGTTCTTATCGCTATGCAAATGGTACTCAAGGCAGCGCACTCGATCTAATATTAGAAAATCCTGTTATTGGTTACGGTTACGGTAACGTTGCATATAAAGATGTCTATAATAAACGTGTCGTTGATTATCCAGAATGGACCTTTAGACAATCGATAGGGCCACATAATTTTGCGCTATTCATCTGGTTTGGCACTGGTTTATTAGGGCTGATAAGTCTTATGATGCTATACTGCGCAATATTGAAAGAGTGTATAAAAAATGGCGTCCAGAATAAAAACCGCTCACCATATAATGCATATTATATAATCTTACTATCTTTTATAGGTTATTTTGTTATCCGTGGAAACGTAGAACAAATTGAACCAAATTTATTAGGCGTTTACGCCGGCTTATTATTAGCAATGAAAAACAAGTAAAAAAAATAAAAAAGGCTGCATAATGCGGCCTTTTTATTTATTCAAACCAATTATGAATGACCTCTTCGAATCTTTGAGTTACGCCATCCCAACTGTAGTGATCAAACACAAAATCCTGACCTTGCTTTGCAACTGCTGTTAATTCAGGATTCGCTAACGTTTTTAAAATATCGCTGCTTATGGAGTCTGCAGTCATAGGTTCTTTTAAATGGAATCCCGTAGTATTTTCTTTGACAAATTCCGTCATCCCCCCACGCGTACTCACTAAAACAGGCTTACCAGCCCCCATAGCTTCAATTGCCACCATGCAAAATGGTTCCTGGAACTGGGAAGGAATGACAACTAAATCTGCCAGTGGGTAATAACAATGCATCTTTTCAGGCGGTATGCTTCCTAACATAATGCAACGATCCTTCAAACGTTTTGCAATTTCCCTGACATTGTGTTGATATGCACCTTTGTCACTTTTACTCATTTCTGTATAATCACCAATCACAACTAATTTTAAATTTTTGTGAGCAACGGCCAATTTTTCGAATGATTGCATCAACAGTAATATGCCTTTGTCAGGGACGATACGCCCAGCATAAAAAATAATTTTCTCTTCAGGGGAGATATTAAGTTCGCTTCTAGTGATCGGCTGAAAAGTAGATTGATAGGTTTCTAAATCAATTCCATTTGGTACAATCTCAATATCTGCATTTGCTAAATAAGATTGGTAATACTTTTTCAAGTATAAACTAGGCACTATCATTTTAACATTTTGCTCAAGCAATTTTGGTTCAAATGCATTATGCATATGAATAACCACTCTTGCCTGAGGAGCTCGCTTACGAATTTGAGTGTATAGCTTCATGCTATTATGAACTACAATAATACTTTCTTTCGTTATAGGAAAATCATGGGCAATATTCAATATTCTCTGTGAATATGGTAGAGGATCAAGTCTTGTCCATTTTTGAAATAACCGCTTATATATGCGACTGAATCCAACCCTATGAATACTACAATTATCATTAACAAAGGTGTAATTTGAGTATCCTGGATTCTTGATACAAACAATGCGATTTGGGAAATTGGTACGCTGAGCAACCTGATACATCCACGTTTCAACAGCGGCCGCTCCGCGGGGAGGAATTGAAAAAATAGGAGTAACTGTAAATATTATTTTATCAACCATCTCGAATATTAACCTTTCATAACATTATATTTAATTGCTGTAAAAACACCATTGAGAAATTTTTTCTGGTAAAGCAAGTGTTTATATTTTTCTTTGTACTCATGTTTTTTAACAGCTTTTTTATAAGGTATATTTCTCCATGGAGATATATTATAAATATTACGAAAATAATCTGCAGATGCGTAGTCCGCCCAATCATGCCATGGCTTAGTTACACCAGTATAATGTATGAAGACAGTTTCATCATTAATAAACTGGGTGTAATATTCACTATTTTTTTCTTCAAATTCTGACTTTATAGTATAAATACAATTATATTTTCTCGGTAATATTTTAGCATGATGTAAAAACATTAAGTTTAAAATATCTTGATCCGGATACTTTAATTTTTTGATAATTGACTCATCTGATAATAGATCAAAAAATTTCTCCGTTAGTCTTTGTTGTAACCATTCCCGTAAATTAATATACATTACACCAGAGTTAAAATAGCTACCGTTAAAATCCTCATTACATAAACGCTCAGCGCTTTTACTTTGCATAGCATCTACATCAATTACCACAGCCCCATATTCATCTTTAAACTCTAATGCTATTAACTCGTTCAATGAACCCTTACAGACGATATCAGCATCAAGATATAATAATGAATCCAATCGCGCAGAAAAATAATCAAATGAAAGCAAACGATAATAAATAGATACTGGCCAGATATTTGATTGAGGTAGCGCCTTCAATGGCTCAGAATCAATATGATATAATTTAATTACTGTTTGATACTTCGTTGCTAATTGTGATAATAATTCAATATACTCTTTGTCTAAGTAATCAGCGATTATGTGAAAGGTAAATTTGTTTTGTTTATTATTTTCAAGAATTGAAGCAATTGAAATCGCAGCCCCAACCTGGTAGTTCTCATCAATACCCCATGAGACATTAAACGTTTCCCGTTCATCAAGTTTAACGGGGCGCTTGTCCAGTTCAATTATATCTTTAAATTGAGTAAGATGTTTAAAATCCAATTTAATTACCCTTCATCATAATCATTATTTGCTCTTCAATCCTAGTTTTACTTTTACATCCCTGATTGCTTTTTTAATTTTCTTTTTGAATATGAGATATGTATAGCCAAAGTCTTTCAATTCATTTTTTATATTATAGTGCCGTTCAAGATCAATGCGATCTTTTGCTTTTAAAACTGCGGTTGTTTTTTTACCTGAAAGGTCAATTAGTCTTAAACCTTTTTCGGATACTATAAAATTTCCTTTATGAGGATCGCCAGACACCATTCCATGCTGATGCAACTCTTTTATCGATTCTGATAATTGTTCCTTCAGATCTTCAGAAATTTCCAAATACTCATTTAACCCGACACCTTCAATATACTCAATGAGCATAATATAATAATGCGCGAAATTTAATGTTTTACGTTCAGCAAGCAAAAAATAGTCATTAATTGATTGAATGCCTTCACCACGTACCCGATCGGTTTGATAAATTAAATTTTCATAATAATCTTTTTTTACGCAAGATTTTAAGAAACGTTCGATCATTTTATGCTTTGGCGCATAAACTTTAAGTACAAGAGGTCCACGAGCAGTGTCAATAAGAATGACTTTAGTATCATCAATAGAACGAAAAACTTTTAATGTTTTAACCCTGCAAGTTAAAAAGTCATTCAGCACTTGCTCATAAAAGGGATCATTATCTTTTATGAAAACTTTCAACCCATTTATCGTTTTATTATATATCATAATGAATTATTTTAACCTTAAATCTTTAGAAGCATTTTTCTTTATAATACTTTAAATAATTAAAAATGCCTGCCATATAATGCTTTTGTTTAAATTTATGTTTTGCACAATACCGATACTGATTGCTATTCACAGGTTTAAGTAAATCTTCTTTACACCACGGAGAAGCTGCTTTGGCGATCAAAAAACTACGTGACACCGGATAATCAGCCCACTCATGCCAGGGTTTTGTAGGTCCCACATAGTGTATAAACACGGTGTCATCATTGACTGGATTATCAACTTTGTCTTTTAATTCATAGTTAATACTATATCGGGTATTATATTTCCCCGAAATAAACTTCACTTTACCATTCAATAATACATTCAGTACATCTTGATCAAGGTGGGTGATTTTACTTACCCAATCTGGGTCACGCAACATTTCAATAGCTTTTGACGAAATGTTATTTAGATTCCACTCATCAATATTTATCAGCAAAAAACCAGCATTGAAATATCCAGAAGCTAATTGTGGTGTAGTTAATACCGAGGCTCGATTCTGCCACCATTCAACATCTCTTTCAGCTACAACTGCGGCAATTTCATTAGTAGAGAATTGATAATCTAAGAGTTCTTTAATACTACCCTTGCAAGCAATATCTGCATCAAGGTATAGTATTTTTTCATGTTTATTATAGAAATAATCTGCAATTATAAATCGAAAATATGTAGCGTAAGTCCAGTTTTTCGTGCTTGGTAATGACTTCAGCTTATCACAATTGATAACATAAATATTAATTCTTGAATTATATTGTTTTGCTAAATCGGAAAAATATAACTTGTCTTTATCACTGATATAATCTGTGAAAACATGAAATTCACAAGAGATTTCGCTATTGTTTAATAGAATAGATGCGATGGCTACACCACATCCAAAAAGAAAATTTCTGTCAATACCAAATGCGATATCAAGAGTATTTTTAGATCTTATATTTTGATAATGAAAGTTATACTCAAAAAGGATGATGTCACTATCATTGAGTTGAGACATATTTATTCTGTATCCAAAATTTTGGCAAAAATAAGTTACGGGTTACAACGATTTTCTAATCGTTCTTTCCCTGATTTTTGTGGCTTTTGCTTCTGCTTGCGACAGCAGTCCTTGTTCCTGCTTGAGAATGTCTTTAAGCGGGGCGGCAAAATACACTTTCATAAACCGCCAGATATCCCGCTGAGTCAGGCCAATATTCATCGAAGAAAAATAAAGCCCAATAAGATCTTTATCGCGCCAACGACGTGGAACGCGCGTGCGAAGCTGCGCCCGGTGCAGGTCAATTACCGAAATTTTTAACTCCTCTTCCTTACCGGAAAAAGGCAAGTGCAGCAGGAAATGACAGATATAACAGTCACGGTGGTTAATGCCCGCAGCATGCATATCGCGCACCATCATCGCGACACGCTTAATAAGCATACGCTTTACGCGAACATCTGGAGGGTTAGTCGCCCAGTCAGCACAGTAATCTTCCAGACTGATGGTTGGTGTCAGATCTTCGGTTATAATAAACGAGGTTCTGGTGAGCGGATTAATGCCTTTTTCGCCGAATGCCACCCCATACATAGTATCAACGCCGACATCCCGCAGTCGATGAATCGCATTCCATTCGCGGTCTGCGCCTAATACTGGCATCCGCAATGAGAGTAAATTTTTGATTATCTCTTTCAGGGTCGTGCCGCGATGCCATTTGAGAAAATAGCTTTTGCCCGCCATTTCAAAGCGCAGAGTACGGCGAGTTTCCAGTTCACGAAATACCTCACCCTGCAAAGTTTTAACTTCCTCAAAAGGATCTTTTCCGCGCCATAACGTGGCAAACGGCTCTTTAAGTTCAACCATCCAGACCACCCGTTATGATATCCGCCGCTTTCTCTGGCAGACTGTATAAATCTTGTGTATCAGCATAATGTCGCGCATTTTCCGCCCAGGCCTGGCGCAATGAAGATTGCGTTAACGCTTTGCGTAAAATCTCATTCAATGTTTCCTGGCGGAATGGCTCAGCAATAGCCTCGCCACAATTGGCCTCGACAATATAAGGCGCATAGCCACAAACGGCTGTTGTTAGTACCGGTAATCCTGCAGTAATCGCTTCCAGCAGCACAATTCCCGCCGCTTCCTGGTAGGCAGGATGCAGTAATAAATCCGCCGCCGCCATTAATTCCGAGACATCGTTGCGCCCCGAGAAGAAGTGAACATTACTGCGCACGCCGCGTTTTTCTGCCAGCGCCTCAAATTTTCGCGGTTTATCCTGCCCAACAACATATAGCAATGTGTTGTGGCGCAGCGAATCCGGTAACGAAGCAAGTGCTTCAATGGAACGATCGACACCTTTACGCGTGAAGTCTGAACCGACCTGCAACAATAAATATTGTTGTTCGGTTATTCCATTCTTCTTACGGAAGATTTCACGGCTATTGGCTGGCTGCTGGCTATATTTACGATCAGGATAAATCCCCGGTGGCAGAATATGAAAACGCTCCACTTCAGTCTGATAATGTTTCTGGAAATCGGCGATTTGCTTATCTGTCAGCATCAGCAGCTGTGTCGGCTTGCCCTGTTCGAAGGTTGCCCGCTCAAAGGCGGCATAATGGCGATAACGTGACGTCAGGCGATAGAAAAAGCCTTTTTCCTGCGCTACTTTCTCGGCATAACAAACATCAGCGGCATAATAAACGTCCAGCCCCGGCATTTTGTTGAATCCAACGACTTTATCGACGGGATGTTCGCGTAAATGTTTTTGCACCCAGGCAAAATACTCCGCATTGCGCCCGTGATTGGTATGCGATTTAACCGGCACTTTGATCAGTTCAAATACATCAGGGCATTCGCCTTCCCACGACTGGGCATAAACCCGAACATGATGACCTCGGGCGGCGACTGTCTGAGCAATACGCATAAAATCGCGCTGCAAACCGCCAAAGGGAAAATATTTATATAAACAAAAAGCAACGATCATAACGACGTACCTGTCGTGGAGGAGGGCAGTAATTTATCGACAGCAGCAATGACATCTGCCGCCGGAATAACCGAAAGATACATCTCATTTCGGTCACGCTGATCGCGCGTTGGCATTTCCCGGTAATCTCCCGCCCAGAATTGAATCATGTTATTTGACCAGGGACGCCAGAAAATATGGTCTGTCGCACCAAACAGCGATATCAGCGGCGTATTAACTGCTGCGGCAATATGCGCCGGTGCGGAATCAACGCCAATAAACAGCTGCGCATGATCGATTAACGCACCAAGTTCCGGGAAGGTCACCTTTCCGGCCAGCGCCGTTACTGGTGGCGTCTGGCATCCCTGCGCAATTTCATTGACGCAGACCAGATCGTCTTTATCTGGGCCGGACGTCAGAACGACTTCATAACCACGAGCATGTAAGGCATCAATCACAGCGGAAAACTTGGCGTTGTCCCAGCATTTGAAGATTTGCCGCGCCGTAGGTTGGATAACCACATAATTTTGTCCAACACCAGCGTGATCAAGTTCGCGACGCATACGTTTCCAGCTTGCAGGCGGGTAACTCATGGTTGTCTGCTTCACCAACGATTCAAGCCCCAATGGCGACAGCACGGATAAGTTACTTTCCACCACATTTCCACCCTGCAACGGCACCAAATGAGTGAAACTATTACGCCAAAAAGCAGCCTGCCGATGATGATAATCCTGGGAAATTTTCACACGGGCATTTAATAAGCGCACCAGTATAGCAACCATCCATTGATCGGTAAGATTAACGATAAGGTCATACTTATTGGCACGTAATACCTTGATGAGATGAAAAAAGTTGGCAATTTTTTCTGCGGCTTTTGCTTTTTTATTTTTTATGCCGTAGAGCGCGTTAATCTCTGGATTTTCAGACAGGATCGGGATGGTGTCCTGATAAAGCAGCACATCGATTTTTGCGTCAGGGTAATTTTTTTTCAGCGAACTAATGACGGGAGTAGTTAATAACATATCCCCATGAAAACGCATCTTAATGAGCAAAATTCTTCGAAATGGCTTATCCACAAGTAACTCTTTTTGTTGAGATTATCCGATTAAGGTGAAGCAGAAAAAGCACGCTACCGCCCCAGGCTCAACAGCTACCTGAATACTGATACCGCACTGATATTGACGCGCTAGTGTATCACTTCTTTCGCGGCAATCCGACCCGAATGATTTTTAAGCACATTGTTGATTTTTAATAAAGAAATCAATCAAATAAAATCATTAGCAACCATATTCTTTCACTGTTGCTCTGCGATTCCTTCCTGCACGTACTGCAGAAATCAATGAATCGCATAAAAATACAAAAAAAGTATAGATGTTCAGCAAGAATTGGCGGGTAAATTGCTATTTAAGTCAAAAACGGGAAAAGTAATGGTAAAGCCACAGCTAAATACATAGAATCCCCAGCACATCCATAAGTCAGCTATTTACTATGCTCGAATTGCTTTACACCGCCCTTCTCTACCTTATTCAGCCGCTGATCTGGATACGGCTCTGGGTGCGCGGACGTAAGGCTCCGGCCTATCGAAAACGCTGGGGTGAACGTTACGGTTTTTACCGCCATCCGCTAAAACCAGGCGGCATTATGCTGCACTCCGTCTCCGTCGGTGAAACTCTGGCGGCGATCCCGTTGGTGCGCGCACTGCGTCATCGTTATCCTGATTTACCGATTACCGTAACAACCATGACGCCAACCGGTTCGGAGCGCGTACAATCGGCTTTCGGGAAGGATGTTCAGCACGTTTATCTGCCGTATGACCTGCCCGATGCACTTAATCGTTTCCTGAATAAAGTCGACCCTAAACTAGTGTTGATTATGGAAACCGAACTATGGCCTAACCTGATTGCGGCGCTACATAAACGTAAAATTCCGCTGGTGATCGCTAACGCGCGACTCTCTGCCCGCTCGGCCGCAGGTTATGCCAAACTGGGCAAATTCGTCCGTCGCTTGCTGCGTCGTATTACGCTGATTGCTGCGCAAAATGAAGAAGATGGTGCACGTTTTGTATCACTGGGCGCAAAAAATAATCAGGTGACCGTTACCGGTAGCCTGAAATTCGATATTTCTGTAACGCCGCAACTGGCTGCTAAAGCAGTGACGCTGCGCCGCCAGTGGGCACCACACCGCCCGGTATGGATTGCCACCAGCACTCACGAAGGCGAAGAGAGTGTGGTGATCGCCGCACATCAGGCATTGTTACAGCAATTCCCGAATTTATTGCTCATCCTGGTACCCCGTCATCCGGAACGCTTCCCGGATGCGATTAACCTTGTCCGCCAGGCTGGACTAAGCTATATCACACGCTCTTCAGGGGAAGTCCCCTCCACCAGCACGCAGGTTGTGGTTGGCGATACGATGGGCGAGCTGATGTTACTGTATGGCATTGCCGATCTCGCCTTTGTTGGCGGTTCACTGGTTGAACGTGGTGGGCATAATCCGCTGGAAGCTGCCGCACACGCTATTCCGGTATTGATGGGGCCGCATACTTTTAACTTTAAAGACATTTGCGCGCGGCTGGAGCAGGCAAGCGGGCTGATTACCGTTACCGATGCCACTACGCTTGCAAAAGAGGTTTCCTCTTTACTCACCGACGCCGATTACCGTAGTTTCTATGGCCGTCATGCCGTTGAAGTACTGTATCAAAACCAGGGCGCGCTACAGCGTCTGCTTCAACTGCTGGGACCTTACCTGCCACCGAAAACGCATTGAGGTTGTTATGCAAAAACGGGCGATTTATCCGGGTACTTTCGATCCCATTACCAATGGTCATATCGATATCGTGACGCGCGCCACGCAAATGTTCGATCACGTTATTCTGGCGATTGCCGCCAGCCCCAGTAAAAAACCGATGTTTACCCTGGAAGAGCGTGTGGAGCTGGCACAGCAGGCAACCGCGCATCTGGGGAACGTGGAAGTGGTCGGGTTTAGTGATTTGATGGCGAACTTCGCCCGCAATCAACACGCTACGGTGCTGATTCGTGGCCTGCGTGCGGTGGCGGATTTTGAATATGAAATGCAGCTGGCGCATATGAATCGCCACTTAATGCCGGAACTGGAAAGTGTGTTTCTGATGCCGTCGAAAGAGTGGTCGTTTATCTCTTCATCGTTGGTGAAAGAGGTGGCGCGCCATCAGGGCGATGTCACCCATTTCCTGCCGGAGAATGTCCATCAGGCGCTGATGGCGAAGTTAGCGTAGCGTTTATGCCGGATGGTATGCCATCCGGCTCGCATCAATTACTTCTGGCACTGCCGACAATAAAACGTTGCCCGCTGCGCATGTTTAGTCGCCACAATCGGCGTACCGCACACCCGACACGGCTCGCCTTTTCGCCCGTAAACCTGCAATTCCTGCGCGAAATAGCCCGGTTTACCATCACTTTGCAGAAAATCTTTCAGCGTTGTACCGCCCTGCTCAATCGAACGCAGCAACACCGCTTTAATCACCCAAGCCAGCAATTCACACTCTGCCAGCGACAGTGATGACGCCAGCCGATCCGGATGGATCCCCGCCGCAAACAGAGATTCGCTGGCATAGATATTCCCTACGCCTACCACCAGCTTGTTATCCATCAGCCACGGTTTAATCGCCGTTTTTTTCTTCTCGCACTTCTGATGCAGGTACTCACCGTTGAAATCGTCGCTAAGCGGCTCCGGTCCAAGATGGGCCAGCACGTTGTGCCCTTCCAGCTCTTTGGTCCACAGCCAGGCACCAAAGCGGCGCGGATCGGTGTAGCGCAGCACTTTACCGTTGCTCATCACCAAATCAACATGGTCATGCTTTTCAGGGGGAAGTTCTTCTGGAAGGATGCGCAGGCTGCCAGACATCCCCAAATGAATGATAATCCAGCCCTCAGGCAGCTCCAGCAGCAGATATTTAGCCCGCCGCTGCACGCTAAGCACTGTTTGGTCGCTTAAACGGTAGATCTCTTCTGAAACCGGCCAGCGCAAGCGTCCGTTGCGCACCACCGCATGAAGAATGGTTGCACCAACGAGATGCGGTTCTATGCCGCGACGGCTGGTTTCAACTTCGGGTAATTCAGGCATAGCATCTCCAGGAATGAACAGATGCAGTCAATATGGGGGCAGGCAGATAACAAAAAACCCCGCCGGGGCGAGGTTTTTCGTTACATCAAAGCAAAAATTATTTGATTTTCGCTTCTTTGTAGATCACGTGCTGGCGAACAACTGGATCGAATTTTTTCAGTTCCAGTTTTTCCGGCTTAGTACGTTTGTTCTTCGTAGTGGTATAGAAGTGACCAGTACCAGCAGAAGAAACCAGCTTGATTTTCTCACGAATACCTTTAGCCATGATTTATTTCCTCTAAGTACTTAGTACTTTTCGCCACGGGCACGCAGTTCAGCCAGAACTGTATCGATGCCTTTTTTATCGATTACACGCATACCTTTAGCAGATACGCGCAGGGTGACAAAACGCTTCTCGCTCTCAACCCAGAAACGGTGAGAGTGCAGGTTCGGCAGGAAACGGCGTTTAGTCGCGTTCAGTGCGTGGGAACGGTTGTTACCGGTCACCGGACGCTTGCCAGTAACTTGGCAGACTCGGGACATGTCTATTCTCCAAAAATCAAATTAGCTCGAGCTTCGTATGGGGTATTGGCGCCTCGTCAGGCTTTACAGCCCGGTCATCGCAGTTCTATGTGAACTCTCGATTGCCAGGCCCAAATGCCAAACCCGAGATTCTCAAAGGTGGCGTAGTATACGCTGACTCAGCGATGTGCTCAAGTCCCGAACAGACAAAGATCCCGAAGGATCGCGCATAGCGGGTTAAATCCAGCCGCGTTCGGCAAAAGAAACATACTCTCCACGCCCAATCACGATATGGTCGAGCACGCGTAAATCCATGAACTGACAACTCTTTATTATCCGTTCAGTAATGAGTTTATCCGCTTTACTGGGTTCAGCACAACCCGAAGGGTGATTATGTGCAAGGATCAGCGCCGAGGCATTTATTTTTATCGCTTCGCGGATAATTTCCCGAGGATGGACTTCAACATGGTTTAGCGTGCCGGAAAAAAGACGGCTATGCGTTATAACCCGGTGTTGTGAGTCGAGAAAGATCACCATAAAGATCTCCCGCTCCTCCCCCGTGAGCTGGCTTTGTAAAAATTCCCGCGTCATCTCCGGGCTGAGTAAAGGGCTTTCTTCACGCATCCGCACGTTGTAGTAACGCCGCGCTAGTTCAGCAATCCCCTTTAACTGGGCAAATTTCGCCACGCCAATTCCATGAACACCACTAAATTGTTCATATTCAGAGGTTAACAAGCCATAAAGAGAGCCGAAATTCTCCAGCATCTCTTTTGCCAGGGTTAATACATCTTTACCGCGCGTTCCGGTACGCAGAAATAGCGCCAGCAGCTCGACATCAGTTAAGGCGCTAATACCAAACTTCAGCATTTTTTCGCGCGGCATCAACAGCTGTGCATTGTTTTTCACCTTCACCTCCTTTGTGGTGCTCGCATCCTGTCATAGCCGTTCCGTTAAATCGACGGCCAGTTTTCAATCCTGGAAAGCGCCTCGCAAAGTGATTCTCAGGTGAAGGCACGACAACAAAAGTATTGTGATAAAATCGCCAACTTCTGGTGTCACCCAACAGGAAAAATCATCATGAGCCTGGCCGGTAAAAAAATCGTTCTCGGCGTTAGCGGCGGTATTGCTGCCTATAAAACCCCTGAACTGGTGCGTCGTTTGCGCGATCGCGGGGCCGACGTCCGCGTAGCCATGACCGAAGCGGCAAAAGCCTTTATCACCCCACTTAGCTTGCAGGCGGTTTCTGGTTATCCCGTTTCCGACAGTCTGCTGGACCCGGCAGCCGAAGCCGCTATGGGCCATATTGAGCTGGGTAAATGGGCTGATTTAGTGATTCTCGCTCCTGCCACGGCAGATTTGATTGCCCGTGTTGCTGCCGGAATGGCGAATGATCTGGTATCGACGATTTGTCTGGCCACACCTGCGCCTGTAGCCGTGCTCCCCGCCATGAACCAGCAGATGTACCGTGCCGCTGCCACGCAGCATAATTTAGAGGTGCTTGCTTCCCGTGGTTTGCTCATCTGGGGGCCAGACAGTGGCAGTCAGGCTTGTGGTGATATCGGCCCTGGGCGAATGCTCGATCCGTTAACCATTGTTGATATGGCGGTAGCGTATTTTTCGCCCGTCAACGACCTGAAACATCTGAACATTATGATTACCGCCGGCCCGACGCGTGAACCGCTCGATCCGGTGCGTTATATCTCTAATCACAGCTCAGGCAAGATGGGTTTTGCTATCGCCGCCGCTGCTGCCCGTCGTGGCGCGAACGTCACGCTGGTATCAGGTCCGGTTTCACTACCGACGCCACCGTTTGTTAAACGTGTTGATGTGATGACCGCGCTGGAAATGGAAGCGGCCGTGAATGCTTCTGTACAGCAGCAAAATATTTTTATCGGCTGTGCCGCCGTGGCGGATTATCGCGCAGCTACCGTGGCCCCAGAGAAAATCAAAAAGCAGGCCACGCAGGGTGATGAATTAACAATAAAAATGGTTAAAAACCCCGATATCGTCGCAGGCGTTGCCGCACTAAAAGACCATCGACCCTACGTCGTTGGATTTGCCGCCGAAACAAATAATGTGGAAGAATACGCCCGGCAAAAACGTATCCGTAAAAACCTTGATCTGATCTGCGCGAACGATGTTTCCCAGCCAACTCAAGGATTTAACAGCGACAACAACGCATTACACCTTTTCTGGCAGGACGGAGATAAAGTCTTACCGCTTGAGCGCAAAGAGCTCCTTGGCCAATTATTACTCGACGAGATCGTGACCCGTTATGATGAAAAAAATCGACGTTAAGATTCTGGACCCGCGCGTTGGGAAGGAATTTCCGCTCCCGACTTATGCCACCTCTGGCTCTGCCGGACTTGACCTGCGTGCCTGTCTCGACGACGCCGTAGAACTGGCTCCGGGTGACACTACGCTGGTTCCGACCGGGCTGGCGATTCATATTGCCGATCCTTCACTGGCGGCAATGATGCTGCCACGCTCCGGATTGGGACATAAGCACGGTATCGTGCTTGGTAACCTGGTAGGATTGATCGATTCTGACTATCAGGGCCAGTTGATGATTTCCGTGTGGAACCGTGGTCAGGACAGCTTCACCATTCAACCTGGCGAACGCATCGCCCAGATGATTTTTGTTCCGGTAGTACAGGCTGAATTTAATCTGGTGGAAGATTTCGACGCCACCGACCGCGGTGAAGGCGGCTTTGGTCACTCTGGTCGTCAGTAACACATACGCATCCGAATAACGTCATAACATAGCCGCAAACATTTCGTTTGCGGTCATAGCGTGGGTGCCGCCTGGCAAGTGCTTATTTTCAGGGGTATTTTGTAACATGGCAGAAAAACAAACTGCGAAAAGGAACCGTCGCGAGGAAATACTTCAGTCTCTGGCGCTGATGCTGGAATCCAGCGATGGAAGCCAACGTATCACGACGGCAAAACTGGCCGCCTCTGTCGGCGTTTCCGAAGCGGCACTGTATCGCCACTTCCCCAGTAAGACCCGCATGTTCGATAGCCTGATTGAGTTTATCGAAGATAGCCTGATTACTCGCATCAATCTGATTCTGAAAGATGAGAAGGACACCACAGCGCGCCTGCGTCTGATTGTGTTGCTGCTTCTCGGTTTTGGTGAGCGTAATCCTGGCCTGACCCGCATCCTCACTGGTCATGCACTAATGTTTGAACAGGATCGCCTGCAAGGGCGCATCAACCAGCTGTTCGAGCGTATTGAAGCGCAGTTGCGTCAGGTATTGCGCGAAAAGAGAATGCGTGAGGGTGAAGGTTACACCACCGATGAAACCCTGCTGGCAAGCCAGATCCTGGCCTTCTGTGAAGGTATGCTGTCACGCTTTGTCCGCAGCGAGTTTAAATACCGCCCGACGGATGATTTTGACGCCCGCTGGCCGCTAATTGCCGCACAGTTGCAGTAATATGACGCCGGATGACTTTTCATCCGGCGAGTTTCTTTAAACGCCGAACTCTTCGCGATAGGCCTTAACCGCCGCCAGATGTTCCGCCATTTCCGGCTTCTCTTCCAGGTAAGCAATCAGGTCTTTCAGGGTGATGATAGAGATCACTTTGCAGTTGTAATCACGCTCAACTTCCTGAATTGCCGAAATCTCGCCGCGCCCCCGTTCCTGACGATCGAGCGAAATCAATACGCCAGCAAGCGTCGCGCCATTGGCCTGAATAATTTCCATCGACTCGCGAATCGCCGTTCCGGCGGTGATCACATCATCCACCAGCATTACGCGTCCTTGTAACGCGCTACCGACCAGATTGCCGCCTTCACCGTGGTCTTTTGCTTCTTTGCGGTTAAAGCAGTACGGCAGGTCCAGGTCATGATGCTCCGCCAGCGCCACGGCAGTTGTAGTGGCAATCGGGATCCCTTTGTAAGCAGGGCCAAACAGCAGATCGAACTCAATGCCGGAATCCACCAATGCTTCAGCGTAAAAACGGCCTAACAGTGCCAGATCGCGCCCGGTATTAAACAGCCCGGCGTTGAAGAAATAGGGGCTTTTGCGCCCGGATTTCAGCGTAAACTCGCCAAACTTTAACACCTGCTTGCTAAGCGCAAATTCAATAAACTGGCGCTGATATGGTTTCATGCCTTCGCTCCTCATCTTACTTTTCTACAGACAAAAAAAAGGCGACTCATCAGTCGCCTTAAAAATCAGTTTGCCAGCGCCGCCTTCTGCGTCGCTACAATGGATTCGATTCCCCCTCGGGCCAGCGCCAACAAGGTGAGAAGCTCTTCATGGGTGAACGGCTCGCCTTCTGCCGTCCCCTGCACTTCAATGATGCGCCCGTCTTCAGTCATCACCACGTTCATGTCCGTTTCAGCGGCAGAGTCTTCAACGTATTCCAGATCGCAAACCGCTTCGCCGTTCACAATCCCGACAGAAACTGCGGCTACCATCCCTTTCATCGGGTTGGTTTTCAGCTTGCCGTTTTCCACCAGCTTCTGTAGCGCATCTGCCAGCGCCACGCAGGCACCCGTAATCGAAGCGGTACGCGTGCCACCATCAGCCTGAAGCACGTCGCAGTCCAGCGTAATAGTGAACTCACCCAGCGCTTTCAAATCTACTGCCGCACGAAGAGCACGGGCGATCAGACGCTGGATTTCCATGGTGCGTCCACCCTGCTTACCTTTCGCCGCTTCACGCGCGTTACGGGTGTGGGTAGAACGTGGCAGCATGCCGTACTCTGCGGTGATCCAGCCCTGGCCCTGACCTTTCAGGAAGCGCGGCACGCCTTCTTCAATAGAGGCGGTACACAATACTTTGGTATCGCCAAATTCGACCAGCACCGAGCCTTCTGCATGTTTTGTATAGTTACGAGTCAGGGTAACGGGACGCACCTGATTATTGCTACGGCCTGCTGGACGCATATTGAAATCTCCGGCTTGAAACAAATGTGGCTGCGCATTATACGGACTTCCGGCGGTTATTCCTATCCTGACAAGGCATCGATGGCTATAATCCTTCCACCTCTCCTTTTATAAACAGGAACGTCTATGATCCGCAGTATGACCGCCTACGCCCGGCGTGAAATCAAGGGTGAATGGGGGAGCGCAACCTGGGAAATGCGCTCGGTAAACCAGCGTTATCTGGAAACTTACTTTCGTCTGCCGGAGCAGTTCCGTAGCCTTGAACCTGTCGTTCGCGAGCGTATTCGTTCTCGCCTGACGCGCGGTAAAGTGGAATGTACCCTGCGCTATGAACCAGATGTTAGCGCACAAGGTGAGCTGATCCTCAACGAAAAACTGGCTAAACAGCTGGTAACCGCCGCGAACTGGGTAAAAATGCAGAGCGACGAAGGGGAAATAAACCCGGTTGATATTCTGCGCTGGCCGGGCGTAATGGCAGCCCAGGAGCAGGATCTCGACGCGATTGCCGCTGAAATTCTCGCGGCGCTGGATGGTACGCTGGACGACTTTATCGTCGCACGTGAAACCGAAGGTCAGGCGCTGAAAGCATTGATCGAGCAGCGTCTGGAAGGCGTCACCGCCGAAGTGGTCAAAGTCCGCGCCCATATGCCGGAAATCCTGCAATGGCAACGTGAGCGTCTGGTCGCGAAGCTGGAAGATGCTCAGGTGCAACTGGAAAACAACCGTCTGGAGCAGGAGTTGGTTCTGCTGGCACAACGAATTGACGTTGCCGAAGAACTGGACCGCCTCGAAGCGCATGTCAAAGAGACCTACAACATTCTGAAGAAAAAAGAAGCGGTTGGTCGTCGTCTGGACTTTATGATGCAGGAGTTCAACCGCGAGTCGAACACTCTTGCGTCGAAATCTATCAATGCCGAAGTGACGAATTCTGCCATCGAGCTGAAAGTGTTGATTGAGCAGATGCGCGAGCAGATCCAGAACATTGAATAACTCGTAACGCCAATTCTTCCTTTTCAGCCTTCACAAATGCCGCCCACTCAAACAGAGCGGCATTTTTCCTCCCCGCAACATTCAATTCTGTTTTGCGTGCCTGCTCCAGATTTTGCGATGTTTTTTTGCCCAGCGCAGTGAGAACGTGAGATACTTACAACTGTATATAAACACAGTTGTAGACTTACTTTCCTTGCAATCGATATCACATGGAGTGGGCAATGAACGAACATCATCAACCTTTTGAAGAGATAAAGCTGATTAATGCAAACGGAGCAGAACAATGGTCAGCAAGACAACTTGGAAAACTACTGGGTTATTCAGAGTATCGTCACTTTATACCTGTATTAACGCGCGCCAAAGAAGCTTGTCTGAATAGTGGTCACACAATTGATGACCATTTCGAGGAGATCCTCGATATGGTCAAAATTGGCTCAAATGCCAAAAGAGCATTAAAAGACATCGTACTCTCCCGCTATGCCTGTTACCTGGTAGTACAAAACGGCGACCCTGCGAAACCGGTTATTGCGGCAGGACAAACTTATTTTGCTATCCAGACCCGACGGCAGGAGCTGGCTGACGATGAAGCTTTCAGGCAACTTCGTGAAGACGAAAAGCGTCTTTTTCTGAGAAATGAGTTGAAAGAACATAACAAACAATTAGTTGAGGCAGCGCAGCAAGCTGGGGTAGCGACAGCTATCGATTTCGCCATATTTCAGAATCATGGTTACCGGGGACTGTATGGTGGATTAGATCAGAAAGCCATCCATCAGCGGAAGGGGCTGAAAAAGAGTCAGAAGATCCTGGATCATATGGGTTCAACAGAACTGGCGGCTAATCTCTTTCGAGCTACCCAAACAGAAGAAAAACTCAAGCGGGATGGCGTGAATTCAAAACAGCAAGCTAATACCACACACTTTGACGTGGGTAGCAAGGTGAGGCAAACCATTCAGGAACTTGGCGGAACCATGCCTGAGGAGTTGCCGACCCCGCAGGTCAGCATCAAGCAGTTGGAAAACAGTGTAAAAATTACAGAGAAAAAATAGCAGAAACTAAAAACTCTTTTTGTTGATTGAGACACCCGATGCGTAAGCCAAGGTCCAGGTGCAGTGAACACAATGGCTAACATTGCACCTTTCTTTTCCACCCCTCAGTTTTAACCTACTTTTTCTTATGTATTTTCTCAGACAAGAAGTCAGAAGAATGCATCTACGCTACAGAAAACAACGATTTCACATAACTAAAAATTATCAATTTCCTCTCACCTTAAAAAATCTCAATCGTGACAATGCGTACAAATCGCTACCCTGCCAGACAGATTTTTAGGGAGATAACCATGCTGTTACACATTTTGTATTTGGTTGGCATTACTGCCGAAGCCATGACGGGGGCGCTGGCGGCCGGACGACGGCGCATGGATACATTTGGCGTAATTATTATTGCGACCGCCACGGCAATTGGCGGAGGGTCAGTGCGCGATATTCTGCTGGGCCACTATCCGCTCGGCTGGGTCAAACACCCGGAATATGTGATTATTGTCGCTACCGCCGCAGTACTCACCACTATCGTTGCTCCTGTAATGCCTTACCTGCGCAAAGTGTTTCTGGTGCTCGATGCGCTCGGACTGGTGGTCTTTTCTATCATTGGCGCACAGGTTGCACTGGATATGGGACACGGCCCGATCATTGCCGTTGTCGCAGCTGTGACGACCGGCGTATTTGGCGGCGTTTTGCGCGATATGTTCTGTAAACGCATCCCGCTGGTATTCCAGAAAGAATTGTATGCCGGTGTCTCATTTGCCTCCGCCGTGCTGTACATCGCGCTGCAACACTATGTTTCTAATCATGATGTGGTAATTATCTCCACCCTGGTATTCGGCTTTTTTGCCCGTTTACTGGCGCTACGCCTTAAGCTGGGATTACCGGTCTTTTACTACAGCCACGAAGGACACTAAGGTTCAAAACCTGTGATCTGCTGGGCAGCCAGCCAACTGCCCAGCTTCTTGATTTGCGCATTTTCCTTCCATTCAATAACCTGTCTGGCGCGCCCCGATCCAGTCCCCGGCAGCTGCTGCCAGAACTGCTCCGTGCTCAATAAAAGTTGCGACCAGGACCGTTCATCACTGGCATTAAGCGCCACCCGGGTTAGCGGTATTCCCATTGCCATCACCCAGCGAGTAAAAGGCTGCTTACGAGCCAGATTAAACTGATGCCATAACTGCGCACTTTTACTTTTCGCGATCCCCGGCGTGTTCTGTAATTGCTCTGGCGTTAATAAAAGCCAGGAAAAGATATGCTCAAAGCGATGAGTCTGATGCAGCGCGCGCCAGCCGGCCTCACCAATGCCATCCAGCCCAAGAACCTGTTTTGACCCCAGCCAGACTAAGCGTGAAATGAACTGTTCCTGACAAACATCAGAAGCAAAGTAGCAGGTCAACGAGTTAAAGCGGTTTTCTGGCGGTGTCGGTTTTGTACGTTCTGCACCGCGCCACACCACATCATCAATGCGAGGAATACCCTGACCGGCAAGGCTGACGAGGATCTGATCACCAGGCGCAATATCCCACTCCTGCCAGCGCCTGACGGAACCAATATTCACCCGCTGGACTTTTTTATCATCAAGCATGACAGGTGCGAGTGACGCAACCACCGATATTTTACCGCTCTTACCCACCGCAAACTGAATCGCCTTCACTTCGGCAACCTGAGCTACCGGTTGATATTTCCAGCCCACCAACCATTCTGCCTGGCCTGGTAGCCAATGGCGGGATTCGGGTTCTTTCGCCGCTCGCACAACCACGCCATCGGTGACGAAGGGTAATTTCGCTTTCCACCACGCATTGCGTACGCGCGCAACTTCATCAGCATTTTTCACCGCACGGGTATACGTCTGCGTTAGAGTAAAACCAGCGGTAGCCAGCTCTTTTAAACGATCGGTCATTAACTGCGGTCCATCCGGCCATGCCCAGACAAAAACGCCCAGAGAATTCAGCGTGTCGCTATCGTCCTGGCGCATCATCAGACCAGCAACTTTTGCGCGGGCATTTATTCCCCCCATTTGTTGTTGGATATGCCCCTCGCGTTTGAGAAATATTTCCCCCTGAAGCGTACTGTTGGCTAAAGGCCCGCTAACGGTTTGCGGCACAGCGGAAATTAAGCGAACTTTCTGCGTCCAGTCCTCGCCTTTCAGGCCATTGCCGCGACTGATTGCTTTGTTCAGTTTCCCGTCCCGATAAACCAGGGTTACCGCAACGCCATCAACTTTTGGCTGCACCCAAAGATCGTTGCGTTCGCGCATCCACAGATTTAATGCGTTTTTATCCGCCATTTTGCGTACACCCGTATGGGCAACCGGATGCATAACCGCACCGTTGAAAGGCGGCATCATAGCGTCGTGATGCGTCTCTTCACCAAAACAGCGTTGCCACTGCGTAAGACGGGCGCTTAACTGATCGTAAACACCGTCTTCAACCTCACTTTTCCCTTCCTTCCAGTAGTCATCGTCCCACTGTTTTATTTGCTGTTGCAGGCGGGAAATTTCTTCCTGTGCTCGGGCTGGCGACCAGGCCGGACAGACCGCCCACGCCGATGATTGCCAGCACAAGATACTTATTAATATCGCCATCCATACTTTCATCATCACCTCCGCTGTAGATAGTCAGGCAGATATACAACGTGATGAAAGCAAAGCCGAGTGGCAAAAACGGAGTCTGCGAGGACGCTTCCTGAGAATCGTCTTTATTGCAGTGAATGACAGGCAAGTGCGGAAGTAGCTACGCAAAACGCAACAACTTTGCGCAAAAAGTGTGAGCAAGGGCTACGTCACATGCCCGCGCCGTGTATAATAAGCTCGTATGTAGGCTTTATTTCGCTAATCACATACGAAAGATACTCATGGCTCAAGGCACGCTTTATATTGTTTCTGCCCCCAGTGGCGCGGGTAAATCCAGCCTGATTCAGGCTTTATTAAAAACCCAACCGTTGTATGACACCCAGGTTTCTGTTTCACACACCACACGCCAACCGCGTCCTGGTGAAGTCCACGGTGAACATTATTTCTTTGTTAATCATGATGAATTTAAAGAAATGATTAGCAGAGATGCGTTCCTCGAACACGCAGAAGTTTTTGGTAATTACTATGGCACTTCGCGTGAGGCCATTGAGCAAGTACTGGCGACCGGTGTCGATGTTTTTCTCGATATCGACTGGCAGGGTGCGCAGCAAATTCGCCAGAAGATGCCGCACGCGCGGAGTATCTTTATTTTACCGCCGTCCAAAATTGAACTGGACCGCCGTCTACGCGGTCGCGGTCAGGACAGCGAAGAGGTCATTGCAAAGCGTATGGCGCAAGCTGTTGCAGAAATGAGCCATTACGCCGAATATGATTACCTGATTGTGAATGATGACTTCGATACCGCGTTGACCGATTTGAAGACCATTATTCGCGCCGAACGTCTGCGCATGAGCCGCCAAAAGCAGCGTCATGACGCTTTAATCAGCAAATTGTTGGCAGACTGAACCTGATTTCAGTATCATGCCCAGTCATTTCTTCACCTGTGGAGCTTTTTAAGTATGGCACGCGTAACTGTTCAGGACGCTGTAGAGAAAATTGGTAACCGTTTTGACCTGGTACTGGTCGCCGCGCGTCGCGCTCGTCAGATGCAGGTAGGCGGAAAGGATCCGCTGGTACCGGAAGAAAACGATAAAACCACTGTAATCGCGCTGCGCGAAATCGAAGAAGGTCTGATCAACAACCAGATCCTCGACGTTCGCGAACGCCAGGAACAGCAAGAGCAGGAAGCCGCTGAATTACAAGCCGTTACCGCTATTGCTGAAGGTCGTCGTTAATCACAAAGCGGGTCGCCCTTGTATCTGTTTGAAAGCCTGAATCAACTGATTCAAACCTACCTGCCGGAAGACCAAATCAAGCGTCTGCGGCAGGCGTATCTCGTTGCACGTGATGCTCACGAGGGGCAAACACGTTCAAGCGGTGAACCCTATATCACGCACCCGGTGGCGGTTGCCTGCATTCTGGCCGAGATGAAACTCGACTATGAAACGCTGATGGCGGCGCTGCTGCATGACGTGATTGAAGATACACCCGCCACCTATCAGGACATGGAACAGCTTTTTGGTAAAAGCGTCGCCGAGCTGGTAGAGGGGGTGTCGAAACTTGATAAGCTCAAGTTCCGCGATAAGAAAGAGGCGCAGGCCGAAAACTTTCGCAAGATGATTATGGCGATGGTGCAGGATATCCGCGTCATTCTCATCAAACTTGCCGACCGTACCCACAACATGCGCACGCTGGGCTCACTTCGCCCGGACAAACGTCGCCGCATCGCCCGTGAAACACTCGAAATTTACAGCCCGCTGGCGCACCGTTTAGGTATCCACCACATTAAAACCGAACTCGAAGAGCTGGGTTTTGAGGCGCTGTATCCCAACCGTTATCGCGTAATCAAAGAAGTGGTGAAAGCCGCGCGCGGCAACCGTAAAGAGATGATCCAGAAGATTCTTTCTGAAATCGAAGGGCGTTTGCAGGAAGCGGGAATACCGTGCCGCGTCAGTGGTCGCGAAAAGCATCTTTATTCGATTTACTGCAAAATGGTGCTCAAAGAGCAGCGTTTTCACTCAATCATGGACATCTACGCTTTCCGCGTGATCGTCAATGATTCTGACACCTGTTATCGCGTGCTGGGCCAGATGCACAGCCTGTACAAGCCGCGTCCGGGCCGCGTGAAAGACTATATCGCCATTCCAAAAGCGAACGGCTATCAGTCTTTGCACACCTCGATGATTGGCCCGCACGGCGTGCCGGTTGAGGTCCAGATCCGTACCGAAGATATGGATCAGATGGCGGAGATGGGTGTTGCCGCGCACTGGGCTTATAAAGAGCACGGCGAAACCAGTACTACCGCACAAATCCGCGCCCAGCGCTGGATGCAAAGCCTGCTGGAGCTGCAACAGAGTGCCGGTAGCTCGTTTGAATTTATCGAGAGCGTTAAATCCGATCTCTTCCCGGATGAAATTTACGTTTTCACACCGGAAGGGCGCATTGTAGAGCTGCCTGCCGGTGCAACGCCCGTCGACTTCGCTTATGCGGTGCATACCGATATCGGTCATGCCTGCGTGGGCGCACGCGTCGACCGCCAGCCTTACCCGCTGTCGCAGCCGCTTACCAGCGGTCAAACCGTTGAAATTATTACCGCACCTGGCGCTCGCCCGAATGCCGCGTGGCTGAACTTTGTCGTTAGCTCGAAAGCGCGCGCCAAAATTCGTCAATTGCTGAAAAACCTCAAGCGTGATGATTCTGTAAGCCTGGGCCGTCGTCTGCTCAACCATGCGTTGGGTGGCAGCCGCAAGCTCAATGAAATCCCGCAGGAAAATATTCAGCGCGAGCTGGACCGCATGAAGCTGGCAACGCTTGACGATCTGCTGGCTGAAATCGGCCTTGGTAACGCAATGAGCGTGGTGGTCGCGAAAAATCTGCAACATGGGGACGCCTCCATTCCACCGGCAACCCAAAGTCACGGACATCTGCCCATTAAAGGTGCCGATGGCGTGCTGATCACCTTTGCGAAATGCTGCCGCCCTATTCCTGGCGACCCGATTATCGCCCACGTCAGCCCCGGTAAAGGTCTGGTGATCCACCATGAATCCTGCCGTAACATCCGTGGCTACCAGAAAGAGCCAGAGAAGTTTATGGCTGTGGAATGGGATAAAGAGACGGCGCAGGAGTTCATCACCGAAATCAAGGTGGAGATGTTCAATCATCAGGGCGCGCTGGCAAACCTGACAGCGGCAATTAACACCACCACCTCGAATATTCAAAGTTTGAATACGGAAGAGAAAGATGGTCGCGTCTACAGCGCCTTTATTCGTCTGACCGCCCGTGACCGTGTGCATCTGGCGAATATCATGCGCAAAATCCGCGTGATGCCAGACGTGATTAAAGTCACCCGAAACCGAAATTAATGTTTTATGAACCCAACACGTTATGCACGCATCTGCGAAATGCTCGCCAGGCGGCAGCCTGATCTGACCGTCTGCATGGAGCAGGTCCACAAACCTCATAACGTTTCTGCGATTATTCGTACTGCAGATGCCGTTGGCGTACATGAAGTTCATGCTGTCTGGCCTGGCAGTCGGATGCGCACAATGGCTTCGGCTGCGGCTGGCAGCAACAGTTGGGTGCAGGTGAAAACGCACCGCACCATTGGCGATGCCGTCGCTCATCTGAAAGGCCAGGGCATGCAGATTCTGGCAACCCATCTTTCTGATAACGCTGTCGATTTCCGCGAAATTGATTACACTCGCCCGACCTGTATTTTGATGGGACAGGAGAAAACAGGCATCACGCAGGAAGCATTGGCCCTGGCGGATCGGGACATCATCATTCCGATGATCGGCATGGTGCAATCGCTGAATGTTTCCGTTGCCTCAGCCCTCATTCTTTACGAAGCCCAGCGCCAGCGGCAAAATGCGGGCATGTACCTGCGTGAAAACAGCATGTTGCCGGAAGCAGAGCAACAACGCCTGCTGTTTGAAGGCGGCTATCCGGTGCTGGCGAAAGTCGCAAAACGCAAAGGCCTGCCTTACCCCCACGTCAATCAGCAGGGCGAAATTGAAGCCGATGCCGACTGGTGGGCCACTATGCAAGCTGCAGGGTAAGTACCATGAAAGGTCGCCTGTTAGATGCTGTCCCGCTCAGTTCCCTGACGGGCGTTGGTGCAGCGCTTAGTAACAAGCTGGCGAAAATCAACCTGCATACCGTGCAGGATCTACTCTTACACCTTCCCCTGCGCTACGAAGATCGCACCCATCTCTACCCCATCGGAGAACTACTACCGGGCGTTTATGCCACGGTAGAAGGCGAAGTACTGAATTGCAATATCTCCTTCGGCGGTCGGCGGATGATGACCTGCCAGATCAGCGACGGTTCCGGCATTCTCACCATGCGCTTTTTCAACTTCAACGCGGCAATGAAAAATAGCCTGGCGACAGGCCGCCGCGTGCTGGCCTATGGCGAAGCAAAGCGCGGTAAATATGGTGCGGAGATGATCCACCCGGAATACCGCGTGCAGGGCGATCTCAGTACGCCAGAGTTGCAGGAAACGCTAACGCCGGTTTACCCAACAACGGAAGGCGTAAAGCAGGCCACGCTGCGTAAATTAACCGATCAGGCGCTGGATCTGCTCGACACCTGCGCCATTGAAGAACTCCTGCCGCCGGAACTGTCACAAGGAATGATGACGCTACCGGAAGCGTTGCGCACTTTGCACCGCCCGCCGCCGACGCTACAGCTTAGCGATCTGGAAACCGGCCAGCATCCGGCACAACGTCGTCTGATTCTGGAAGAACTGCTGGCGCACAACCTCAGCATGTTAGCCTTACGTGCCGGAGCACAGCGTTTTCATGCCCAGCCGCTGAGCGCCAACGACGCGCTGAAAAATAAACTCCTCGCAGCCTTACCGTTCAAGCCAACGGGCGCACAGGCACGCGTAGTGGCGGAGATCGAGCGCGATATGGCGCTGGATGTGCCGATGATGCGTCTGGTGCAGGGCGATGTAGGTTCCGGTAAAACGCTGGTCGCCGCCCTCGCCGCGCTGCGTGCGATTGCGCACGGCAAACAGGTGGCATTGATGGCACCAACCGAATTACTCGCCGAACAGCACGCCAATAACTTCCGCAACTGGTTTGCACCGCTCGGTATCGAAGTGGGCTGGCTCGCCGGTAAACAGAAAGGTAAAGCACGGCTGGCACAGCAGGAAGCCATCGCCAGCGGTCAGGTGCAGATGATTGTTGGCACCCACGCCATCTTCCAGGAACAGGTGCAGTTTAACGGCCTGGCGCTGGTGATTATCGACGAACAGCATCGTTTTGGCGTGCATCAGCGTCTGGCGTTATGGGAGAAAGGCCAGCAGCAGGGCTTCCATCCGCATCAGTTGATCATGACCGCCACGCCGATCCCCCGCACGCTGGCAATGACTGCATATGCCGATCTCGATACCTCGGTGATAGATGAGCTGCCGCCAGGCCGCACGCCAGTGACGACAGTGGCAATCCCGGATACCCGCCGCAACGATATTATCGACCGCGTGCGCCACGCCTGTATGACTGAAGGGCGTCAGGCGTACTGGGTGTGCACACTCATTGAAGAATCAGAATTACTGGAAGCGCAGGCGGCGGAAGCTACCTGGGAAGAGTTGAAACTGGCGCTACCAGAGTTGAATGTTGGCCTGGTACACGGGCGGATGAAACCTGCCGAGAAACAGGCGGTGATGGCGTCGTTTAAACAAGGTGAGCTACACCTGCTGGTTGCCACTACCGTTATTGAAGTCGGCGTTGATGTGCCTAACGCCAGCCTGATGATTATCGAAAACCCGGAGCGTCTGGGTCTGGCGCAGTTGCACCAGCTTCGCGGGCGTGTAGGTCGTGGTGCGGTGGCTTCTCACTGCGTGTTGCTCTACAAAACACCGCTCTCTAAAACGGCGCAAATTCGCCTGCAGGTACTGCGCGACAGCAACGACGGTTTTGTGATTGCACAGAAAGACTTAGAGATTCGCGGACCGGGTGAACTGTTAGGTACGCGTCAGACGGGTAATGCTGAGTTTAAAGTGGCGGATTTACTGCGCGATCAGGCGATGATCCCGGAAGTTCAGCGCCTGGCGCGACATATTCACGAACGTTACCCACAACAGGCAAAAGCCCTGATAGAACGCTGGATGCCGGAGACGGAACGTTACTCGAATGCGTAAAAGGCGGCGGTGAGAAGACCGCCGCTTCATCGGTTAACCGGCAAAAATCGGCAACATTAAATACAGCTTAATCACCAGCGCGTTAACGATATCAATAAAGAACGCACCGACCATCGGCACTACCAGGAACGCCATGTGCGACGGGCCAAAACGTTCAGTGATCGCCTGCATGTTGGCGATTGCCGTTGGCGTTGCACCGAGGCCAAAACCACAATGACCCGCAGCCAGCACTGCCGCATCGTAGTTTTTGCCCATCATGCGCCAGGTAACGAAGATGGCATACAACGCCATGAAGATGGTCTGTACCACCAGAATCGCCAGCATCGGCAGCGCCAGCGAAGCCAGCTCCCATAGTTTCAGCCCCATCAGCGCCATCGCCAGGAACAACGACAGGCTTACGTTACCAAGCACGGATACCGCACGCTCAAAGACGCGGTAAAAGCCCATCATTGACAGACCGTTGCTCAGAATCACGCCAACAAACAGTACACAGACGAAGGTCGGCAGTTCAAAAGCAGTGCCAGCCAAAAGTTGCGCAACAATTTTCCCCACCGTCAGGCAGATAGCAATCAGCGCGATAGTTTCAATCAGCACCAGCGAGGTGATCATGCGGCCCACATCCGGCTTTTCGAACGCCGTCGGGACTTCCTGGTCATCCGGAATACCGTTCGGCGTGGTGGAGTGTTTCACCAGATAGCGCGCTACCGGACCGCCAATCAAGCCGCCCAGCACCAGACCAAACGTCGCACAGGCCATCGCCACTTCCGTCGCATTGGTGAAGCCATAGCGTTCAATGAACAATTTACTCCACGCAGCGCCCGTACCGTGACCGCCGGAAAGCGTAATAGAACCGGCCAACAGCCCCATCAGCGGATCAAGCCCTAACAGGCTAGCCATACCAATGCCAATGGCATTTTGCATCACCAACAGACCAACAACCACAATCAAGAAGATGCCAACCACACGCCCACCGGCACGCAAACTGGCAATGTTGGCGTTCAGGCCAATGGTGGCGAAGAATGCCAGCATTAACGGATCGCGCAGGGACATATCAAAGTTGACTTCCCAGCCCATGCTTTTTTTCAGTACCAGTAGCGCCAGCGCCACCAACAAACCACCCGCAACAGGTTCCGGTATGGTGTATTTCTTCAAAAAGGAGACGGAATGGACCAACTTACGCCCGAGCAGCAACGTCAGCGTTGCGGCAACAAGCGTTGCTAAAGTATCGAGATGAAACATAGTTACTCCTTTGTATCCGCATCACTCTTTCATACTCGTCATACTTCATCGCGCAGTGGCAACTTATGAACTATGACGGGTATCGAGTTATGCTTTCCTGGGTCAAATTCTCAGCTGTTAATGAACAAATGGCATGGATTTTAAGCAGAAAAATACCAAAAGTTATATAAAAAAGTGCATTTATCTCATTTAAATATTTAGATGAGGATGTGGCAAACGTTTGCTTTTCTCTTTCGGTCAGCTAAAATGCCCGCTTTGCTATCACGGGATTGTTTTCGATGTCTGTTTCCACCCTCGAGTCAGAAAATGCGCAACCGGTTGCGCAGACTCAAAACAGCGAACTGATTTACCGTCTTGAAGATCGTCCGCCGCTTCCTCAAACCCTGTTTGCCGCCTGTCAGCATTTGCTGGCGATGTTCGTTGCGGTGATCACGCCAGCGCTATTAATCTGCCAGGCGCTGGGTTTACCGGCACAAGACACGCAACACATTATTAGTATGTCGCTGTTTGCCTCCGGTGTGGCATCGATTATTCAAATTAAGGCCTGGGGTCCGGTTGGCTCCGGGCTGTTGTCTATTCAGGGCACCAGCTTCAACTTTGTTGCCCCGCTGATTATGGGCGGTACCGCGCTGAAAACCGGTGGTGCTGATGTTCCTACCATGATGGCGGCTTTGTTCGGCACGTTGATGCTGGCAAGTTGCACCGAGATGGTGATCTCCCGTGTTCTGCATCTGGCGCGCCGCATTATTACGCCGCTGGTTTCTGGCGTTGTGGTGATGATTATCGGCCTGTCGCTAATTCAGGTTGGGTTAACGTCCATTGGCGGCGGTTACGCAGCCATGAGCGATAACACCTTCGGCGCACCGAAAAATCTGCTGCTGGCAGGCGTGGTTTTAGCCTTAATTATCCTGCTTAACCGTCAACGTAACCCATATTTGCGCGTGGCCTCACTGGTGATTGCGATGGCGGCCGGATATGCGCTGGCGTGGTTTATGGGCATGTTGCCAGAAAGCAACGAACCGATGACGCAAGAACTGATTATGGTACCAACGCCGCTCTATTACGGCCTTGGCATTGAATGGAGTCTGCTGCTGCCGCTGATGCTGGTCTTTATGATCACTTCGCTGGAAACCATTGGCGATATCACGGCGACCTCTGACGTTTCCGAACAGCCAGTGTCCGGTCCGCTGTACATGAAACGCCTGAAAGGCGGCGTGCTAGCAAACGGCCTGAACTCGTTTGTTTCGGCGGTGTTTAACACCTTCCCGAACTCCTGCTTCGGGCAGAACAACGGAGTGATCCAGTTAACCGGTGTTGCCAGCCGCTATGTCGGTTTTGTCGTCGCGCTGATGTTGATCATGCTGGGTCTGTTCCCGGCAGTGAGCGGTTTTGTACAACACATTCCTGAACCGGTTCTGGGCGGCGCAACGCTTGTAATGTTTGGCACCATCGCCGCCTCCGGTGTGCGTATCGTTTCTCGTGAGCCGCTGAACCGTCGGGCGATTCTGATTATCGCGCTGTCGCTGGCGGTCGGTCTGGGCGTCTCTCAGCAGCCGCTGATTTTGCAGTTTGCCCCTGAATGGCTGAAAAACCTGCTCTCCTCCGGGATCGCCGCGGGCGGTATTACTGCCATCGTGCTGAATCTGATTTTCCCGCCAGAAAAACAGTAATTCACTGGCGGCGGTAAGATAATTACCGCCGCAGTCTCACCTCTTTCACCATTCCCGCCTTGAGGATTGCGCGTAAATCGTGCATAACTCCCTTATGTGCTTTTCACGGGATGGAAGACCATGAAATTTATTGGGAAGCTGCTTCTTTACATTCTCATCGCTCTGTTAGTGGTGATCGCTGGCCTCTATTTTCTTCTGCAAACCCGCTGGGGAGCAGAACATATCAGCGCATGGGTTTCCGAGAATAGCGACTATCATCTGGCCTTCGGAGCGATGGATCACCGTTTTTCCGCGCCATCTCATATCGTGCTGGAGAACGTCACGTTTGGTCGTGATGGCCAGCCCGCGACCCTGGTGGCAAAAAGTGTCGACATTGCGCTAAGCAGTCGGCAACTGACCGAACCACGCCATGTCGATACCATCCTGCTGGAAAACGGGACGCTGAATCTCACCGACCAGACCGCGCCGCTACCGTTCAAAGCCGATCGTCTGCAACTGCGTGATATGGCGTTTAATAGCCCGAATAGCGAATGGAAACTGAGCGCGCAGCGGGTAAATGGCGGCGTGGTTCCGTGGTCACCAGAAGCCGGTAAAGTGCTGGGTACGAAGGCGCAGATTCAGTTTAGTGCCGGATCGCTTTCGCTCAATGATGTTCCTGCCACCAATGTACTGATTGAAGGCAGTATTGATAACGATCGCGTTACGCTGACTAACCTGGGTGCCGACATCGCCCGCGGGACATTAACCGGAAACGCGCAGCGTAACGCCGACGGCAGCTGGCAAGTGGAAAATCTGCGGCTGGCGGATATCCGTCTACAAAGCGAAAAATCGCTAACTGACTTCTTTGCGCCATTACGCTCTGTCCCGTCGTTGCAGATCGGTCGCCTGGAAGTCATCGACGCTCGCCTGCAAGGTCCGGACTGGGCGGTGACCGACCTCGATCTCAGCTTGCGCAACATGACCTTCAGTAAAGATGACTGGCAGACACAGGAAGGCAAACTGTCGATGAACGCCAGCGAGTTCATTTATGGTTCGCTGCATTTATTTGACCCGATTATAAACGCGGAATTTTCCCCGCAGGGCGTAGCGCTGCGCCAGTTCACCAGCCGCTGGGAAGGGGGCATGGTTAGAACGTCAGGAAACTGGCAACGCGACGGGAAAACGCTGATCCTCGATGATGCGGCAATTGCCGGACTGGAATATACCTTGCCAAAAAACTGGCAACAGTTGTGGATGGAAACGACACCCGGTTGGTTAAACAGCCTGCAACTGAAGAGATTTAGCGCCAGCCGCAATCTGATCATTGATATCGACCCTGACTTCCCGTGGCAGCTCACCGCGCTCGATGGTTACGGTGCCAACCTGACGCTGGTTACCGATCATAAATGGGGCGTCTGGAGTGGTTCGGCGAATCTGAATGCCGCCGCCGCGACATTCAATCGTGTTGATGTTCGTCGCCCATCGCTGGCGCTGACCGCCAACAGCAGCACGGTGAATATCAGCGAACTGAGTGCATTTACTGAAAAAGGCATTCTGGAAGCCACCGCCAGTGTTTCACAAACGCCACAACGTCAGACCCATATCAGCCTGAATGGACGCGGTGTGCCGGTGAATATTTTGCAACAGTGGGGATGGCCTGAATTACCGTTGACTGGCGACGGCAATATTCAGCTTACTGCCAGTGGCGATATTCAGGCCAATGTCCCGCTGAAACCTACGGTTAGCGGGCAATTGCATGCCGTGAACGCCACAAAGCAGCAAGTGACTCAAACCATGAATGCAGGCGTCGTTTCCAGTGGCGAAGTTACATCGACGGAGCCGGTGCAGTAAAAATCAATCTCGCCGGGTACGACTCAGACGTACCCGGCATTCCATCAATAGATTACAACATAATTGTCAGCGCATTCCCTTGAGGCGTCACCACCAGCCCCTGCTCACTTTCAGCCTGCGAACCGCCTTGCAGACCATTTACTTTCACAATATTGCGCAAGCACAGTGTCCAGTTCCTCGCCTCGCCCGCACCAGTCACAGTAATCGTGTTACCAGTACGTGTTGCTTTTAGAGTAAAGATCACAGAACCGTCAGCAGCGGGCACTTCACAGACGGCTTCATGCCCGTCTTGCAGATTAAAGAGGTGGAATGCCGTGCCTTCGTGCCACGCGTAATCGGGACGTTGATCGTTGTTGCCCAGCGCCAGTAGGGTGTTATCACGCACATAAACGGGCAGACTCAGAAAGCCGTGCTGCTGTTTAAGCCAGCGACTACCATCGAGTTCATCGTTGTGCCACAGGTGTGTCCAGCGACCTTCCGGCAAGTAGAACTGCACATCGCCCGATTCAGTGAACACCGGAGCAACCATCACGTTGTCGCCTAACATGTATTGACGGTCAAGGTAATCACAAGCCGGATCGTCCGGGAACTCCATCATCATGGCCCGCATCATCGGCGTACCCCGCGCGTTCGCACGAGCAGCTTCACGATACAGATACGGCATCATGCGGCATTTCAGTTGCGTGAAGAAGCGCACCACATCACAGGACTCATCATCATAGGCCCACGGCACACGATAAGATTTGCTGCCGTGTAAACGGCTATGGCTGGAGAGCAAACCAAACGCGCACCAGCGTTTGTAAACGTGCGCCGGAGCGGTATTCTCAAAGCCGCCGATATCGTGGCTCCAGAAACCAAAACCTGAAAGGCCAATAGACAAACCACCGCGCAGGCTTTCCGCCATTGATTCGTAGTTAGCGTAACAGTCACCACCCCAGTGTACCGGGAATTTCTGCGCACCAACGGAGGCCGAGCGAGCAAACAAGACGGCTTCTTCCTCACCAACGGTTTCCTTGAGCACGTTCCACACCAGTTCGTTGTAGATGTACGCATAATGGTTATGCATTTTCTGCGGATCGGAACCGTCAAACCATTGAACATCGGTTGGAATACGTTCGCCAAAGTCGGTCTTAAAGCAATCAACGCCCATCGCGACCAGACCTTTCAGTTTGTCGGCGTACCATTTGCAGGCATCCGGATTGGTAAAGTCATAAATCGCCAGACCTGGCTGCCATTTATCCCACTGCCATAACGAACCGTCCGGGCGTTTGAGTAAATAGCCTTTCTCTTGTAACTCTTTAAAGACAGGGGATTTTTGCCCGATATAGGGGTTAATCCAGACGCAGATTTTTAGCCCTTTCGCTTTCAGGCGGCGGATCATCCCTTCCGGGTCCGGGAAAGTCAGCGGGTCCCACTCAAAATCGCACCACTGGAAGGCTTTCATCCAGAAACAGTCAAAGTGAAAAACATGCAGTGGCAGATTGCGTCCCGCCATACCATCGATAAAGCTGTTTACCGTCGCTTCGTCGTAGTTGGTGGTAAATGAAGTGGTTAGCCACAGGCCGAAGGACCACGCGGGCGGCAGCGCCGGACGACCAGTAAAACGGGTATAACGATCAAGTACCGCTTTCGGCGTCGGGCCGTCGATAACAAAGTATTCGAGATATTCACTCTCAACGCTGAACTGCACTTTGGAGACTTTCTCCGATCCCACTTCAAAAGAGACGCATTGAGGATGATTGACCAGTACCCCATAGCCACGGTAAGTCATATAGAACGGGATATTTTTATACGCCTGTTCAGTACTTGTGCCGCCGTCCCGGTTCCAGGTCTCTACCGTCTGGCCATTGCGCACCAGGGCAGTAAAGCGCTCTCCCAGACCGTAAACTGTTTCGCCAACGCCAAGATCCAGCCGCTCAAACATATAATTTCGCTGATTATTCGTGTCCTGCACGTAGCCATTATTTTTCACCTGACTACCGGTAATACGTTCGCCGTTACGCAGAAAATCCAGTGACCAGAACTCACCTTTGCTGACACGCGTACTTAAGTTGCCACTTTTAAACTCAGCGTAACGTTCTGTGTTTTCGATTGTGACCTTCACATCCTGCAAAATATTGAGCGGATAATGAGGACCGTTATTCAGCGCCCCCTGAAAATGCTCAATCCGAACACCGACAATACCTTCCTGTGGGGAGAAAAAGCGCAGCGTAAATAAAGGCGTGTCAAGCTGCCAGGTACGTTCACGTACATCACGGGGGGCAGCATAGACCACCATTTCATTACCCTGCTGTTCAACCTCGAACACCTGAAGCGGGTGAATCAAATTGAGGCCGGGTTGAATCAACCAGTTTCCATCGCTAATTTTCATTGCCGTTCCTTAGTTCTGCACTTCTTGAGAGGTGAATTGTTGCTGGCAACGGCGTTTGCCCTGAGCCAGCTGTTCCATAACGGTTTTCAGATTGTGCGTCGTGAGTGAGTAGTAGCGTTTAGCGATAATCGCGCTCAGCAAATAACAGATCGCCGGAACAATCGTGAATAGCGCGATAATGATGCTAATCGTGGCGCTGTTCTGCGCTTTTTCTGCCGCATCATATCCGCCATAAGCCAGCATCCAGCCGATAAGAGCGCCGCCGAAGGCCAATCCCAGCTTGAGCACAAACAGCGTGCCAGCAAAACTGATCCCGGTCAGGCGTTTACCATTGCACCACTCGCCGTAGTCGACGGTATCGGACATCATTACCCACTGGATAGGTGTCACCAGTTGATGCAACACGCCAATCACGAAGATGAAGACAAACATAGTGATGCTGGCCTGCATAGGAACAAAGAACATCGCGAGGCTAATCACTGCCAGCAGGGCGTTCGTCCACCAGAAGATAGTGACTTTACATTTCCAGTCGGTCAGCGGTTTCGCCAGTGCGGAACCAATCAGGTTACCCACGCAATAAGTGGTAAGAAAAGCGACAAACACTTCCGGCGTACCCAAAATCCATGTGACGTAATACATCATCGCCCCGCCGCGTACGCATACCGCCAGAATATTGAAAATGGTCAGGAAACCGACAATACGCCACTGGTCGTTTTGCCAGATATCACGTAAATCTTCCCGCATAGACGTCGTTGTAGGTGGTGCTTCAACGCGTTCTTTAGTGGTGAAGAAACAAAATGCCAGCATCATAAATGCCACCACGGAAAGGACCGCGATACCGCCCTGGAAACCGAGTGGTTTATTATCACCACCAATTAAATTAACCAGCGGCATCATCAGCACAGTAGAGAGCATGCCTCCCGCGGTCGCCAGCACAAAACGCCAGGATTGCAGCGAGATACGCTGAGTCGGGTCATTGGTGATTACACCACCCAATGCGCAGTAAGGGATATTAACGATGGTATAAAGTAAGGTAAGTAGGGTATAAGTAATTGCTGCATAGATCATTTTGCCGTTCATACTGAGATCTGGCGTGCTATAGGCCAGTACACAGACGATCCCGAATGGCAGTGCGCCAAACAGTACCCACGGACGAAATTTACCCCAGCGAGAGCGCGTTCGATCGGCCAACAACCCCATGCAAGGATCGGAAATCGCATCCAGTGCACGAGCGACCAAAAACATGGTTCCGACAAATCCGGCAGGTATGCCAAAAATATCGGTATAAAAGAACATCATATATAACATTACGTTATCGAAAATAATGTGGCTGGCGGCGTCTCCCATGCCATAACCAATTTTCTCTTTAACGGACAACACTTCACTCTTCATCTGCTTTTCCTTGATGCTATAGGGGTGCTGAGACCGATAACGCATTTTGTAAACCATCCCTGTGAGAGCGAATATTCCGATATCTGGTTATTAATTTATGATTCTTGTTTTATGTGATCGTGGTAGCGTTAATTCCGCTCATATATCATTGTAAAATATAGGTTTTATGTGAACTATAATGCTTTCGTGATAATACGCTGCATGTATTAGGTGGAAAAAACTGATCTGGGGGATGTAGAAACTCAAGGAAGTAGCTATAATGCGCCCCGCCTCCATGTAGCAATCGAGGCGCGGAAGATCGTCGTCTCCGGTGAGGCGGCTGGACTTCAAATCCAGTTGGGGCCGCCAGCGGTCCCGGGCAGGTTCGACTCCTGTGATCTTCCGCCAGTTTACCTCTTCTGAACTCTCCCAATGTCAATAAATCTCTTCTAATCCCTTGTATATCAGTATTTATTTGTATCCTGAGGTCAACCTACTTCACCCCGTATCAAGTTTCTTTTGGGGGTACTTTAGGGGGTGTTATTTCCTATTGAAATACAAGCACCCCCATAATAGGAAAAATGTGATACATAACAACGGCTTTTAACAACATCTTTGTTATACAAGGGGTGTATTGGGGGTATCAGGTTAGTTACTGGCAGAAATCCCCCTCAGGAACATGAATTCATCAAAAGCCGGAGGATGTCATGGCATTAACCGATATCAAAGTGAAAACCGCAAAACCCAAAGACAAACCCTATAAGCTTGCTGATGGCGGCGGTATGTATCTACTGATTAACACTAATGGTTCTAAATACTGGCGCATGAAGTACCGCTTTGCTGGTAAAGAAAAGATGCTTTCTATTGGCGTATACCCCGATGTAACGCTAGCCGATGCTCGCGAGAAACGCAGTGAAGCCAGGAAACTCCTCGCTGCTGGAGGCGATCCAGGGGAGGCAAAAAAGGAAGAAAAAATCGCGCAGCAAATAAGTCTGAAAAATACGTTCGAGGCTATTGCTCGCGAATGGCACCAGTCAAAAGCCGATCGGTGGTCATTACGCTATCGTGATGAAATCATTGATACCTTTGAAAAAGACATTTTTCCCTACATTGGCAAGCGCCCTATTGCCGAAATCAAACCAATGGAGTTACTGGAAGCACTGCGTAAAATGGAAAAACGTGGAGCTCTGGAGAAAATGCGCAAGGTACGCCAGCGCTGTGGTGAGGTGTTCCGCTATGCAATTGTTACTGGCCGGGCAGACTATAACCCAGCCCCCGATCTTGCCAGTGCTTTAGCTACACCGAAAAAAGTACATTTTCCCTTTCTTACTGCTAATGAACTTCCCCACTTCCTCAACGATCTGGCGGGTTATACCGGAAGTATAATCACTAAGACAGCTACTCAGATCATTATGTTAACCGGCGTACGAACACAAGAACTGCGTTTTGCACGCTGGGAAGATATCGATTTTGAGACAAAATTGTGGGAGATCCCGGCAGAAGTAATGAAGATGAAGCGACCTCATATTGTGCCGCTCTCTGAGCAGGTTATTATGCTATTTAAGCAGCTTGAACCAATCTCAAAACATCATCCCCTAGTCTTTATCGGTAGAAATGATCCCCGCAAACCAATTAGTAAGGAAAGCATTAACCAAGTAATTGAATTACTTGGATATAAGGGAAGACTCACAGGGCATGGTTTCAGACACACCATGAGTACAATTCTGCATGAACAAGGCTTTAACTCCGCCTGGATTGAAATGCAGTTAGCTCATGTGGATAAAAATTCCATCAGGGGTACCTATAATCATGCCCTGTATCTCGATGGCCGCCGTGAAATGATGCAATGGTACGCTGATTACATTGATTCACTCTCCAGCCGGGAAAGTTAAGTCAGAAATACTTTTCCCTGATGTTTTCCTCAATTAAGTATTTTATCCTCTGGCCTACAAGGCTGGAGGATTTTTGTTATTATATTATTTTTTTGTGTCTTCAAACTTATTACAAAAACATAATTAAAAACAAATTGACATTTTTAAATTGGCAATTACAAAATACAGCCTTGCAGTTATTTCTATACCTTTAGCAAAGGAAAAGTTGATTCAGATATAATTTAGCATTTCAATCATCTGACATCATTATAAAAAATGAGATTCACATAAAGATAAAATTATTGTTCTCAAGGAAAGCATGAAGGGGCTTCGTAAGCAATATTCATTCGGTGCCAAGACAGGACTTGATACACAGAATCTCAACTTTTATGCTCTCAGACTATATCACCACATGTTTTACAGGCTCAGAAAATGAACGGGTGATGCTGCCAACTTACTGATTTAGTGTATGATGGTGTTTTTGAGGTGCTCCAGTGGCTTCTGTTTCTATCAGCTGTCCCTCCTGTTCAGCTACTGACGGGGTGGTG
>NZ_JBJQJO010000030.1:0-50686 GCF_046487395.1 Escherichia sp. WS1450
GCGCGGTGGTCCCACCTGACCCCATGCCGAACTCAGAAGTGAAACGCCGTAGCGCCGATGGTAGTGTGGGGTCTCCCCATGCGAGAGTAGGGAACTGCCAGGCATCAAATTAAGCAGTAAGCCGGTCATAAAACCGGTGGTTGTAAAAGAATTCGGTGGAGCGGTAGTTCAGTCGGTTAGAATACCTGCCTGTCACGCAGGGGGTCGCGGGTTCGAGTCCCGTCCGTTCCGCCACTTATTAAGAAGCCTCGAGTTAACGCTCGAGGTTTTTTTTCGTCTGGATATCTATTATTGCCAGAATCGCAAAAATCCTCTGCGTTTTACGCTCTTTTTCCGCAACAGTCTGAAGCCCATAATCACCTCAGTTAACGAAAATAGCATTAAAAGAGGTATATTATGGCTATCCCTGCATTTGGTTTAGGTACTTTCCGTCTGAAAGACGACGTTGTTATTTCATCTGTGAAAACGGCGCTTGAACTTGGTTATCGCGCAATTGATACCGCACAAATCTATGATAACGAAGCCGCAGTAGGTCAGGCGATTGCAGAAAGTGGCGTGCCACGTCATGAATTCTACATCACCACTAAAATCTGGATTGAAAATCTCAGCAAAGACAAATTGATCCCGAGTCTGAAAGAGAGCCTGCAAAAATTGCGTATCGATTATGTTGATCTGACGCTAATCCACTGGCCGTCACCAAACGATGAAGTCTCTGTTGAAGAGTTTATGCAGGCGCTGCTGGAAGCCAAAAAACAAGGGCTGACGCGTGAGATCGGTATTTCCAACTTCACGATCCCATTGATGGAAAAGGCGATTGCTGCTGTTGGCGCTGAAAACATCGCTACTAACCAGATTGAACTCTCTCCTTATCTGCAAAACCGTAAAGTGGTTGCCTGGGCTAAACAGCACGGCATCCATATTACTTCCTATATGACACTGGCGTATGGTAAGGCCCTGAAAGATGAGGTTATTGCTCGTATCGCAGCTAAACACAATGCGACTCCGGCACAAGTGATTCTGGCATGGGCTATGGGGGAAGGTTACTCAGTAATTCCTTCTTCTACTAAACGTAAAAACCTGGAAAGTAATCTTAAGGCACAAAATTTACAGCTTGATGCCAAAGATAAAAAAGCGATCGCCGCACTGGATTGCAACGACCGTCTGGTTAGCCCGGAAGGTCTGGCTCCTGAATGGGATTAAGCCTCTCTGACAGCTCCTTCGGGAGCTGTTTTTACATGCTCGCTAAGGAAATCGATAAAAGCCCGGATGCGCGTACTGACCGCACGGTCGCTGTAATAGACAGCACTAAATGGCATTTCCACTGGCAACACTTTATCTGCCATTAACTCCACCAATTCTCCGCGAGCGATTTCTCTGTCGATCATGTAGTCGGACAAACACGCAATCCCGTTGCCACTTAGGCAAAGCTGTTTCAGTGTTTCCCCACTATTGGATGACAAACCGTACTTCACCTCATGTAATTGTCCATCGCTACAGGCTATCGGCCAGGTATTGAGGGAAGCGGGTTCAGTGAATCCCAGGCAAACATGTTGCTTTAAATCGTCGAGCGTTTCAGGCTTCCCATAGCGGGAAATATAATCGGGGGAGGCGATAATTTTTCGATAACTGTTAAATAACGGCCTGGCACGTAAGCTGGAATCCGTTAACGTACCGGCGCGTATCGCGACATCCACTTTTCTTTCGATCAAATTAATAATCGTTTCGGAGGAGACTAGTGATAAAGTGACTTCCGGATAGCGTTCACGGAAAGGCTTAATCAACGGCATCAGAAAGTGCAGCACTACTGGAGTTGCGGCATCGATGCGCAACAGTCCACGCGGTGTATTACGCGTCTCCATAATTTCTGATTCTGCCGCTGCCATCTCCTGCAAAATTGACTGTACGCGACGAAAATAACGCTCGCCTTCTTCCGTCAGGCTAAGTTGCCGCGTGGTCCGATTAAGCAGGCTAACGCCAAGTTTCATCTCCAGCTTCTTCACCGCCCGGCTTACCGCTGAGTTTGCTTGCCCTAATTGTTCCGCTGCCCGGCTAAAGCTGCCGCTTTCGACGACCGAAACAAAAATGGCGAGTTCTTCCGACGTGGCTTTCATTTTTGCTCCTGTTGCAAAATAGATGAGATATTTTGAATTTATTTGTCATTAAACCATCAGGATGCGTGATATGTCATCCGATTTAATGTTCTCAATAATGAGCAAATTTCTGACCGGTGTAAGCACTTGCTTACATAACAATATACAATTGCTCGTTGAAAGAGTGAGCTAAAATCCCTATAACAGTAGAACCCTCCCGAGTGCGGAAGGGTTGACGTAATAGAGGTTTCAAAGTCAAAAGTGCGAAAAAACACCTATGCCATGCGCTATGTTGCCGGACAACCTGCGGAAAGGATCTTACCGCCGGGGTCTTTTGCGAGCATCGGCCAGGCATTACCACCTGGAGAACCGTTAAGTACCGAAGAGCGTATTCGGATCCTGGTGTGGAACATATACAAACAGCAACGCGCTGAATGGTTGTCGGTATTAAAGAACTACGGCAAAGATGCACATCTGGTGTTATTGCAGGAAGCGCAGACAACGCCAGAGTTAGTGCAGTTTGCGACCGCTAACTATCTTGCCGCCGATCAGGTACCCGCTTTCGTGCTGCCACAACATCCTTCCGGTGTAATGACCCTTTCGGCGGCGCATCCAGTGTATTGCTGCCCGTTACGTGAACGAGAACCCATTTTGCGTCTGGCGAAGTCGGCCCTGGTGACGGTCTATCCATTGCCTGACACCCGCCTGTTGATGGTGGTTAATATACACGCCGTCAATTTCAGTTTGGGCGTGGATGTCTATAGTAAGCAGTTACTTCCTATTGGCGATCAGATAGCTCACCACAGCGGCCCGGTCATTATGGCGGGAGATTTCAATGCCTGGAGCCGTAGAAGGATGAACGCGTTATATCGCTTTGCGCGGGAAATGTCGCTGCGCCAGGTGCGTTTTACCGATGATCAGCGCCGTCGGGCGTTTGGCCGCCCGCTCGATTTTGTTTTCTACCGTGGTCTGAACGTCAGCGAAGCTTCTGTACTGGTTACGCGCGCTTCCGATCACAATCCGCTACTCGTTGAATTCAGTCCCGGCAAGCCTGATAAATAAGGTATGTCAGGTCTGCCACAGGGCAGACCAACGTTTGGCGCTGCCCTTTTTAATCAAACAATAAAAGGACAGCGCAATGACAACACAATCCCACCATGACCACGTAGAAAAGCAGTTTAGCTCGCAGACCAGTGAGTATTTAACCAGTACCGTACATGCATCCGGGCGAGATTTACAGCGCCTGGCGGTGCGTCTGGCTGATTATCCTGATGCAAGTGTACTTGATATGGGCTGCGGAGCAGGGCATGCCAGCTTTGTCGCTGCGCAGAACGTGAGCGCGGTGGTGGCGTATGACTTATCTGCCCAAATGCTGGATGTCGTGGCACAAGCTGCCGAAGCCCGGCAACTGAAAAATATCACCACCCGCCAGGGTTATGCCGAAAGTCTGCCATTTGCCGATAACGCATTTGATATTGTTATCAGCCGTTATTCTGCCCATCACTGGCATGATGTTGGTGCAGCACTGCGTGAAGTGAATCGGGTATTGAAACCCGGCGGTAGGCTGATTGTGATGGACGTAATGTCTCCGGGTCATCCAGTGCGCGACATCTGGTTACAGACGGTAGAAGCATTACGCGATACCTCTCACGTACGAAACTACACCAGCGGTGAGTGGTTGACGTTAATCAATGAAGCCAATCTGATAGTTGATAATTTAATTACAGATAAGTTACCTCTGGAATTTTCTTCATGGGTCGCGAGAATGCGTACGCCAGAAGCGTTAGTAGACGCTATTCGCATTTACCAACAGAGCGCATCGACAGAGGTGAGAACGTATTTTGCCTTGCAGAATGACGGCTCTTTCACCAGTGATATCATCATGGTAGAAGCACATAAAGCAGCATAAATAAAAAAGGCACCGGGGGAATCGGTGCCTTTTTATTATCTGGTTTGTCAGGAATCTGGCATGTTGTTGTTTTTCACAAACAACGTCAGCTTATCGCCTGGTTGCAGATTCGCAGTATCGCTGTTCCAGCGCATCACATCTTTGATGTTCACGCCGTGGCGTTTAGCAATGCTTGAAAGCGAATCGCCTTTGCGCACACGATACGTAATGCTATCGCTGTTGTTTGCCAACCGCTGTGCGCTACTACCTGCGCCAATCGTCAAGCTTTGGCCTGGCTTCAGCTTAGATCCGCGCAGTTTGTTCCACTGCTGCAAATCTTTGGTGCTAACGCCGAGACGTGAAGCGATACTTGAAAGCGTGTCGCCAGAGCGTACGGTGTAAACACGGCTGTTAAGCGGCGTATTGTCGGCAACCAGCGTCGACTGTACAGCAGCAATTTCGCCCGAAGCCAGAGATTCACGCAGTTGATCTGCATGCTTCTTTGGCACCATCACGTACTGCGGACCACTTGCGCCCAGCGTGGAGCCTTTCACGCCAGCGTTGAATGTCTTCAGCTTGCTGACGGAAATCCCCGCCATATCTGCAACCTTCGCCATTTCAACTGGGCTGCTCAGGTGCACACGCGCCAGAGCACGGCTTTCATCGGTCGTTGGCAGACGTACGCCATAACGCTTGCTGTTTTTGAGAATATCACTCAATGCCAGCATTTTAGGCACGTACTGCTTCGTTTCCTGCGGCAACGGTAACGACCAGAAGTCCGTGGATTTCCCACGCGCTTTGTTCGTTTTAATTGCCTTCATGACTCGACCTTCGCCGCTGTTATAAGCCGCTACGGTCAGAAGCCAGTCGCCGTCAAACATCTTGTTCAGACGCTGCATCATGTTCAGCGCGGCAGTTGTTGAAGCAACAACATCGCGACGCGCGTCATAATTGCGGGTCTGTTTCAAACCATAATTGCGCCCCGTGCTCGGAATGATCTGCCAGATGCCTGCGGCATTGGCGCCAGACGTTGCGTGAGGATCAAAAGCGCTCTCCACTATGGGTAGTAGTACCAGTTCCATAGGCATGTTACGTTTTTTAACTTGCCCGGCTATCCAGTACATATACGGCTCTGCCCGTAAAGTTACATCGTGGAGATAGCTCTTATTGCGTAAATATTTCTGTTTCTGTTCGCGAATCCGGTCATTTTCCGGAATTCCCATCTTTAGCTCGTCGCCAATGAAAGCCCACAAGTCACCATCTGGCGCGATAGACGTCCCATCGTCCATCCATCGTGCCTGACTTGTAAACTTTGCTGCTTCCCCTTGACCAGCTGCAGAAAGGCTCTGTGCGTGCTGTTGAACGTTGCCGGTACTCTGGCAACCCACGAGCAGGACAGAGGCGAGTAATATCGCTTTTGCCTTCATGTGTGTGTCAATAGTTGCTTAAAAGACGACCGATCATAACGGCGAACGGAGCCGATGACAAGAAAGTTTTATCAGAACCTATCTTTCTTTGACCTTAACCATGCAAAACGTTCTTCAGGTTGTTGCAATAATGTTTCTTCATTAATTACATTAATTAAATCAATATCTTCGGTTCTTAAAAAAACATTAATTTGCCGCTCATTTTTCAGAATTACGGGTAGTGTTATTTGATTTTTTGCCCGTAACTCCTTAACTTTACGATAATAATCATTTATGGACAAATCGTGCGGAAGAATACTCAAAGCAAACTTCATATTTGATAAGGTATATTCATGAGCACAACATACCAATGTATCGTCAGGTAACGCACTTAATTTTTTAAGTGATTGATACATTTGTGATGGTGTCCCTTCAAACAACCGACCACACCCACCAGAAAACAGCGTGTCGCCGCAAAATAGATAAGGTTTACTGAAGTAACAGATATGTCCTAAAGTGTGACCCGATGTGGCAATTACACTAAATTCATGCCCCAAAACGAAGGCAATTTCGCCATCTTTGACTACCCGTGTTGTTCCCTTATCTTGTGTCTCTTGTGGACCATACACCACAATTTGCGGAAACTTTTTCACCAGTTCTTTCACGCCGCCAACGTGATCGTGGTGATGGTGGGTGAGAAATATGGCCTCCGGTTGCCAGTTATTGGCGGCAATGGCGTTTAATACTGGCTCTGCGTCTCCGGGATCGACAATCAGGCAGCGACCTGCTTCATCATTCAAAACCCAGATGTAATTGTCATCAAAGGCGGGAATACTGTTAAGATTCATAGATTACCTCTCAGTGTGAAACGGAAGGTTGTGATGAAACCGGCAAGAGTCCCTCAAACTGTCGTGGCTCCTGATTGCTGGGGCGATTTGCCCTGGGGAGAGCTTTATCGCAAGGCGCTGGAGCGCCAGCTCAACCCGTGGTTCACTAAAATGTATGGTTTTCATCTGCTTAAGATTGGCAATTTAAGCGCAGAAATCAATTGCGAAGCGTGCGCGGTTTCTCATCAAGTGAATGTTTCTGCGCAAGGAATGCCCGTCCAGGTGCAGGCGGACCCACTTCATCTTCCTTTTGCCGATAAATCCGTTGATGTTTGTCTACTGGCACATACATTGCCGTGGTGCACCGATCCGCATCGTTTATTGCGTGAAGCCGATCGGGTATTGATTGATGATGGCTGGCTGGTGATTAGTGGCTTCAATCCCATCAGTTTAATGGGATTACGCAAACTTGTGCCGGTATTGCGAAAAACCTCTCCCTATAACAGCCGGATGTTTACTCTGATGCGGCAGCTGGACTGGCTCTCTTTGTTGAATTTTGAAGTGCTACACGCCAGCCGTTTCCACGTTCTCCCGTGGAACAAACACGGTGGAAAATTATTAAATGCGCATATTCCTGCGCTTGGTTGCTTACAACTTATTGTCGCCCGGAAACGGACTATTCCTTTAACGCTAAATCCGATGAAACAGAGTAAAAACAAGCCACGAATTCGCCAGGCGGTTGGAGCCACCCGGCAATGTCGTAAACCACAGGCTTAAACTTCGACTTGATAGCCCGTATCTTCCAGTGTGGGATTCATCGCTGCGGCACGAGCCAGTTCATCGCAACGTTCGTTTTCTGGATGACCGGCATGGCCTTTAACCCATTCCCATTTGATTTGATGCTGCCCCAGCGCAGCATCAAGACGTTGCCAGAGATCGACATTTTTTACTGGTTTTTTGTCTGCTGTTTTCCAGCCACGTTTTTTCCAGTTATGGATCCACTGGGTGATACCCTGGCGGACATACTGGCTGTCGGTACTCAAAATGACTTCGCAATGTTCTTTTAACGCCTCCAGCGCGACAATAGCGGCCATCAACTCCATACGGTTGTTGGTGGTGCGGGTGTAGCCTGCGCTAAAGGTTTTCTCGCGTCCGCGATAGCGTAAAATAGCGCCGTAACCCCCAGGTCCTGGATTACCCAGACACGAACCGTCGGTGAAAATTTCTACCTGTTTAAGCATCTCTGGTAGACTTCCTGTAATTGAATCGAACTGTAAAACGACAAGTCTGACATAAATGACCGCTATGAGCACTGCAATTACACGCCAGATCGTTCTCGATACCGAAACTACCGGTATGAACCAGATTGGTGCGCACTATGAAGGCCACAAGATCATTGAGATTGGTGCCGTTGAAGTGGTGAACCGTCGCCTGACGGGCAATAACTTCCATGTTTATCTCAAACCCGAGCGGCTGGTGGATCCGGAAGCCTTTGGCGTACATGGTATTGCCGATGAGTTTTTGCTCGATAAGCCCACGTTTGCCGAGGTAGCCGATGAGTTCATGAACTATATCCGCGGCGCGGAGCTGGTGATCCATAACGCAGCGTTCGATATCGGCTTTATGGACTACGAGTTTTCGTTGCTTAAGCGCGATATTCCGAAGACCAATACCTTCTGTAAGGTCACCGATAGCCTTGCGGTGGCGAGGAAAATGTTTCCCGGTAAGCGCAACAGCCTCGATGCGTTATGTGCCCGCTACGAAATAGATAACAGTAAACGAACGCTGCACGGGGCATTACTCGATGCCCAGATCCTTGCGGAAGTTTATCTGGCGATGACCGGTGGTCAAACGTCGATGGCTTTTGCGATGGAAGGAGAGACACAACAGCAACAAGGTGAAGCAACAATTCAGCGCATTGTGCGTCAGGCAAGTAAGTTACGCGTTGTTTTTGCGACAGATGAAGAGCTTGCGGCACATGAAGCCCGTCTCGATCTGGTGCAGAAAAAGGGCGGAAGCTGCCTCTGGCGGGCATAAATACCTGTAAAAGGCGCTAAAAATAGCGACTTGGGCGATTTTTGCAGCAAACGATTCAAAAGATGAGAAAAACCGTTGACGAAGGGTGAGGCAATCCGTAATATTCGCCTCGTTCCCAACGGAACACAACGCGGAGCGGTAGTTCAGTCGGTTAGAATACCTGCCTGTCACGCAGGGGGTCGCGGGTTCGAGTCCCGTCCGTTCCGCCAAATTCACTCATGAAAATGAGTTCAGAGAACCGCGAGATTTTTAATTTTGCGGTTTTTTTGCATTTAAATCCCGCTATTTCTCTGTTCAATGATTTTACTCTGGCGTAAGTGCGTGATTCTCGCTTGTTGTCTCATTTATTAAAATTCAATAATGATATCGAACCATTCAGCTTAAATATATTTTCTGAGAATGATTTTATATTGATTAAATGAATGTATATTTCATATTGATTTTGTTTGTTATTATTTAAGTGGGGTATATAATTAGAGTCCGTTATCAGTACTAAATATTCTAATCATCATGACAGGCGAGGGAGTGTCCGATTATGAATTCAAAAAAGGTTTGTTGCATATGTGTGTTATTCTCGCTGCTTGCAGGATGTGCCTCTGAATCTCCTATTGATGAAAAAAAGAAAAAAGCTCAAGTTACACAAAGTAATATTAATAAAAACACTCCCCCGCAACTGACAGACAAAGATTTATTCGGTAATGAAACCACTCTGGCTGTATCCGAGGAGGATATTCAAGCTGCGCTTGAAGGAGATGAGTTTCGTGTGCCCCTCAGTTCTCCTGTAATACTTGTTCAGTCTGGTAGTCGCGCACCGGAAACCATTATGCAGGAGGAGATGAGAAAATATTATACAGTTGCCACATTTTCTGGCATTCCTGACAGGCAAAAAACTTTAACCTGTAATAAAGACAAAAACAAAGATGAAAGCCTAGATATTGTAGATGCCGAAAATATGAACTGGATGCAGGCATTGCGTTTTGTTGCAGCAAAAGGCCATCAGAAAGCAATTATTGTTTTCCAGGATACGTTGCAGACAGGAAAATATGACTCTGGATTAAAATCAATAGTTTGGACAGATTATAAAAATCAAAAATTGACTGACACGATGTCACTGCGTTATTTGGTTCGATTCACGCTGGTGGATGTGGCTACAGGTGAGTGGGCTACCTGGTCGCCTGTGAATTATGAATCGAAACTGATTTTTCCGCAGATAGGGAATAAAAATTCTGACAGCCTTGATGTGGCAGAACAGCAGATTTCACAACTTAAGCAGAAAACGTACGCAGCAGTGGTTAAAGACCTGGTGAATCGATATCAGTAGTGAGGTTTTATACCAGACGTTTTAGTGGTACTTAGCAGGAAAGAGCATTTTTCTTTTCTGTTTTACACTATGGAACAAGTCTGCTAATTAATTTTACATATATTTTTTAGGAGTAGTAAAAATTTTCCTCAAGTTATTTGTTGTCCTCTCAACATATAAGCTGTAGTTCGAGTTTTCGGTTGAACTGTCAAAAATACATCACATACATCTATAAAACAGCAGGTACGGTTAATTAAGAATTTTTATTCGTGATTAACCGTACTTTGTCATTTTATCCTATAATGTTAAATTGCCTTTTTAAAATATAACAATAATGCAGATGAAAGACTCCCAGGTAACTTAGAAAATCCGTTCACTCCACAGACTGTACGCACTGGTTCCGGCGACGATGTGCTCCCAGTTGATGCTCTCATAGGTAAATGACACAGACTCTTCCGGCTGCCCTGGGCTGTCGTTAATGGTATGGGGAACGGTAAGGCCGATGTTTGAGATCCGGGCATTAGTCAGTTTCAGCTTGTAGTACGGCTCATTAATACCAAAACGGTTGGTGCGATAGAAGACAAAATCACAGGTCAGACATTCATTCTCCGAAATGGCCTTGCCCAGAAGGGGGGAGGATTTGTCCACCGGTTTCGTGATAGTCAGTTCCTGGTGATTGACGTTCTGTGCGCGACTCAGCCCATGGGACAGTGACATCACCATGATCTGATCCTGATGTGCAATCTGGGCCTTGTTACCGATGGACGGCATTGACGAGCATCCGGATGAAATCAGTCCCTGGAGTTCTCCGTTTAGTGTCAGATAGACGGGATTTGCCATTGTTATTCTCCTTAACCTCAATGAGTCGGATGGACAGGTTCGGTTCTGGTATCCGTTGCCATATCCTGTCCGGTATTTTTCAGCAGTAGCCAGCGGCTTAACAGCCCGTCCAGCCGTTCGTTGATCTCTTTTTCCAGCGCCTGTGTGTCCTGCTTCCGTGCGCGTGTCTCCTGGTACTGTGTCAGCAGGTACTCCAGCGGTGTTTCCTGATTCAGTAACCGTTCGGCCTGCCAGGTCACCGTCTTGATATACGAGAGGGTGAAACCCTGTTTCTCCGTCTCCTTTTTCATCATCAGATCCGCAAAGTCCCGCAAATTCTGCCGCGCCTGTTGCCAGCCCTTCATCTGCGGACTGGCTTGCGCCCGGTTTCTCAGCGTGTTGCTCCACATCCTGCTGGCTTCCTGCTGTTGCAGGCTTTCCGGCCAGAGGGTGTCTGCGGTGCGCATCATCTGCATTCCGGTTTCCAGCGGCTGTAGTGGCGGGGCATCCAGAAGCTGTTGCAGGTACTGTTCATATTCTTTCAGTACCGGGGAGGCCAACCAGGCGGTGGCGGCTCCCTGTGCGGTATCCCTGACTTGCGTAAGCTGCCGTTGTATCGGATACGCCTGCCACCACCAGAGTACTGCCGCGATAACGGCAGTACAGGCGGCACCGGCAACAAAACCTTTTACCGTGCTGCCCTGTCTAACGTTGTCGGCGTTATTTGCCACACCGCGCACCTCCACCCGCATTTCCGGCAGGTCGGGCAGGGGAGGCACGGCTTCCGCTGTGGTGGAAGCCGTGCTTTCCGGCGCATAGACCAGCGTCCGGACCGTGGTCTGTGCCGCCGTATCAGTACGGTTTCCGGGCTGCGGCTCAAACCGCTTGCGTGTGTTCTGCACAAAATAAAGCAGGTTTTCCACGCGCGGCTGGCGCTTCAGTTCCACCTGCTGGAGTTTGTCGCAAATAAGCTGTAAAGCCCGTTCCGTGCGGTAGAGCAACGGCAGATCATTTTCGGAAAAGGACACCTGCTGGCGCAGAATATTCCCGGTGCGGGTATTGAACCAGTCCAGCATCTCAGTCCGCGCCGGGCCACCCTGCGGCCAGAATTTATCCCATTCGTGGGTGATCATCGCAGCCAGCAGTTCCGAGCCTTCGCAGAACCCTGCCAGCCCCTGATTACGGGTACGCGCCAGCGTATAGTAGGTGGCGGTATGCAAATCCACCCCGTTGGCCTTAAAAATCGACAGCGCCAGCGATTCCACCAGTTTCCAGTTCAGCTCCGGCTGTGACGGGTGGTTAGCTTTGTTAATTTCTTCGCGGATGGCGCTGAACTCCGGCAGGGCGCGCGGATCGCTGCCGGTAACGATAGTTTGTGTCAGTGCGTAATTGCTCATCACTATCCCCTTAATACAACGTATCCGGTAAACGGAACAGGCTGAACAGACCGCCGGTGAACGGGTTATCTTCGGTATCCACATGCACCCGGTAAACCATTGCGCCGCCGTCCACGTTAAAGCGCACGTTAAAGGTGTCACTGGTCACATTGGTCAACTGGCCCGCGCCGAACAGGCGGAACTGCGCCCACGGTCCACTGAACGCGATACTGTGCGGTGCTCTGCCGCTGGTGCCAATCAGCGTCAGCTTGCTTTCATTGCCTTCACGCATGTTGTTCGGCCAGACCAGATGGGCGGTGTAGTTGCGTCCCTGGCTGTAGTCCACTAACTGGCCGTCCAGGTTAAGTACGCTGCGCCGCTTATTGCCGGAAAGCGATACGGTTTCCACGGCAAACTGTGCGCCCAGCCCGTTCTGCTGGCTGAAGAAGATGTCGCGGATTTTCTGCGCGGTATCCAGTTGCTGCCGGATATCTTCACGGATTAACACTCTGCCGTCGTCGCCAAAGGTCAGATCGTTTTCAAGGAACAGGCGCAGGTTGTTCTTGTAGAAATTGTCCAGAATGCCATCCGGTTTAAAGAAACGTTCAAACGAATCCAGTGAGGCATCCTGTGTGGCGCGCGGATTAAACGGATAGTTATCGGCAAGCTGCTCGTTGAAGGGTTTCACTACATTGTCGCGCCAGTCCACTTCCATGTAACGAACGGCTTCCACCATCACCACATGCCAGGCCTGATCCGCGAGCTTACCTACCCAGCGGTTAAGCGGTGCAGGGAGAGTTTTTGCCATCTGGCGGGTAGCGAAGATTGGATCGCTGCTGTTTTGATCCAGACGTAGCTGTACTGCTTTCAGCGCCGATTTCCCCGGCACTGGCGAGTTCTGGATCGCCAGCAGGTAACGGTGCAGCTCGGTCAGTTGCTGGTACACGGCCTGTAGCGTACTCGCCTTGTCCTTTTGCTCCTCCAGTGCGCTGTTTTCCGGTGCGAACTCATGCCCCAGCCGGGATAACAGGCGGTAATCCATCTCATTTATTGCCGCTTCCCTCGCCTTATCATCCAGTTTGCCGGAGAGCGTCAGCGCGTGGGTATTATCGCGCAGCGCCGTCAGCGCACGCTGGAATGGCTGATCGCCGCTGATAATCTGCTCCAGCGCGTCGGTCAGCGCCGACATGGCCTCATAGTCACGGACGTTGAGGTTATCCATTCCGGCACGCCAGGTGGCGGTATAGTCACTGATGTACTGTTCGGTGATATGGCGCTGGATCTCTTCACGGTCGGCCTCGCTGTAGGCGACGCTTTGCGTCAGGTTCAGTACCCACGAATCCAGCGCGGTCAGCTCAACGAGGCCCTCACGCTGTTTGACAAAATAGCTTTGCAGTCCATAGCGGGTGAGGAACTGCGGGATCACCAGTTTTTCATCATTACCGGCGACGAACACGTTGTCGAAGGTGGGACCAACCTGGTCGCGCAAATTCAAATCGGCGGGCAACACGCTTAATGCTTTGGTGCGCAGGGTCTGGTAGACACGCTGGTATATGGGCAGCTTGCTCAGTTCCTGCTGCGCATTAATGACCGGTTTATCATAGGGGGTCCAGCGGCTGACAGCATCGCTGTCACCGCTCTGGCGCTGCGCGTGCCAGTCGGTGTGCTCCAGCGCATAGTCCAGATGCGCCATCAGTTGCGCCTGAATATCGCGCTGGCCGTGAAATTCATTGCTCCAGCGCCGCGCCATGTACTGTTTTACCGCCTCGTTGTTGCGCCCACTTTTGTCTTCCATCATGCGCAGTACGCGCAGCACGGCGAGCTTTTCTTCGCTCTCTGGCGGGGCATTGTTTAGATCCCGGATCAGGCCGTTCATTAACGAGGGGAGATAACGCTGCTCAAGAAGCTGAATGTAGGTTTGCTCCACATACGGCCCTACGCGGACGCCCTGGTACAATCCCATATCCGCCAGAAAACCGCGATCGCGGTAATCGCCATAGGCCAGGGTGGCATCGCGTACCGGATTAAGCAACGACAGTTGCAGATTGCCGAATTCATCCGTTCCTTGCGGTGGTGGTACGTCCATAAAGGCTTTAGCCTGTGCCAGTACGTTAACGCCGGACTGCCAGTTCTGATTGTAATAATGGTGCCAGCTTCCGACCAGCAATGCCGCCAGCGCCGCGCCACAGGCGGAAAAGGCGGTCAGCCTGCGCCGGGAGCTGTTCAGCCAGACGCTGTTTTCACCCGCCAGGTTCGGCTCAGCCAGCAGGACTTCAGGGAAGAGGCGGCGAGTAAAATACGGCGTCGTCTCCACCAGAGGCCAGGTTGCCAGCGAGCTGTTACCCAGCCCGTACTGGCGGGCGGCGGACTGCGTGAAAATATCATCCACCTGGCCACGCTGTAGCGATGATGTGAGCCAGACGCCACGCAGCATTACATCCATGTTCTCACCGTCCAGCAATGCGGCGAGCAGTGCGGTGACGATTTCTCCTGTTCCCTGCATCTGACGGGAGAAGCTGAACACGGCGCTGCGGGGAGCAGCACCGGTTTGTGCGAGCATCAGATCCGACAGCGCCAGGTTCACCTGTTGTACCCACGTCTGCCAGAAAGCCCCCAGTTCGCTGCGCCAGTCGTCACTTTCATGGGCGCGGCGGGTAAACGTGACGCCGAGGATCGCATCGCGGTCTTTTTTATCCAGTGAATGGAACAGCGCGGCAAAGCCGGTCAGCAGATCCAGCCGTGTCAGCACCACGTAAACGGGCAGACGGCAGTGCAGACTCTGGCGGATCTCCTGAAGTTGCTGGCGCAAATTTTGTACCAGTGTCTCACGGCGGGATTTATCCGCCGTCAGCAGATCGGGAAGATCGAGCGTCAGGATCAGGCCGTTGAGCGGCTGGCGCGCGCGCGTTTGCATCAGCCAGCCCAGCCAGTGTTCGCGCAGGCGGCGGTGGAGCAGATCATCCCCGCCGGGCGAGGTCAGTACGCCGTCAACATCGAAAATCACCGCTTGGTTGCCCACTCGCGGTGTGATCAGCGGATGGTATTCCGTACCCCGGATGCTTTCCGGCGTGTAAATAATGTCAGATGGAAAGCCCTCGCGCAGCAGAGCGCTTTTACCGCTACCCGCAGGACCAATGACCATATACCACGGCAACTGCCACAGATAACGGCGGTTATCCAGATGGCGGCGCAGGCGCAGCAGCCAGTGATCCAGATATTGCTGCTGGCGGTGGAGTTCCACGGTCAACGGATCTTTTTCTTCCTCCCGCTGCTGTTTCTGCTGTTTTTCCAGCTTTTGCAGACGCTTCATTACCCGCCAGGTGAGCCAGATCAGAGCGATAAGCCCCCAGACGGCGGTCGCCAGCCAGCGGTTTGTTAGAGGAGCCAGCCAGTGCTGCTCATAGAGCGTCCATTTCGGACCTTGCCACCAGATCCACACCAGCAGAAAAATCCATGCCAGCGCCAGCAGCCAGGCGGCGGATACCCTGAATCGCGGCATCGCTGGCCTGAGAGCAGATCTCAGCGTGCTGAACAGTCGGGATGTCGGAAATCTGAACACGGTAACTCCTTGTTATCTTTTACTGTTCTGCCGTGAATTTTTGTTCCAGTGCTTCCAGCAGGGACGGTTCCCATTCGGACAGCATCATGTGTAATCCTGTTCTGAAGAGTATCCGGTACTGCTGTTGTGCAAGCTGAACCATACCGGCCTCTTCCAGTAACTGCGCGCCGAAAAACTGGCGGTGAAACTGGTGGCGGGGATCACCTTCGGGCAGGTTTTCCAGGTACCGCAGCGCGGCTTCCAGCCCGTTTTCATCGAAGCACGCCCTGGCCGCCTGTAATTCTTCATCGGTCTGTACAACCGGGGCGGTCTGGTTGACTGAGCCGGATGATGCCAGCCACTGTTTCGTCTGTTCGGACACAAACGGAGTGCGGTCGTTAAACAACAGGTTGATCAGTGCGGGCAGGCGGGCCAGAAAACCGGTAACTTCATCACGGATAGCATCCGCCACCTGTTTATAACCGAGGCGCAGCGCGGTCTGTGCTGAGAGGTAATGACCGTCCAGCCAGTACGGGGCCAGCAGCAGGCTTTTTTCCACCTGCTGCCACAGCGCCATGTCGGCATTGTTCAGCCGCGCCAGGTAATCATCCATCATATCGACAGGGAAGGCTGCCAGTGGGGTCCGGCCATCGCTTTCTGCCTGCGGGGTACTGGTGATGGTCTGCCACAGAGCATGGCGGCGCAGTCGGTAACCCTGCGGTGACTCCGGCTGGCGCTCACAGAGAATGGCGGCCACCTTCAGCAGGGTGTCGCGCCATGCTTTATCGTCGTGGCTGTCAACAGTGACCTGCGGGATTGGAGTGGCTGCAACAGGAGGCTGAGCGGCAACCGTGTGCGGTGACATATCCGGTACAGATCCGGCTGTGGCCTGCGGCGCAATGGCGGCGGTTCGTGCAGATGATGGCATTTCAGGCGCTACATCACGAAACGCGCGCTGAAACAGGGCAAATAAATCGTCTGTCGCCTTAGCCAGCTCAGGAGCGTTGTGCGCCTGCCAGCACTGTGCCAGTTTTGCCAGCTCTCCCAGCAAAGCATCGCGCTGTATTGTCGCAGCATTCCCGGCAAAGTCCTGAACGGCAGACTCAAAGCGTTTTATCACCTGGGCGGCAAAGCGTTTTTTGTGGGCCATGTTCTGCGGTGCGGCGCATGTCCAGTAGTGTTCTGTATATTGTGCCAGCATCCTGGAGGCCAGCAGAATATCACCGGCATGTTGCAGGGTACGCAGCAGGTGGGCCAGCAGGCGAAAATCTTTGGTTTCTGAGGCCAGAAGCATCAGGCCCCGGCGCTGAAGTTCCGGGATATCAAGCTGGCTGTGCGCCAGTGAACCGAGCTTGACGATTTCGCTGTCGACAAACTCCCAGTCTGCATTGCCATCATCAAGCGCGGCGGACAGCTTATCTTCCGGCAGGTTTTCCAGCAGGTGTGCAAGCCATACATCGGGATTACGTAAGTCCATTGCCATATTCTTATTCTCCCGCCCAGTGGCAGGCGTCGCGTAGCGGCGCAATAACCCGTGCCAGCCCGTCAATGTTAAAGGTCAGCTTTCCGGCGGCGTTGTCTGTGCCGGTATCCACCGTCAGCGTTTTTGCGCCGAACAGTTGCTTAATTTCATCGATACCGGATAACCCCCGGCTGGACTCCAGCAGGGTGCCGTTCTCGCGCACAAACCAGTGGCTGCGTAATGCCCGGCTGTCGGCATTCAGGGTGACGGCGATATCATGGACATCCAGAGGGTGCATCAGCGCCACCTGCATCCGGGTGATATTGTCCACGCAACTGAACATCAGCACCGGGCGCGGCGGAACATGGCCGATAGCCGGGGTGGTTATCACTACCGTCGGGCGTTCACCCGGCACCTGCGTCACCAGCAGCCCTGTGGTATTGCCCTGGCGGCGTTTTTCCTGCTCTGTGGCGCGGGTCCAGGCTTCGCCCTGGTAACGGGCTTTCACCAGTGCAGCCCCACCAAAGGCTGGCTGCTCTGGCGAAAGAATGCGGTCATAACAGTCAAGCCGCTCCAGCGCCGCAGGCTCCCGCCGACAGGACCGCATGGACTGTAACGTGGCTGCCGCATCCGAAGGTGTCGCTGTTGCAGCGGCTACCGCCACACCGGCCATTGACGATGTTTCTGCGGGCGCGGCACTGGCGGGTAAGCCCGCCATCAGGCCCGCGATAAACCATCCTGTCTGCAGGAAAACGCGCAACCTGCTCATAAAACCGTTTCATCCTCTGTGACGGACTCGTCGTTCAGAACATCTTCCACGTCTGCTGTGAATGCACCGTCTGCCACCGACAGGCGAATCCGGGCAATCGCCGTGTTAGCCGCCATTTTCTGCAACAGCAGCAGCGAGAGCGGCGGCAGCATGTCGCCGTCAATGACCGATTCGAGCATCCTCGCGCCGTTTTCCGCGCGGGTGACGCGGCTCATGATTTCGTCCGTCACTTCCGGTTCAATAATCACGTCCGCACCAAAGCGGCTGCGCAGCACGTTATCCAGGCGGGCCAGTTTCCCGGCAATAATGGTAGCGAGCGTCGCTTTCGACAGCGGCAGGTATGGCACCACTTCCATACGCGCCAGCAGGGCGGGTTTAAAGAAGTCTGCCAGCACCGGATACAGGGCTTCCTGCATGGTTTCCGGGTCATCGGCGTGTTCGACAATCACCTGATAGCCGAGGTTGGAGGTGAGGAAGAAGACGATGTTTTTACAGTCAATCAGGCGGCCCTCGCCGTCCGCCATCTCGCCCTTGTCAAACGCCTGGTAGAACAGGTTGAGCACATCCGGGTGCGCTTTTTCCACTTCATCGAGAAGTACCACCGAGTAGGGTTTCTGGCGGATGGCCTCAGTCAGCACGCCGCCTTCGCCATAGCCGACATAGCCCGGAGGGGAACCAATCAGCCGCGAGACGGTGTGCTTCTCCTGGAACTCGGACATATTGATGGTGGTCAGGTACTGGCGACCGCCGTAGAGCAACTCTGCCAGTTGCAGGACGGTTTCGGTTTTACCCACGCCACTGGGACCAGCCAGCAGAAACGCGCCAAGCGGGCGTCCCGGACGGCGCAGGTCGGCGCGTGCGGTCAGCAGGTGTTTATGCAGGCTGGCAATCGCCAGGTCCTGGCCTTTGATGGTGTCACCAAGCCACTTCGGCAGGTCGGTGATGACCGACATTTCATTCTGCGACAGGCGGTTAAGCGGAACACCAGTCCATTCGGCAATTACCGCCGCAATCTGTTTTTTATCGACATGCGGAGAGACCAGCAACCGATCGTTATGCAGGGCGTCCAGTTCGGCAGTAAGCTGTGCCAGCCGCTGTACCGGGGAAACTGTTTCAGCGGTCTCTTCCGGCTGTACGCTGCCAGCTTCATCAGCCGGTATGGCACCAGTATTATCCTGTTCTGACTCTGGCGGCGTATCCACTACGGCATCTGTGTCCTCTGCAACGCCCAGTAACTGCTGGCGTAGCGTAATAATCTCCTGTACCAGCGCCTGTTGCTGGTGCCAGGCGGCTTCCAGTTCATCCAGCGCCGTCAGTGTTTCATCGTACTGCACCAGCACTTCCGTCATCCGGGCGGTATCGGTACGCAGCCCGATACGCCTTTCGCGCTCAAGCTGGCGGATTTCCGTCTCCTGCTGCTGGCTTAACGTGGCCAGCGCCGAAATCTGTTTCGGCGGCGAAGAAAGGTTGATTGCCACGCGGGCGCAGGCGGTGTCCAGCACATCAATCGCTTTGTCCGGCAACTGACGTCCGGAGAGATAACGCTCGCTCAGTGTTGCTGCGGCTTGTAAGGCCTCATCGTCAATCAGCACACCGTGAGACTGTTCATAGACCGCCGACAGGCCACGCAGAATAATCGTCGCTTCGGCAGCGTTAGGTTCGCTGACCTTAACTAACTGGAAGCGGCGCGATAAGGCAGCGTCTTTTTCGAAGTATTTTTTGTATTCGCTCCAGGTTGTGGCGGCGATGGTTTTCAGTTCGCCACGCGCCAGCGCCGGTTTGAGCAGGTTGGAGATATCCAGCCCGCCCTGCTGGTTGCCCGCGCCAATCAGGGTATGCGCTTCGTCGATAAACAGAATGATCGGCACCGGGGAGGAAATGACCTCCGCCATCAGCCCTTTGAAACGTTTTTCGAATTCGCCCTTCACCGACGCTCCGGCCTGCAATGCGCCCAGGTCAAGGGTCATGATATCGGTGTTTTTCAGCTTGTCCGGCACCTGGCCTGCCACGATGCGCAGCGCCAGCCCTTCAATCAGTGCGCTTTTGCCCACGCCCGCTTCGCCCACTACCACCGGGTTATTTTTACGACGGCGGCAGAGAATGTCGATCATCAAATCGATTTCGTGGTCGCGGCACAGTACCGGATCGAGTTTTCCGTTACGGGCGTCTTCGGTCATATTTTTGGCATAGCGGGCAAGCAGGGTGTCGCCGGTTTCTGTTGCACGGAACGCTTGCCCACCAGCCAGATCCACGGATTCGGCGGATTCTTTTGTCCATGCGGTGAAATCCTGCTGTAACTGGTCACGGTTTATGGCCGTCAGCAGACGGGCAGCAGCGGGTGGAATATAGCGCAGCGGTGAATGCAGCAGAGTAAGCAGCAGGACGCCGCTGCGCAGTTCGCTGTGCTGCATCTGGGCTGAGGCCAGCAGCCATGACTCCTTGAGCCATTCGATCAGCATCGGGGAGAAGCTGGGATAGCCTTCGGCGGAACGTCCGCCGGGATAACTCTCCACGGTCAGCGCCTGGCGTAAATCCTCCGCACTGATGCCTGTGCGTTCGGCAATCACCCTTACGTCGCTGCGCGGGATAACCAGCATCTGCAACAGCATATGGGCAACGGTGATCTCACTGGCCTGCTGGCTCATACACTCCGAGGCAGCCATTTCCAGCGCCTGTTTTGCAAAGGGGTTAAGCCGCTTTACCAGCGTGGCTAAATCAATCTGGATCATAAGATGTCCTTATCGGAGTAATTTATTGAGCTGATGCAGAATATCCTGTGTCTGGCTGTCCAGACGCAGCAGATAAAACAGATAAAATACGGCCAGCACAACAAGACCGCCGCACAGTACATGCCTGATGGTCAGCCGCCGGATTAACTGATAACGCCCGCCCTGTATGTTGTTCTTCTGGTGAAGCAGCGGAAATGGCGCGTCACCGCGCAGTTTGTGCAGGGCATGGTGCAGGCGCTGGTAGATCCGCTCAAATTCATCCTGTTGCTGAATGGCAACCTTGTAGCGCCCGCGAAAGCCCAGCGAAAAGCAGAGGTATAAAAATTCCAGCAGATCCTGGTAACGTACCGGCTCCCGGATCAGGCGTTCGAGCAGGATAAACACTTTCTCGCCGCCCCAGGCTTCGTTATGGAAATGAACCAGTAGCGACTGTTTTATCCATTCGTTTTTGTTGGACCAGCCGTTGCCCAGCGCCGCTTCGTCAATAAACGTGCAGAGAATGTAGCGGAACGAAACAATGACGCCCGGCTCGTAACCCTGCTCCTGGAGTAGTTGTTCCACAGCCTGGACATCGGTTACCACCTGGGCAAACAGATGTTCCGGCATGGCCTGGCTGTTCATGGTGGACAGACGCATCACCATGCCGAGCAACGGCGTGGCGGCGTCAATCATTGGGTTCAGGCTGTTGCCGCGAAGGGCGAGACGGTACTGACGTCCTGATGTTCCGCTCTCCGGCTCCATGGGAAAAACCGACGGTTCACCCATATCGCTGATATCGCTCATTCACTTATCCCCTTATCGCCCAGAGCTGAAGGTTCAGATCGGGGAAGGTGCCGGAGATATGCAGCGCCAGCGCGCCCGCTTTTATCACGTCCTGCCAGGCTGGGGTGCCTTTTTCCAGTTCGAAGTAAACATAACCTTCATGCCAGGGCAACTGACGCGGCGCAGCGGTAAGAGTGTGCAGCGGAATACCCGGCACCTGCACGCTGACCACGCTGCGGATTTTGTCGGTAGCGGCCACTTTTGACTGCTGGATGAACTGGCGTTGTACCTGGTCGTAGGGCATCCTGGCGCGCACTGCCAGTACCAGCTTGCAGGACTGCAACAGTGTGGGATCGCTGATGGTGGCGATCCAGGTCCCCTCTGAAAAGAACAGCTGCAGATTCTGCGCACGCGGCACCAGTACGGTATTGAGTGCGCGCCGCAGTTCCGGGATCACGGTTCTGGTGAAGGTCGCGGTAAGATCCCGGTGATTATACGGCTCCACGGTGCAGGGCAGGCGATTACCTTCGGTAAAGGTCATCAGTTCTCCCAGCAGCCCCACCAGATCTTGGTAGAAGGCTTCCGGATGCAGCGTGTGCAGTTGTGAACGGTGCGTGAACTGCATTTGATGGCGGTTAAGCATCTGCAACATCATAAATTCGGCCACATCGGCGATCCCGCTCTGTTCAGGCGAACCGATGCGCCCGGCCAGGTCGGCGGCGCGGGTGGCAAGCAGCCCCTGCACCTCGCCGGAGAATGCCCCGAGCAACCCGCTGACACGGACGGCCTGAATGGTGGGAATAAAGGTGTTGTCCAGCACCAGTGCGCCGGTAGCATTTTTATTGAGGATACGGCACAGGGGGAGGGTCACCATCGCGCTGAGATCATCTGCGCCGCTGACTATCCTGGGGATCAACTGCCCCAGACCGACCGGCTGTTCGTCGCCTTCGTCAGTGTGAAAATCACGGACGCGGGTATGGGTGAGGCGGTAACGCTCCGTACCCTGACCGGCGCTGTGCAACCCCTGGATTTCATTGATCACGTCGCTGATTACAGGCAGCGCCAGATAAATATTGTGGCTCTCTTTCGATGAAAGGGTTCCCGGCTGGAAAGGTTCCGGCAGCAGATCCTGGTCGGGAATGCTGAATACGGTGCCGTCAGGCATACAGCCCGCCGCACGGTCAATCATGATTTTGCCCTGGGCAAGCAGTTCGGTATTGATGGAGAGTTCCGTAAAGCCCCAGAAAAAATCACCCAGTGCATCCAGACGACGGTTCAGCAGGTACTCGCAATGACGCTGCTGTTGCTGAAAATGCTGCGGCAGGGCAAACAGCCCTTCCTGCCAGATCACCTTGTTTTTCATTGTTGCCATCGTCAGTTTTCCTCTTTTTTCATCTCAATCGCACTGGCGCGGATATGCACCAGCAGGCGATAGTGGTGGCCGATACTTTCTACCGGCTCAATTTGTTTCCATTCTGTGGCCTGGTCGTCTGAAAAATAGGCAATGACACCGATATAACCGGTTTTCTCATCCAGCTTGATCGGCGGCAGTGTTTTTACGGTGTCCGGCAACAGGTTGAAGTCCTGGTGATCGATATAGTTCTTCCCCAGCACGTCGGGCAGCGCGGTGGTGGCAATCTGATCGTAATCGGCGGCCTGGAATTTGGAGTCGTCGCTCAGATACACCAACTGGACATCCACCGGCGCGGCTTCACCGTCCGCCGTCAGGTTGCTGTCCGGCTCGGTCAGCAGCGTGACGGTCAGCTCGGTTGACTGATCCATCAGCTTTCCGACCTGAATATCCGGATTGCGGATCACCTGGCTGATTTTTTTCGCTGTTTCACAGCCAGTTAACACAACGCTCATCAGAACGCAGGCCAGAAACGCTTTGCCGTTCATGCTTCCGGCTCCCGCTGTTTTTCGCGCAGCACCCGGTCATAGACCTGGGCATAAACTTCATTGAACAGCATTTCAAATCCCTGCTGTCGGCTGGAGGCCAGTTCATCGTAATAGTTGCTGTACATCTGCCATGCCCAGGCGTTGTCCATTTTCTGGCGCAGCTCATGGCTGCGGCGGTATTGCGCAAAGCGGCGCATCAGGTTGCCCGGCGAGAAGGCGTCCAGCATGACACGCAACGCTTCCACAATCGCCGCCCGGTTGGCCTCTTCATGATGCCGGATGTTGCGCAGGCTTTCGGCGATGGCCGCAGGTGCGGCGAGATGTACCGGGCTTTTACCCTCGGCGAACATGACGTTCAGCGCGGTGGGATAGTCCATATCAAGGCGCAACGGGTTGTCTTCCAGTGGACGCAGGTGTTTATCCGACAGGCTGTTCTGTTGTTGTTGCAGACTCAGCAATCCCTTAATGGCGGCCTGCAACGCCCGTCCGGCCTCTTCGAGAAACTCATCCGCATCCTGAGAATTGTGCAGCGTCAGCGGACACTCCATACCGCGCAGCAGCGGGGTTACGGCCAGGTGGTACTGCGCCATGGCAGAAAATTCATCGCCGTCCTCATGACGGGCATTGCCGGGCGGCAGATCCATAAACGGCGTGTTGATCCCGTTTGCACCTGTCAGATCGGAGGCGGGGGCAACGGGCCGGGAAACGCGTGGGGCGATCGGATCATCTGCCACCATCAGGCTTTCCGTCTGGAGTGCCTGGAGCGGATCGCTGGAAAAACCGTGCGCAACCGTGGGGGCAAGCTGATGCTGGAACGGCATTCCCGGATACGCCGGTTGTCCCTCGGTGGTCAACAGGGTGTCCGCCAGACTGTCGCGGTTCATTACAATCGTTTCCGGGGTCGCCATCCGCTCGTCATAGGTAACAGCTACACCTTCATGCAGAAACACTTTCAGCGCCAGTGCGCCGAGCTGGATCTCATCCCCCTGGCGCAGGCGGATGAGCGCATCGGAAGAGACCGGGGCCAGATTAATCATCAGTCCCGGCGTCAGGCACCGCAGGCAATAGGCTCCGTCGTGCCGGATAACGGTACAGGCACGCGCAGCAATGCTTCCCGCCCGGTCCTGTACCTGCCAGTGACATTCCGGCGTATGGCCAATATCACCGCCGTTTTCGCTGAACAGGCATTTTGCGGCGCGTCCGCTTTCCAGTTCGTTGCCATTCATCACCTGTAAAGTCAGTGAGGCCTGGCGGGATTGCTGTTTTTCCTCAGCCATAAGTGGTTCCATAGAATTATTCCCTGATTCGGATTGTGATGGCGGGCGGTACTTTCGGCTGACCAATAAAGCTGGTTCTGCCGAGGCGGGAGCTGGCAGGATCGCCAAGGCGCATCCCTTTAGCCTGCTGTGGTGCTAGGCACAGCCGTAAATCCCAGGCAAACTGGTCGCGCAGAATAAAGGAAAGGAACATGGTCAGCGGCAGGTGATTTTCGCCATCGGGTAAAAATGAGAGATAACGCTCCCGCGACAGGCCGCCAATCTGCAACAGGAATTTTCCGCTGCGATCCGGCACCCGTGCGCCGAGGGTAAAATTAACGCCGAGTATGGAGCGTCCCGGAATATGTCCAGCCGTTTTTCCTTTCGGATTACGTACACCCAGCCGGTTCTGGTGTGCCGGATCAATGGCGACTTTACGCAGTTGCCAGCGTTCAATGGTGACATCCGGCAAATCAAAACAGTGCGACACCAGATTACAGATAACCTCCGGCGCGCGGCCTGGTGTTGCCAGAATTCCGGCGTAGGCCAGCATTTTGCTGTGGTTAATGGCAAGCCTGTCACGCACGCTCTGATTACCCAGCCCGACCAGTGCGTACATGCGCTGTGAAAAGGTGTCAGTACCGCCGTTACGAAAGCAGATGTAGTAGCGGTATTTGCGCCAGGCATGATAGGCAAACTGTGTCCAGCGGTGGCTGAATAGATCGAGAAATTCTTTCAGGCCGTCTTCGTTCTGTGCGGACTCCTGCGCCATCTGATCCAGATAATAGCCCGGTAGCGGCGACTGGCTGCCGGAAAAGCCCAGGAAACGGGTTTGCAGTACATACTGTCCGTTCTGGCTACGGGAAAGCACACTCAGGTCCGTACCCGGAAAACCGATATTGGCGTCAGAGCTGAAACGCACGATCTCTTGGGCTGGCTCGGTACGCAGGGAAATATCCTGGCCCGGAGCGCCATACCGACGGTACAGCGCCTCCATCAGCACATAGAAATTGCAGTTGCGCACATCCGCCGATAACGGCGGTTTTGTCGCTATATAAGGGCGTGCTGACCCATTTTCTCCTGCCATTCCCAGGCCTCCTGACTTTCCGTGTTGATGATTTTCAGACAGTGGTACGAATTGATGCTGGCGTAGAGAGCAAAAAAGTGCGAGAGCACTGTACCAAGAAGATAAATTTCACCTTCGCAGATAAATGGATCGGGACGTATCCACAGCGTGGTCGCCAGCCCGCGAACCGGCACGCCTTTAAACAACCTGTCAACAGGTTTGGTTTCGAGTTTTTCTATGGCATCCAGTTTCTGGCGCGACAGTCTGGCCCGCTGCGGATGGTGAGCGCCTGGCAGGTCGAAGGTCCGCAGGATCTGGATCAGTGTCTCCCTGTCCAGCAGGGATAGGTAGTTCAGGTTCATCGCGGAAATCAGCGACCAGTGCATGTCGCCGTCCGTGACTGGCCAGAGCGGCTGCGTCGGGCGTGTGACATTATGAAATGAGGCCACCGCCGGGTTTTTGTTGACGGCCACGCAGATATCGCCGATATGCAGCCGAGCAGGGATCATACGGTTGGTACAGATTAATGACGTGGTGATCACATCATCATTAAACCGTGAGCTGTCCGGAATGCTGCCGTCCGCATGGACAAAGGCGATACTATGTTCAAGCCCGCGGTGAAACAGGGATGTTTTAGTCCGGTGATGCCAGTAGACGACTTCCCGCTGGCGGCTGTACTCCATCTGGTGCTGGAAACTTTCAAATTCGGGCCAGACACGCGCCTGGCTGCCAGGGTTGGATTCAGTACCTGAAACTTTGACTTTGCTGGTGACTGTGCTTATCTGAAAAATGTCATAAGCGTCGGGATGCCGGTGGCTGGCGCGCAGCGGGTATTCCGCTATCCGCCCATCAGGCCTGACGGGTTCCGCATAATGCGTAAACAGGTTAATGGCTGGCGTACAGTGCAGACGCAGTGAGTCCCGGCGTAGCTTGATGTCGGCAGGTAACGGGCGGTTAAAGTGCAGGCGCAGCGTAAACGCGCTGGCCGGGAAATCGTCCGGTAGTGGCGCAACATCGCGCAGATGGAAAAAAAAGAAGGCTTCGGGATAGCAGAAATACTCCTGGAGTACCCGATAGCCGCTGTGGACATTTTTCGGCCACGGCAGCAGTGCGTCCTGGTTTTCAAATCCGGCGGCCTCCAGCCACAGATCCGGCAGCGGCAGGCGGTACTCTCCGGCAATCAGTTCCGCATCCATCAGGCATTCGCAAAACCACAGATAAAGTTGGTGTCGGGTATAATCGTCTTCATTACCCAGCCAGAACGTTATTTTGTTCAGGTCAAGCATGGCGGGGGAGACATTGTTATCTGCGGTAAAACTGATATCTATGATGCCTTCTTTCAGGCTGCTGGCGTTGTGGGTGTCGAGAATGCGCAGTGGTTGCAGCCAGATATCGCGCGCCAGCGTGAAATGACAGGCTACGGAAGAAACGATTTTATCATGATTGTCAGACAGCACCTTCTGAGCAGCCAGGGCGGACTTTTCTGAGCGGCTTCTGATCAGTTCATTACGGCAGACTTGAACAGGGACTTTTAACTGATCGGTTTTGGGTTCATAGGCAATAACCGTCATGGCCGGAACTGGGCGTAAATAGTTTGCCCACAGCATACGGATTAGCCCATGGGTGAATTCGGGGAATTCGTCCTCAAGTTTCTGACGCAGGCTACCGGACATAAAGGCAAAGGCTTCCATCAGACGCTCCACGTCCGGATCACCCTCTTTCTCGGCCAGAAAGTGGGCCAGATGTGGTTTTTCCTGCGCCAGCAGTTTGCCAAGCTGGCGAAGATAATCCAGCTCTTCGCGGTAGTAACGTTCTTCAAAAGCCACAGAGATCACTCCACACAATAGCGTTGATGATTGTCCAGCAAAATGTCAAATTCAAACACTCCCCTGGTTTCGCTGACATCGACCGTAGCCACAATATGAAAACGTAGTTCCACAGGGGCGTATTCATCCGGTGCCGCAGCCGTAACAACAACATCGGTAATACGAGGTTCGTAATGTAAAATGCACTGGCTAATGGACTTACGGATTTCTCGTCTGAAATCGCTGGAGGCCAGCGATTCATCATTTAAATCAGTAATCCCCAGCTCTGGTGAGCCATAACAACTGCCGGAGCGGGTATTCAGGACCTGTCGCAGGTTACGTCTGATGGAACGTATCAGTGCTTCTTTTGTATTCTGGTATGAAGGCGGGTTGGCCGCCTCACGAATACGTTCAAAAAGACTGCTGGTTGGCCCTGAATCCCGTCTTTGCATCTGATTATTCCTTATCCAGTCGTCCGACCAGACTCAGGTCGAAACTGGCACCCATGTATTTAAAATGCGGTCTGACAGAAATCGCGACCTGGTACCAGCCTGGCTCACCATCCACATCAAGTACCTCGATCTTCGCCTGACGTAATGGTCGGTGGCTGCGGACTTCGGCAGGCGGATTCTCCTGGTCGGCCACATACTGGCGAATCCAGGTGTTCAGCTCACGCTCCAGGTCACTGCGTTCTTTCCATGAGCCAAGCTGTTCGCGCTGAATTACCTTGATGTAATGCGCTAACCTACTGATTACAAATAAGTATGGCAGCTGAGTGCCGAGTTTATAGTTGGTCTCCGCAGCCTTGCCTTCGGGGGTTTTGGGGAATTTTTTGGGTTTCTGCACCGAGTTGGCCGAGAAAAAGCACGCATTATCAGATCCTTTACGCATGGTCAGTGTGATAAAGCCTTCTTCCGCCAGCTCATACTCTCTCCGGTCAGTGATCAACACTTCAGTCGGAATTTTTGCCTGCATTTGCCCCATGGATTCATACAGATGCACCGGGAGGTCTTTGACTGCGCCGCCGCTGGAAGGGCCAATGATATTGGGACACCAGCGATATTTAGCAAAACTTTCAGCCAGGTTCGCAGCTAGTAAAAACGAGGTGTTCCCCCACAAATAAGACTCGTGACTCTGGCTGACGTCTTCATGGTAACGGAAGGTCCTGGCTGGGTTCTCATCTGGCGAGTAAGGGTGACGCAGCAGGAACCGGGGGGCAGTCAGTCCCAGGTAGCGTGAATCTTCAGATTCACGCAAGGCACGCCAGCGGGAATAGGCCGGGCCTTCAAAGATTGCTCCTGGTTCTTTGATCCCTGGTAACTCTGTCCATGAGTCCAGACCGAAAAATTCGGATGATACTGATGAGAGGAACGGGCTGTGCGCCATCGCACTGACCTGGCTGATATATTTCAGCAACTTCATATCCGGCGTGGTGTTCTTAAAGGCAAAGTTGCCGATTACCGCCGCCACTGGCTCACCGCCAAATTGTCCGTAACCGCTTGAATATACATGCTTGTAATACGCAGACTGCGTGATTTCAGGTGCAAATTCGAAATCATCCAGCAGTTCTTCCTGAGTGACATTCAGGAAATGGACCTTGATGTTTTCCCGTGTATCCGCGCGTTCAACCAGCAGCTTCAGCGAGCGCAGCAGGGATTCCAGTTCCTGAAACTCCGGGGCATGAATAATGGCATCCATCTGCCTGCTGGTTCGGGCATCAATATCAGCAATCATGGCGTCAACGGCCAGGATATTGATAGGTTCAGCGCTACTGTCGCCCTGTAACATGGCGGCAATAAAGGCGCTCACGCCCTGGCGGGTGATATCGTAGCTTTCTGATTTAGACTGGACGCGGGTTTGCGCCATGATTTCATCAAGCAGAGATGGGGGCGCGGCGGTTTGCGACGCGCTGACGGGAGCAATATCTTCCTTTACTGACATACTGAAAATCCTTCTGTGAAAATTATTTCTGAGCGGCGATACCCAGTTCTTGGATCAGCTGCTCGCGGCTGTCTTCGTTTTCCAGTAGCGCCTGAAGTTGTGCGCGGAAGGCCGGAATATTGCCTAGTGGAGACTTAAGTGCGACCAGAGCTTCACGCAATTCGAGCAGACGTTTTATTTCTGGTACCTGGCTGGCAATATGGTCCGGAGAAAGGTCATCCATAGATTTGACTTTCAGGTTGACGTACATTTGCTCATTGGGAGCGTCACTGAGTTCAGCCGGAACAACAAACTCCCGTTCAATGTCAGCTTCTGAAATGACTGCGTTGAGGTTATAGCGGTTGATAGCAATGGCAGTTCGCTCGTCCAACGGCGTGTTATCTGGTTTCCCTTTCAGATTGCCGGTGATCAATAAATTCAGCGGCAATTCGATATCAGCAGCCACCCCATCAACTTTTGGTGTATACCGAACGCTGATTCTTTCTTTCGGCGCGACACTGCCGCCATTGTTGTTCATTTTGCTCATAAAAATGTTCCCGTTCAGGCCATGAGCACAGCATTTTCGTACTGCATAAAAATACCGAAGATACCGTTTCAGTGGCAGTTAGATAATGTAACCTTCCTTCTGTTGTGATCGGTATTCTACTCATGAAATAAAATATTAAAAGAACTATTTATATTTTAGAAAGAGATGTATTCTTCCTTGCTAATATATTATAGTGAAATAAATTTTGGTATTTATAGACTTGATGAATATGATTTTACGGTCAATAAAATGCCATAATATATTGATTTATATGTATTTATTAAATTTATTAATAAGTTTTATGTATGGTTTTATCAATTGATTAATTGCTGGCAATACATCATAAGGAATTCCTTTAAGGAATGTCTTAATTGCGTGCTGGAACGATGGCTGAGTAAGTGTCGTAATAATTTGTTTTTGACGCGGCTGTGGATTTTTATGGGGGGAAGGATACGTTATGGATAATTCTGCTGTTGAAGTTGATATATTTTTAGCTTATGTGACCGTGTTCTGAAATTGACTAAAAATATATTTAAACACCATAAAAGAGTTTTTCAGTAGGTGCTAATTACGTGTGCCTGTAACTCGAATAAAGAAAAGGGTGTGATTCCTGATGTGAGCCGCATCACACTCTAACCCGTCGGGGATTAACGACGGGTTGTTCGTAAAACAGCAGTTGATAATTTCACAAGGAGTTCATAAATGCCAACCCCATGTTACATTTCAATTACAGGTCAGACCCAGGGGAACATCACTGCCGGTGCTTTCACCGCAGATTCTGTCGGCAATATCTACGTGCAGGGACACGAAGATGAAATGCTGGTGCAGGAGTTTCTGCATAACGTTACTGTTCCAACCGATCCACAGTCTGGTCAACCTTCCGGGCAGCGCGCGCACAAACCGTTCATTTTCACCGTGGCGCTGAACAAAGCCGTTCCGCTGCTGTACAACGCGCTGGCCTCCGGTGAAATGCTGCCGAAAGTGGAGCTGCACTGGTGGCGTACTTCAGTTGAAGGCAAGCAGGAGCACTACTTCACCACACGTCTTACTGACGCGACGATTGTGGACATGAACCTGCACATGCCGCACTGCCAGGACCCTGCACAGCGTGAGTTTACGCAATTGCTCGCAGTATCACTGGCATACCGTAAGGTTGAGTGGGAGCACATCAAATCCGGTACTTCTGGTGCCGATGACTGGCGTGCACCGCTGGAAGCATAAATCTGAGTCAACAACATCCTGCCTTCGTGCAGGATGTTGTTTTTGTACGTGTAAAAAATGAGTGTCAGTAAGGAGTTACGCTTTCATGAGGGAGATGGCGGATGCCGGAAACCCGGGCGGTAGCGTACCTGAAAATGTAAAGATGAGTGTAACGCTGCACTGGCACCCTTTGCTGCATGGTAAGAATCATTTGGTCCGTGAATAAATCAGGGAGGTCATTATGTCCTTAAAAGGTCTGCGCTTTACGCTGGAGATTGACGGCCAGGAGCCGGACACCTTTGCAGTGGTGCATTTCAGGTTAATCCAGAACCAGTCTTATCCGTTTGTGATGAGTGTGGATGTTGCCAGCGACTCTTTTATGCAGACGGCGGAGATGCTGCTGGAGAAGAAGGCGACGCTGACCATCTGGCAGGGCGTCATCCCGCTGCGTTATGTCACCGGCGTGGTGGCGGGTTTTGGCATGCAGGAGAACAATGGCTGGCAGATGCGTTATCACCTGCGTATTGAGCCGCCGTTATGGCGGTGCGGGCTGCGGCAGAACTTCCGTATCTTCCAGCAGCAGGATATCCGGACGATATCGGCCACGTTACTGAACGAGAACGGCGTCACGGAGTGGACACCGCTGTTTTATGAGGACCATCCGGCGCGGGAGTTCTGTGTCCAGTACGGGGAAAGCGACCTGGCGTTTCTGGCGCGGTTGTGGGCGGAGGAGGGAATTTTCTTCTTTGAGCGGTTTGCGGCGGACAGTCCGGAGCAGAAGCTGACGCTGTGCGACGATGTGGCGGGGCTGTCACAGGCGGGAGAGCTTCCGTTTAACCCGGACACATCGGCAGGAGCGGAGACAGAGTGTGTCAGTATGTTCCGTTATGAGGCGTATGTCCGCCCGTCGTCGGTGCAGAGCCAGGATTACACGTTTAAGGTGCCGGACTGGCCGGGGATGTATGAGCAGCAGGGTGAGAACCTGAACGGACAGCTGGAGCAGTATGAGATATTTGATTATCCGGGAAGGTTCAAGGATGAACAGCACGGCAAGGATTTCACGCTGTACCAGATGGAGAGCCTGCGCAGTGATGCGGAAAAGGCCACAGGGCAGAGTAATTCACCGAAGCTGTGGCCGGGAACGCGGTTTACGCTGACGGGGCATCCGCAGAAGATGCTGAACCGTGAATGGCAGGTGGTACAGAGTATTCTGTCAGGGGACCAGCCGCAGGCGCTGCACGGCAGCCAGGGGAGAGGAACCACGCTGGGAAATCAGTTAGAGGTGATACCGGCGGACCGGACGTGGCGTCCACGGCTGCAAAGCAAACCGAAGGTGGACGGGCCACAGAGCGCCATTGTCACCGGTCCTGCGGGAGAGGAAATCTTCTGCGACGAACACGGACGTGTGCGAGTGCAGTTTCACTGGGACAGGTATAACCCGGCAACGGAGGCGAGTTCATGCTGGGTGAGGGTGTCGCAGGCGTGGGCGGGGCCGGGATTTGGTAACCTGGCGATACCGCGCATCGGCCAGGAAGTGATTGTAGACTTCCTGAACGGCGACCCGGACCAGCCGATAATCATGGGGCGGACGTACCATGAGGACAACCGTTCGCCGGGGAGTCTGCCGGGGACGAAGACGCAGATGACGATACGGTCGAAGACCTATAAAGGAAGCGGCTTTAATGAACTGCGGTTCGAGGACGCGACGGACAAGGAAGAAATTTACCTGCACGCACAGAAAAATATGCAAGTCGTTGTGCTGAACAGCAAGGATAAGCGGGTCAACTATGACCGGACGGTCAGCATCGGGCATGATGAATCCCTGGTGGTGGCAAATGACCGGAAAGTGACGGTTGAAGGTAAACAGGACCATAAAACCACCAAAGACCATGTCAGCCTGACAGAGGGCAATCAGGGGCTGGAGGTGAAAGGCGATCTGGCACAGAAAATAAGCGGCGCGCTGGGTATCAGCGTACAGGGCGATATTGTTTTACAGAGCGACAGCAAAATCAGTCTGCGGGTGGGCGGTTCATTTGTGGTGATCCATTCCGGCGGCGTGGATATTAAGGGCGCGAAAATCAATCTTAACGGCGGAGGCAGTCCGGGAGACGTGATCCTGCCGATGCGCCCGGTGATCCTGAAAGCCGCAGCCGGAAGCGGGACAATGTTTGTGGCGCACTGCCCGAAGGAGGATAAGTGATGGAAACGGCACCCGTGCAGTACGCCATTGTGGATGGCGCTGTGGAGGAAGGATTGCTGGATTTTCTGAACGAGGTGAATCCCCCGCACTGTTGTCTGTATGCAGAACCCATACAACTGGATCTGGTCGCGCTAGCCCCCTATCTCGTGGAAGTCGTTCCGGAGGTTGAAGCATGGCTGAGTGTTAAGGCGTCGCCATGGGGAATATATCTGATTTCTGAGTCATCCATGCGTGAGCTACAGCAACACTTCAGACGTTATCTGTGGGTTAGGATCCCCGAACAGGAGAAACCTGTTCTCATGCGATTTTATGATCCCCGGAATATATGGGTATTAGTGGAAGTTCTGACCCCCCGCCAGCGTCTTTCTTTTATCAGTCCCGTCAGACAGCTAAGTACCCGTTATGGTGAAGAATGTCGTGAGGATAATTTTTCTTCCGTCCGTCCCGCAGAAACTATGAATATAAGGGCAGAACGGCCATCACAACTGACGCTGAGTTACAGACAATATAGCCAACTGGAACGAAAGGCACGGGATAATTATCTTGATATATTATCTGCATTTATCGAAGAAAATGTAGATAAAAACGGATGGGATGATTCATCAAAAGCTGAATCATCCCGAATTCTGGCAGAAGATTATTTCTCTTTTTGCCAGTCATTAAATATAGCAGATGATCGTTCCGTCAGAACAATGACGCTTATATTACTGAAAAAAAATATAATCGATCTCAGATATATTCCGGATGACTGGTATGAACAACTCAGCAATCAGTCATACCCGGGACATATTCGGGTACATGAACTTGCACAACAGGAACTGGGATTTATCCCACAATAAAAAGACAAACGGATAGATTATATGACATCTCCATCTTCGACAGCCGGAAAGCCCTGTGTGGAATGCGGCATTCCTGATCCATGTATTTTTGATGTTATTAGTGATTTTCCAGAGGCCGGCGAGAAACATTTCTGGTCAAAAGAAGGAGTGGCGCGTTTTAAGCTACTGGATGATGGTTCCGGATGTGATGGTATAATTACCATTACCTACCAGTGCGATAAAAGTGGAACACATGAGGCATGGTTAGAGGAAGAATCAGAAAATAATCATAAGATACTGCAACCTTTCGGAATACCTAATAAGGTCACTTTGGATGATAACTTGTCTGAAGGTGAAATAATTGCTATGGGTACATTTCGAGTACCATGGGATTATTTGGGGGCAATATCCTCTCCACTTAAGAATCATTATGAACCTGCCCATTATTCAGTCAGAATTGACAGTTGTTACGAATGTGGCAATTATGTTGAAATTGATGTTTATCCTACAGTGGAAATTAGGTTTACTACAGGGTTCAGCTATGAGATTTCGTCATCAAAACAGACGAGAACAGTAAAAGAGCGGCGTGACGAAAGAATAAAAGCCAGGGACGCAATGGAGAACACCAAGCCCAGGGATAAAAATAAACTCCGTAGCGGCTGGACAAATACCACTGCTGAGTTTGAGTGGATAAACAAGACTTCCCTGACTGTCGATTTTGGCGTAAAAATAGCTAATGTTGAACACACAAGTGAATATGAAAAAGAGATAAAAAAACTTCGACAAACAAAGCAACTGGAACAGATAGGAAGAATTGACTCTCTGGTCAAGAATGTCAATAAATATTTTGCGCCAGATCCTGACAATAATAATGGTACGCGCAAATATGCATTGTTCAGTGCAAAAATAGAACCCGTTAAACTGGGTATATCGTATGCCTATCAATATACCGATATCCAGGATGGCCCCTGTCATTTTTATGGTTTGTTTGGTGCCCCATTTTTTGAAGCGTCGTTCAGATTCGATATTATTTCATTTATATGTGCATATTGTAAAGTCGAGTCATTGGTCAACAGATGTCGTGAATATCTCCGTAAAAACGGAGCCAGTGTTGAATGCTATATCGAGATTTCAGCGGAGATTAATCTTGATCTTGGCGCAGTATACGCTGAAAAGGATAAAAAATGGGAGTTTAATGTAAAGGAAAGTAACATCAAGCTCGGTTTAAAAGGTGTGGTGAGTGCGACGTTTGAGGCGAGTGTTTTTGTTGTACAACTGACCGCCGAAGCGACTGCCTCTATAGAAGCGAAAGCTGGATTTGGATTTGATTCACATGATGACGGACTGGACCTAGCATTATTTCATGACGGCATTAAAGGGAAGTTTGAATTTAAGATTGATGTGTCTCATGGTGAAGTTGATGAAAAAGGAAAGGGGAAGGAAAAGAGCGAAAAACCTGAGAAGAAAGATACCGTTGAGTGGCAGTTATGTGATCCTATGGAGGTAAAGGATTCACCATTACGGGTTAATTTATACGGTAAAGAACGCACTGTGGAGAAAAAAGTAACACCGCCGAAGCCAGTGACAACGTGGACGATAGGTATGGATTATTAAGTGATATTACAGAAATTAAAAGTGAACAGTATAATGAGTATTTTCCCCTTTTGAGAGAGAATAATTATGAAGGCAAAACATTTAATATCGGTTATTTTACTGTCAGGAGTTGTTATGGGAACTGGATTTTGCTCTAACGATAACCAGCAAAAAATTCGCAGTAAGTTTAATATTGAAGAGTCATATTGTGCCATTAAGACTAATGGCGTCCTCGGGTTCAGTAACCGAAGAAGTGCCTGGCGGGCAAATGGTGATTCAACCGGGGCCATATCCAGCACCAATGCCATGATGCTGATGGCGAATGGAGAAAATGAAATCAGTCTGGAGATTGGGGCATTAGGATGGTTTTCTGACAAGCCTGCCAGTATGGAAGAACGGGGGCGTTTTTTTCCAAAAGCAGGATGCAGCCTGGATTTGGTTCGTTTTATTAAACAGGAGGAAACGCTGCTTTCTTCAATAAAAGTGACCATCAACCAGCAGGGCATACCTGAAGCCCGGCCAGACAGCGTGCATCCCGTTATCCGGAAAGAGATTTTGGCTGAGCAGGCGGAGCCAGGATTTATTGATCCAGATTATTTTGATGAAACCTATTTCCCGAAAGGGATGAAGGTGTATCAGTTCACTCAAAAAGTTACCGTGACAGGGCTTCCTGAATGGGCCTGGACGCGGGCAACCCCCTATACCGGAAGCGACGAGCAGTTACGGAAGTTAAAAGCCGCCTATACCGAAATGGCAAGCATCATCAGTAGCCGGGACAGGGCACGTCTGAAAGCTTATAACAAAGAGGCGCTGAAGGCATGGTCAGCCACAACCGGTGACTCTGAGGATGACATATTACTCTCACTCTTCTCAAAAGATAATGTGGAGGGAGGGAAAGCCAGAATGCAGCCCATCAGGTGGGACGATTATGCCGTCCGGGTTATGAATGGTGGACGTATGGTGCAGCTATATAATAAATCGAAACCAATATATTCCCCACTGACTTACCGTTTTACAGATGAAAGTGGTGAAGAGCGTATGGGGTATTACGCTCCGGTATTTTCGCTGATTGATGGTCAGTTTATCCCTGTTACTTGATTAACCTGTTGGGCTACAAATCAGGATGTCCGGTAAGGTGATTATTACTGAGTTAAGCACCTTACCGTTTTTTAAATTTTTTGTCGCTGATATTCCAGACAGGAAAACAATATGCCTTTAGCTGCCAGATTAAACGACAAAGGTACCGGCACAGGGAAAGATCACGTAACGCTGCTTTTTTGTACTAAATAATTCGCATTTTATGTTTAAAATTTGAGATATTCCTCATTACCTGAGGCTGTTTTTTATTACTTATACATGATCAAATACTCCTTACATAATTAAGGGGAACAAAATGGAACTTAAAAATTGATGGAACATATTTCTGTTATTCCCGATTACAGACAAGCCTGGAAAGTGGAACATAAATTGTCGGATATTCTACTGTTGACTATTTGTGCCGTTATTTCGGGTGCAGAAGGTTGGGAAGATATAGAGGATTTTGGGGAAACACATCTCGATTTTTTAAAACAATACGGTGATTTTGAAAATGGTATTCCTGTTCACGATACCATCGCCAGAGTTGTATCCTGTATCAGTCCTGCAAAATTTCACGAGTGCTTTATTAACTGGATGCGAGATTGCCATACTTCAGATGATAAAGACGTCATCGCAATTGATGGAAAAACGCTCCGGCACTCTTATGACAAGAGTCGCCGCAGGGGAGCGATTCATGTCATTAGTGCGTTCTCAACAATGCACAGCCTGGTCATCGGACAGATCAAGACGGATGAGAAATCCAATGAGATTACAGCTATCCCAGAACTTCTTAACATGCTGGATATTAAAGGAAAAATCATCACAACTGATGCGATGGGTTGCCAGAAAGATATTGCAGAGAAGATACAAAAACAGGGCGGTGATTATTTATTCGCTGTAAAAGGAAATCAGGGGCGGCTTAATAAAGCCTTTGAGGAAAAATTCCCACTGAAAGAATTAAATAATCCAGAGCATGACAGTTACGCAATGAGTGAAAAGAGTCACGGCAGAGAAGAAATCCGTCTTCATATTGTTTGCGATGTCCCTGATGAACTTATTGATTTCACGTTTGAATGGAAAGGACTGAAGAAATTATGCGTGGCAGTCTCCTTTCGGTCCATAATAGCAGAACAAAAGAAAGAGCCAGAAATGACGGTCAGATATTATATCAGTTCTGCTGATTTAACCGCAGAGAAGTTCGCCACAGCAATCCGAAACCACTGGCACGTGGAGAATAAGCTGCACTGGCGTCTGGACGGTGTGCCGCAGGAACACAAGATAGCTGCATAAGGATACGCAGTTAGCTTTTGTATAAGCTCATAAAGAGATGGTGGAAGGCCCACCGGGATCGGCTGTCGGAAGCAGATTCCAAACCACTTCATGCTGCTGTGGTAAAGAGCCATGGTAGTGAGCGATGAAGTAAAGCGTGAGTGAAAACTCAGCAGGTAAGATACTCATGAGACGAGTGAACCCGAACCCATGTTGACGCGTCGTAAACCAGAGACTGACATCAAAACCGAAGGGGCGTCCAGCCTTCGGGATAAGTCTGCGAGTGAATTCCGAATGCTGCGCAGACGGTGTCCGGCGTAAAGTGGGCGTGACGGAGTATCAGGCTCTTCCTGGGAACTGCGGGAACCTGTCGTTGTGATGATAAGGGAGAAATGCAAGTCACTGAATTGGCGAGCATGAAAGTACCGATGCACAGCACAGGGACGGAGCCGTTCGTAGTAGTGATGAAGCTTCTGTAATGGAGGTGGAGCGAAGGGGCGGCATCAGACAGTCTTTGGACAGTGTTCAACTGAACATGTTCAGGAGGAGACAATGACAAAGACAAAAGCGTTTAACATTGATAAGTCACTGGTGGTCAGCGCGTACAGGCGAGTGAAGACCAGTGCAGGCGCGGCGGGAATTGATAAGCAATCGCTGGCGGACTTTGATAAACGGTTAGTTGATAATCTGTACAAAATCTGGAACCGACTTTCTTCAGGAAGTTATTTCCCACCGGCAGTGAAAGCGGTGGCAATTCCGAAGAAATTGGGTGGAGAGAGAATTCTGGGTATCCCGACAGTCAGCGATCGTATCGCGCAGACGGTGGTAAAACTGGCCTTTGAGCCACAGGTTGAGCCACATTTTCTGGCAGACTCTTACGGCTACAGACCGAATAAATCGGCACTGGATGCTATAGGGGTAACGCGTAAGCGTTGCTGGTATTACGACTGGGTACTGGAATTTGACATCAAAGGGCTGTTCGATAACATCCCGCACGAACTGATAATGAAAGCCGTGGACAAACACAATCCGGCCCGGTGGGTAAAATTGTATATACAGCGGTGGCTGACAGCGCCGATGGTGATGTCAGACGGAGAAGTCAGAGCACGAACAATGGGAACGCCGCAGGGAGGTGTCATAAGTCCGTTGCTGGCAAACTTGTTCATGCATTATGTGTTTGATAAATGGCTGGCAAAATATTATCCGAAAGTGCCGTGGTATCGATATGCTGATGATGGCATTTTGCATTGTCACAGCGAAGCAGAAGCGACTGAAATGCGAGAAGTATTACGCAAAAGATTTAGCGAATGCGGACTGGAAATGCATCCGGAGAAAACGCGAGTTATCTACTGCAAAGATGGAAGCCGGAAGGGTGATTATGAACATACCATGTTCGACTTTCTGGGGTACACATTCAGGCGACGCGTAGTAAAGAACGTTAAGCGAAACCGCCTGTTTGTAAGTTTTACCCCCGCAGCGAGCAAATCAGCGCTAAAGGCAATGCGTCGGGAAATCAAAGCGACAGGGATAAGGAAAAGAGTGGATTTAAGCATTGAGCAGATAGCGAAATGGATAAATCCAAAACTGAATGGCTGGATAAATTATTACGGGCGATATACCTGTTCGGAATTATACAGCGTGTTCAGATATATCAATAAAGCACTGGTGAGGTGGGGGCGTAAGAAATATAAAATGCTCAGCCGATACAAGACAAGAGCCTCAAAATTTCTGGAAGAAATGGCGAAGCGAAGTCCACAGTTGTTTGCCCACTGGCGTCTGAAGATGAGAGGCGGACTTGTTTGATGGGAGCGGTATGAGCCGAGAGGTTCACGTACCGTTCTGCGAGAGGCTGCGGGGGAGGTTCCTGCGGCCTACTCACCTGGTAATGAATGAAGACGACTGCAAAATAAGAAGAGGAAATGCAGCAGAATTATTTTCAGGGATACGGCACATCGCTATTAATATTTTGACGAATGATAAGGTATTCAAGGCAGGGTTAAGACGTAAGATGCGAAAAGCAGCCATGGACAGAAACTATCTGGCGTCAGTCCTTGCGGGGTGCGGGCTTTCGTAATCTTTCCCTGGATGTGAAAAGCAGCTGCGGACAGGGAAAGATCATCAGAAGTACACTTTTTGTACTAAACAATTCGCATTTTATGTTTAAAAATTGAGATATTCCTCATTACCTGAAGCTGTTTTTTATTGCTTATACATGATCAAATACTCCTTACATAATTAAGGAGAACAAAATGGAACTTAAAAAATTGATGGAGCATATTTCTATTATCCCCGATTACAGACAAGCCTGGAAAGTGGAACATAAATTATCGGATATTCTACTGTTGACTATTTGTGCCGTTATTTCTGGTGCAGAAGGTTGGGAAGATATAGAGGATTTTGGGGAAACACATCTCGATTTTTTGAAGCAATATGGTGATTTTGATAATGGTATTCCTGTTCACGATACCATTGCCAGAGTTGTATCCTGTATCAGTCCTGCAAAATTTCACGAGTGCTTTATTAACTGGATGCGTGACTGCCATTCTTCAGATGATAAAGACGTCATTGCAATTGATGGAAAAACGCTCCGACACTCTTATGACAAGAGTCGCCGCAGGGGAGCGATTCATGTCATTAGTGCGTTCTCAACAATGCACAGCCTGGTCATCGGACAGATCAGGACGGATGAGAAATCTAATGAGATTACAGCTATCCCTGAACTTATTAACATGCTGGATATTAAAGGAAAAATCATCACAACTGATGCGATGGGTTGCCAGAAAGATATTGCAGAGAAGATACAAAAACAGGGAGGTGATTATTTATTCGCTGTAAAAGGAAACCAGGGGCGGCTAAATAAAGCCTTCGAGGAAAAATTTCTGCTGAAAGAATTAAATAATCCAGAGCATGACAGTTACGCAATTAGTGAAAAGAGTCACGGCAGAGAAGAAATCCGTCTTCACATTGTTTGCGATGTCCCTGATGAACTTATTGATTTCACGTTTGAATGGAAAGGTCTGAAGAAATTATGCGTGGCAGTCTCCTTTCGGTCAATAATAGCAGAACAAAAGAAAGAGCCCGAAATGACGGTCAGATATTATATCAGTTCTGCTGATTTAACCGCAGAGAAGTTCGCCACAGCAATCCGAAACCACTGGCACGTGGAGAATAAGCTGCACTGGCGTCTGGACGTGGTAATGAATGAAGACGACTGCAAAATAAGAAGAGGAAACGCAGCAGAATTATTTTCAGGGATACGGCACATTGCTATTAATATTTTGACGAATGATAAGGTATTCAAGGCAGGGTTAAGACGTAAGATGCGAAAAGCAGCCATGGACAGAAACTACCTGGCGTCAGTCCTTGCGGGGAGCGGGCTTTCGTAATCTTGCCCTGGTACAGTAAACAAACGAAAGTTGTTATTTCAATGGTCAGGGCAAGAGCATGAAGTGTTTACTACACACTATGCTCTTGTCCTGGAGTCAGGTCTTGTTTGGAGGGATAAATGGTAGATATTGTCGAGGCCGATAAAACGGATATTTATTTCATTCAGGAGAGTGTTTATGGCAAAATCGGGTTGCCAGCTTTTGGTAATACAATAGGACCATCCGCACAGCAAGTTGTTAAAAAGGTATTCGCTGTCGTTAAAGAACGAGATAAGACACATGCAAAACAGAGATTATTGTTGGAATATAATGGTAACAAACTCTGGATGAATGCTATTGATGGCAGTGAAGCTATCCTACCAACAGAATTTTCTAAGCGATACGAACTTTCATTATTTAATACTACTAATTTTGGAGAAGATCCTTTTCCTGATGTTAATTTATATAATAATATGAAATCAAGTTTTTTTGTAAGGTTTGGTGGAACATCCCATCCCGAGGCTTGGGCTATTTATAATGCAAGTACGAAAGAGGTTAAATATATAGAAACTGCAAGAGAAATTGATAAAATATTCAGTGATTTTAACTTGAGTGGTACATTGCCAATTCACATTGGTCGATGATTTTTTAAATTGTGTGATTAAATAATTGAACATTAATGATGATTTATAGCATTATTATTCTATAACATGAATAAACGGATTGAATGTGTTATGTTAAAAATAAGTTTATACGTAATAATATTGTTATTTTCCTTTCAGATTAGTGCAGCCATTACTAGCAAGGAAAGTGAGGTTGTTTCACCATTATTAATGGATGTTAATTCTTCACTAACAATGGAAAATATTTCTGAATTATCCACATCATCGGAACCATCGCAACAGGGGGTATTTCCTGTAATATGTACTCGACTTCATCCTGGCTCCGTAATGAAACGCCAGTTATTAACCGGCTGGGGGCCTGTTTTTATAATTGGTGATGATCCTTTTTCTCTGCGCTGGATGAGTGAACATCTGGAGATCCTTAAATCGCTAAATGCCCTTGGTTTGGTTGTTAATGTTGAATCAGTAGAACGAATGGAGGTATTACAGCAGCGGGCTGATGGGTTATTGTTATTGCCAGTTATCTGCGATAATTTCGTGCAAACTCTGCAATTAAATGCTTATCCGGTATTAATCACAGAGATGGAAATATCACAATGATTAATAACATAATTACTGCAAATAATATCGTAATTTTGAAAATGGTAATTCTGTTCACGGCACCATAATTAGAGTTATGTCTTGTATCCGTTCAGTATAATTTCACGAATGCTTTATTAACTGGATGCGAGATTGCCATTCATCAAATGATAAAGACGTCATCGCAATTGATGGAAAAGCGCTTCCACACTCCTATGATAAAAGTGGTCGCAGGGGAGCGGGCTTTCGTAGTCTTAGCCCGACTCTCCCCGGCCCTAAACACAACACCCACTCACCACAACCTAAACTCATCCGCATCCCGCCATGCCGGAAACTTTTCTCTATATTCCCGCAATGCCACCATCGACAGCTCCGCATCAATGCGCGTTGCCTGATGCGCGTCGGCAGTAGCGATAATCTCGCCCTGTGGATTAATCACCCTGCTGTCACCACGATAATGGCAGCCGTTGCCATCGCTGCCGACGCGATTGCATCCCGCCACATACGCCTGATTCTCAATCGCGCGGGCCGTCAGCAATGCCTGCCAGTGCAGAGAGCGCGGAGCAGGCCAGTTGGCGACGTACAGGGCGAGGTCATAATCGTTGAGATTGCGCGACCACACCGGAAAACGTAAGTCGTAGCACACCAGCGGCAAAATACGCCAGCCGCGCCATTCCACAATCACTCGCGCATTGCCCGCTTTATAATGCAGATGCTCATCTGCCATTCGGAACAGATGACGCTTATCATAAAAATGTACCGTGCCGCCCGGCTCAACCAGCAAAAAGCGGTTAACCGAACCAGACTCCGTTTGTAATGCAACACTGCCTGCAATCAGCGCATTGCACTGCTGCGCTTTGGCTGTCATCCAGTTCACTACGTCATCTTGTGCTAGCGACGAAGCTGCCGCTTCCATGGCAAAGCCGCTGGTAAACATCTCCGGTAGAACGATCACATCGCGTCCGGTAATACCTTCCAGTTGACGATCAAAATGACGCAGGTTGGCAGGACCATCCATCCACACCAGTGGTTGCTGTAAAAGCGTAATCTTCAAACCAGGCACGGTGTACAACTCCTTTATGTGAAGGGTTTTATAACTCTAACACCTTATCAGGCAGTTGCCTTAGCGCAGAATAAATTGATAACAAATGCTGATATTGGAAATATCTGATTTGCAAATTATCGTGTTATCGCCAGGCTTTAGGAGGTTAATAACATGGGCAGGATAAGCTCGGGAGGAATGATGTTTAAGGCAATAACGACAGTCGCCGCTCTGGTCATCGCCACCAGTGCAATGGCGCAGGATGATTTAACCATTAGCAGCCTTGCAAAGGGCGAAACCACCAAAGCTGCGTTTAATCAGATGGTGCAAGGGCATAAGCTGCCTGCCTGGGTGATGAAAGGCGGGACTTATACCCCTGCACAAACCGTAACGTTGGGAGATGAGACGTATCAGGTGATGAGCGCGTGCAAACCGCATGACTGTGGCTCGCAACGTATCGCTGTGATGTGGTCCGAGAAATCTAATCAGATGACGGGGCTGTTCTCGACTATTGATGAGAAAACGTCGCAAGAGAAACTCACCTGGTTGAATGTGAACGATGCGCTTTCGATTGATGGTAAAACGGTGCTGTTCGCGGCGTTGATCGGCAGCCTGGAAAACCATCCGGATGGCTTTAATTTTAAATAATTAGCGGATAAAGAAACGGAGCCTTTCGGCTCCGTTATTCAATTACGCGGCTTCAACTTTCCGCACTTTCTCCGGCAACTTTACCGGCTTCGTCGCCAGCTCTTCCGGATCAAAGTCATCAACGTTAATACTGCGCAGACGGCTTTCTTCAGCTTTCACCAGAATAGCGGCTTCATCTTTATCAATCAGCCCCTTCGTCAGCGCGTTGTGCGCCAGTTCATCCAGACGGGTAAATGGCAGATTTTTACCCAGCTCTTTACAGATCCGCTGATGAATTGGATCGGCGGCAATCACATCCACCAACGCCTCTTCCAGTAAACCAACCGGATTATGCTCGCTCGGCGTCAGGTACTGACCGCGACCAATACGTGAGCGAGTGGCGTTCGGCACTTGTAAAATCTTCGCCACTTTATGATCCAGCTTGTCAGACGGTGCCAGATAATGACGTCCGGTCGGGAAGATCACTACATTCAGCAGCCCGGCAACCACGCGGTTCGGGAAGTTTTGCAGTAAATCGTCCATCGCCTGTTCTGCCTGATACAGCGCATCCTGTACGCCCCAGTGCACCAGCGGCAGGTCGGCTTCATTACGGCCTTCGTCGTCATAACGCTTCAGAACGGCAGAGGCGAGGTAAAGCTGGCTTAAAATATCCCCCAGACGTGCCGAGATACGCTCGCGACGTTTCAGGCTGCCGCCCAGCACAGCCATCGAGACATCAGAAAGCAGGGCGAGGTTGGCGCTCAGGCGGTTCAGGTGTTGATAGTAGCGTTTAGTGGCATCGCCGGTTGGCGTGCTGCTGGTTAAACCGCGCGTCAGGCCCAGCCAGAAGCTGCGAACTTTGTTGCTACCGACGTGACCGATATGTTTGAACAGCAGTTTATCGAACGCGTTTACGTCATTGTTCTTCGCCGCTTCCATCTCTTCCAGCACGTACGGATGGCAACGAATCGCTCCTTGTCCGAAGATCATCATGCTGCGTGTCAGAATGTTAGCCCCTTCAACGGTGATGGCAATCGGCGCGCCCTGATAAGCACGCGCCAGGAAGTTGCTTTGCCCGAGCATAATGCCTTTGCCACCAGTGATATCCATCGCATCAATAATCGACTGCTGCCCGCGGTGGGTACAGTGATACTTAACGATAGCCGACAGCACGGCAGGTTTTTCACCGAGCATAATGCCGTAGGTAATCAGCGATGCCGCAGCATCCATCACATAGGCATTACCGGCAATACGCGCCAGCGGCTCTTCAATCCCTTCCATCTTACCAATAGAAATTTTGAACTGACGGCGAATGTGCGCATACGCACCCGTTGCCAGCGCTACCGATTTCACGCCGCCGGTTGAGTTGGAAGGCAGGGTGATGCCGCGGCCTACCGAGAGGCACTCCACCAGCATCCGCCAGCCTTGCCCGGCCATTTTTGGTCCGCCGATAATGTAATCGATCGGTACGAAGACATCTTTACCGCGCGTCGGTCCGTTCTGGAACGGTACGTTCAGCGGGAAATGGCGACGACCAATTTCCACGCCCGGCGTGGTGGTCGGGATCAGCGCACAGGTAATACCTAAATCTTCTGCGCCACCCAGCAGTTTTTCCGGGTCGGAGAGTTTAAACGCCAGCCCAAGCACGGTCGCAATCGGCGCGAGCGTAATGTAGCGTTTGTTCCAGGTCAGACGCATCCCCAGCACCTGCTGGCCCTGCCATTCGCCCATGCAGACAATCCCGGTATCCGGAATCGCGCCTGCATCGGAACCCGCTTCCGGGCTGGTCAGTGCAAAGCAAGGGATTTCCTGACCACGCGCCAGACGCGGCAGATAGTGATCTTTCTGCTCGTCAGTGCCGTAATGTTGCAGCAGCTCGCCCGGACCTAATGAGTTTGGCACGCCGACGGTAATCGCCAGGATCCCGCTCACGCCGGAGAGTTTTTGCAGCACGCGAGACTGGGCATAAGCCGAGAACTCCAGCCCGCCGTACTCTTTTTTGATGATCATCGCGAAGAAACGATGCTCTTTAAGGTACGCCCACAACTCCGGCGGCAGATCCGCCAGCTCATGAGTAATCTGGAAATCATTCGCCATCCGGCAGGCTTCTTCTACCGGGCCGTCGAGAAACGCTTGCTCTTCGGCGGTCAGGCGCGGCTGCGGATAGTTATGCAGTTTTTTCCAGTCCGGCTTGCCCTGGAACAAGTCGCCCTCCCACCAGGTGGTGCCCGCATCAATCGCTTCTTTCTCAGTGCGCGACATCGGCGGCATCACCTTACGGAAACCGCGAAATACCGGTGCGGAAATCATCGACTTACGCATAGGTGCAAAGTTAAACGGCACGAGGATAATGGCCAGAGGCACCAGTACCCACGCCGACCACAGACCAGCAACGCCGAGGGCGGCTGTCCAGGCGAGCAAAATCAGACTGCTGATAAATAAGCTCACGCGGTGATAGAACAACGCGCCGAGCAGGACAACCGTAGCGAGAATACTCAAAATCATCATAACGAAAAGCCCCTTACTTGTAGGAGGTCTGACCACTTGTGATGATATGGTTGTAGTGGATGTAAAAACATTTAGCAATGTGTTTACAATATAATTACAACAAAGCTCACATAGTTGCTGTTTATATCCGCACTTCAGGTCAAAAAGTCCTGGTCATAGCACCTGCCCGTACTTCTCGCTTTTGGCGGTATCCGGTACACTGCATTTTGTCTATTACATTTATGCTGAAGGATATCCTCATGTACCAGGATCTTATTCGTAATGAACTGAACGAAGCGGCGGAAACGCTGGCTAACTTTTTAAAAGATGACGCCAATATTCACGCCATTCAGCGCGCGGCGGTCCTGTTAGCAGACAGCTTTAAAGCCGGTGGCAAAGTGCTTTCCTGCGGCAACGGCGGCTCCCATTGCGACGCCATGCACTTTGCCGAAGAGTTGACGGGGCGCTACCGTGAAAACCGTCCGGGCTATCCGGCGATTGCCATTTCTGACGTTAGTCATATTTCCTGCGTCGGTAACGATTTTGGTTTCAACGATATTTTCTCCCGTTACGTTGAAGCGGTAGGTCGCGAAGGCGATGTACTACTGGGGATCTCCACTTCCGGTAACTCTGCAAACGTGATCAAAGCGATCGCGGCGGCGCGTGAGAAGGGGATGAAAGTGATCACCCTGACCGGTAAAGACGGCGGCAAAATGGCTGGCACGGCGGATATCGAAATTCGCGTACCGCACTTTGGTTATGCCGACCGCATTCAGGAGATTCACATTAAAGTGATCCATATCCTGATCCAGTTGATTGAAAAAGAGATGGTTAAGTAAGTCTGGCGTAGGCCGGATAAGACGTTTACGCCGCATCCGGCCTGAAAATTCTTAAATCAATCTTCGCCGGGGGCCATGTGCTCCCGCTGTTGTGGAGGTTACCCATGTGCGAATTGCTCGGGATGAGCGCCAACGTCCCTACCGATATCTGCTTTAGTTTCACCGGTCTGGTGCAGCGTGGTGGTGGAACCGGGCCACATAAAGATGGCTGGGGCATTACCTTTTACGAAGGTAAAGGCTGTCGCACATTTAAAGATCCACAACCCAGCTTTAATTCCCCCATCGCCAAACTTGTCCAGGACTACCCGATAAAATCCTGTTCGGTGGTGGCTCATATTCGCCAGGCGAATCGGGGCGAGGTGGCGCTGGAAAATACTCACCCGTTTACCCGCGAGTTATGGGGGCGTAACTGGACTTATGCCCATAATGGGCAACTGACGGGCTATAAATCACTGGAAACCGGCAACTTCCGCCCGGTCGGTGAAACCGACAGCGAAAAAGCCTTCTGCTGGCTCCTGCATAAATTAACGCAGCGTTACCCGCGCACACCGGGCAACATGGCGGCAGTGTTTAAATATATCGCCTCACTGGCGGATGAACTGCGGCAGAAGGGCGTTTTCAACATGCTGCTTTCTGACGGGCGCTATGTAATGGCGTATTGCTCGACTAATTTACACTGGATCACCCGCCGCGCGCCGTTTGGCGTGGCAACGTTGCTGGATCAGGATGTGGAAATCGACTTCAGCTCGCAGACCACACCGAATGATGTGGTCACGGTGATTGCAACACAGCCGCTGACGGGCAATGAAACCTGGCAAAAGATTATGCCAGGCGAATGGCGCTTATTTTGCCTCGGGGAGCGTGTAGTTTGATGCCAGCTGTGGTTGCACAACTTCGTGGCTTAACGGCTTGCTGACCACGTAACGGCCATTGACCACAGAAACGGTCGGTGGCTTACGGGTTTGCTCAAAGTAGTCGTAACCTGGCTTCAGCTGCTCCCAGAAGTCCTTAAAGTTGGAATATTTATGGCGCTTCATATTGGCGTCGGTCATGCGGAACGGGTAAATACTCACTTGCACGCTCGGCTGACCAAAAACCAGCGCACCAGTAACGAACTGGAAGATCTCATCAATACCCTGATTGGTCATCGCGTAGCAGCCGATGGAAACACAATCGCCGTGGATCATCAGATATTTCCCTTCATAACCATGCGCACGGTCATAGGCATTGGGGAATCCAATATTAATCGCTTTGTAGTAACGGCTGTCTGGTTTTAACTGATTACGCTGGACGCTATAAAACCCTTCCGGGCTTTTGAAATCGCCCTGACGCTGTTTTGGCCCTAAGCCGCCGGAATATTTACAGATTTTATAGCTGTCGAGCAGTTGATATTGCTCGCCCATTTTGACGTAGAGATCGAGTGTACGTTCTTCCTTGAAGATCTGGATGTAGACAGGGGATCCCATCAACTGCTGCTTATACTCTTTGCTCACTGGCGTGGTCGAGCTACTGCTGCCCAGCAAACCGGCAAACGAAACGCACGGGATCAACAACATCGCAAGAATTAATGCGATTTTACGCATACTGCTTATTCCTTGATAAAACGGTTACACACGCCAGGACGGCAAAATGGATCCCAAATCGGAATAGTCTGGATTGGGAAGGCTCACATTATCACCAAAAGAGTTTTACGCAAGCCTGTCGGCGCAGGGTTTACAAATTTAGCACAGGGGCAGTTTTCAATAGTCCGAAAAGCGCATGTATCATTTATTTCCTAAGATTATGAAACCTCAATAGTAATATGCAAATAAGCAATTAATAATCCCGTTTACTCCTCTGGTCTTTTAAAATTCTCACCTTCATTCAGCCGGTTTATGTCCTTCATGTCTTCGTTCTTTCACGGCAGATTTCTGCATCCAGGCGTGTTTTCGTTATGCGTTTTGCTCCCTTTACTCGCCAGCGCCACCACATCACATATCTCTTTCAGCTACGCCGCCCGCCAGCGGATGCAAAACCGTGCGCGTTTATTAAAACAGTACCAAACCCATCTGAAAAAACAGGCCAGCTATATTGTGGAAGGCAATGCCGAAAGCAGAAAGGCGCTGCGCCAGCACAACCGCGAACAGATAAAACAGCATCCAGAATGGTTTCCTGCGCCGCTCAAGGCGAGTGACAGACGCTGGCAGGCGCTGGCGGAGAACAACCATTTCTTAAGCAGCGACCATCTGCACAACATCACCGAAGTGGCGATTCACCGCCTGGAGCAGCAGCTTGGTAAGCCTTACGTCTGGGGCGGCACGCGGCCCGATCAAGGCTTCGACTGTAGCGGGTTGGTTTTTTATGCCTACAACAAGATCCTCGAGGCGAAGCTCCCGCGCACGGCCAATGAGATGTATCACTACCATCGGGCAACGATTGTGGCGAATAACGACCTGCGCCGGGGAGATTTGCTGTTTTTCCATATTCACAGCCGTGAGATTGCCGATCATATGGGCGTGTATCTGGGAGACGGTCAGTTTATCGAGTCGCCGCGCACCGGGGAAACCATTCGGGTAAGTCGGTTAGCTGAACCTTTCTGGCAGGATCATTTTTTAGGCGCGCGCAGGATTTTGACGGAAGAGACGATTTTGTAGGACGGATAAGGCGTTCACGCCGCATCCGGCAATAGTGCACCGATGCCTGATGCGACGCTGCCGCGTCTTATCATGCCTACGAGTCTGCGAATTTTTTGCGAGCTGCTTTCCCGATATAACACAACTTCATTGTCGACTTTTCCTTTTCTTCTTATCGTTGAGAAAAAGGAGTCGCCATGTCTGAATATCGTCGTTATTACATCAAGGGGGGAACATGGTTTTTCACGGTAAATTTACGGAATCGTCGAAGCCAACTTTTGACCACCCAGTACCAGACACTCCGTAACGCCATTATTAAAGTTAAGCAGGCCAGACCTTTTGAAATTAACGCCTGGGTAGTTTTGCCAGAGCATATGCACTGTATCTGGACATTACCCGAAAGTGATGATGATTTTTCCTCTCGCTGGCGGGAGATTAAAAAGCAGTTCACCCATGCTTGCGGATTGAAAAATATCTGGCAACCGCGTTTTTGGGAGCATGCCATTCGCAATACAAAAGATTATCGCCATCATGTTGATTATATTTATATAAATCCAGTGAAACATGGCTGGGTAAAGCAGGTGAGTGATTGGCCATTCTCAACGTTCCATCGCGATGTAGCGCGAGGGTTATATCCCATTGATTGGGCGGGAGACATAACGGATTTTAGTGCCGGGGAGCGTATTATTTTATAATTGTGCGCGGATGCCTGATGCGACGCAGGCGCGTCTTATCATGCCTACAAACTTGTGCCGGATCGGTGGGCCGGATAAGGCGTTCACACCGCATCCGGCAATTGTGCACCGGTGCCTGATGCGACGCTGGCGCGTCTTATCATGCCTACAAACCTGTGCCGGAT
>NZ_JBJQJO010000031.1:0-44714 GCF_046487395.1 Escherichia sp. WS1450
ACCATACGAATCGCCCGCTGACGGACTTCGGGGGAAAAACGAGTATTTTTAGTCATCCTGTTTACCTCTTTCTCAGGGAGTTTAGTCTCCAGGATTTCCGGGGCGGTTCAGTCATGTTACGCGAGATATTATGGTTACGATGTCTGGACCGAAAAAGTTAAGTACGTCGCTAACGAAACCTTGCCGGTACGTTTCAAGCGTCTCGCTGAATGGTTTACGGCTCATTTCATGAATTACGAGGGGTCCGAACAAATAGACTGGTTAGATACTGTTTCCCAGCTTATTGATTACTCAATGTCCGACCCAGAGCATATGGCTAAAATGACCGCAGGTATTATGCCTGTTTTCGATATGCTCATTGAAAAACCTTTAAATGAGCTTTTATCTCCTAACCCGAACTCAGTATCATCAAGAGAAATTGTAACAAGCGAAGGGATGTTCAGCACTGGCGGGGTGCTATACATTTCGCTTGATGGCCTTTCAAACCCCGATACAGCAGCTGCTATTTCTCAATTAATAATGTCAGATCTGACCTCCTGTGCCGGTAGTCGCTACAACGCTCAGGATGGTGATATGTCAGCTAATTCCAGGATAAGTATTTTTGTTGATGAGGCACACTCAGCCATTAACAACCCTATGATTAACCTTCTGGCGCAGGGTCGTGCAGCGAAAATTGCACTGTTTATTTGCACCCAAACCATCTCCGACTTTATTGCTGCGGCAAGTGTTGAAACTGCCAATCGAATTACGGGGCTCTGCAACAATTATATAAGCTTGCGAGTCAACGATACTCCTACTCAGACGCTTGTTGTAGAGAACTTTGGTAAGAGTGCGATAAGCACAAATATGGTCACTTATACGACCGGTTCAGAAACATCTTTGCCGCATAATAACTTCTCAGGTTCAATCTCAGAAAGAAAGCAGACAACTTTAGAAGAGAGTATTCCAAAGGATCTCTTGGGTCAGGTCCCTATGTTTCACATAGTTGCCAGGCTTCAAGATGGCAGGAAGGTTGTAGGCCAAATCCCTATTGCTGTTGCTGAGAAACAAATGAAGCCAAACACAACTCTGTCGGAAATGCTTTTCAAGAAGGCCGGAAAAGTTACTTTGCGTCAAAATCTCGATATCAAAAATCTTAATAAATTTCTAAGGAAGTTTCATTGATGGATGAAAAAATTGTCCTGACGCGCCAGCAAATTTTAAGCTCTGCACTAAAAGTCAGCAAATGTCGCTCGCTCGTAAAAAGGCGCTTTCAGTCTTTGGGTTTAAAGTACGCAGATTCTCAGGAAGTTCGAGATCGGCTAACTAAGATAGAAAAAAACGCGTTTCATCATTTGGGAAAATTTTGTCAGAGCAACGATATCGATTCCCTATTCTCCATGGCAAATACCCTGTCTGAGCTTTTCCTTTTAAAGGGAGAGTTGATCACGACTGATCCCTTTGGGGACCGTGAAACCAGCTACTGGTCGGTACCACAAGGTTCATGCCATGAATGGATTCAATCGCTGACCACCAGCGAAGGTCCTGAACGTAAATTCGTTAGTTTCCGTATTTCTTTCGATAACAATGACGAACGGTGTGATCTTGTAAAGAAGAATGCCCGTATGCTTGGTTGTTATCTTTTGCCTTATTTCGTCGATTTGACACGCACGGTGGGCGCATTCATTAATTTGCCAGGTAGTGTCTCTTTTAAACAAGTACAGCGCATCAAACCCCAGATTCATCCAGAAACAACACATAGTCATATAGTTACTATTGAGGACTCTCCCTTTCTTTCTCGGTTAAAATTTAAAATCATTACTGCCATAGATCGGCTTCCTGACCCTAATGGCCTTTATACAAACACCTTTAACAGCATTATTGACCGTGCACTGCTGACTCATCTCAAAACCGAACAGGAAAAAATAGATAGTCCAAGAGTCTGCAAAAATGTGATTTCGGCTTTTGCCGACTCAACTCTTTCTCTGCCGGTGTTTAACATCGGCCTAAACGAGCAGTACAGATACTGGACGCCGTGGGGCATCAACTTTATAGAATTTTCCCGCCAGGCCGCAAAAGTAAGGACCGCTGTATTTGTTCCTGATGTGGGACAGATCGAGTGGAAAAGCGCAGAGCATAAAGAACTGGCGGAGTTAAGCCTCATCGACCAAATCATACCTAAACAGTACCACTGGCTCCTGGGTATCCCGACGATGTGGCGTAACAACTATTGCAATCACGATCAGAGGCTAGCTCTTTTTCGTGAATGGAGGGAAAGCAATGGCTGCGGATAATACAAGCAGAGCAGCAGTGCTCAGAACAATGCTTTTTTTTGGCATGGTCATTTATTTTGGTTACAGCCTGGCTTTCCAGAATACTGAGGAGCTCAAATATCAGATTACTCAGGAGGTTAATGCAAGCCGGTCCATCATATCAAATGACCGTTGGAAGTCTGTTATTGCAAATAGTGAAGCGACTTTAAATTGGTTGGTACATGACTATAAGTTAATTGACTATCTGAATACTATTCTGATCCCTGACACCAAAAAACCAGCCAGAGGTATTAACATTGTTGCTGAAAAATTTACCTCTATTAATTACACTATGGCCAAAAACATACCCCTCTTACTTTATCAGTCCATTTTCCGGTGGAACTTAATCCTGGGGTGGCTAATCGTTTTTCTGCCCTATCTATTTGCCATGCTAGCAGATGGAATGTACCAGTGGAAATTGAAGAGGTACGTATTTGGTAAGGTTACAGTTCAGTTTTATCGTATTTGGTTTCGAGCATTTTGGGTGATCAGTGCTTTAACGATGGTCTACTTGGTCATGCCGAATATGTCACTATTTAACAATATCGCTCAACTTTTCCCACCAGTCGCTTTATTGATACTGGGAATTGCATTGAATCGCTTGTGGTCTAACTTTCAAAAACTCATGTAAAGGTGGTCAGATGTTAAGCAGTAAAAAAAGGAAGTCCCCTACAAATATCAAAGAATCGCTCAATGATAACGCTGACCGTTTTTATAAGATGTTTCGCATTCATACCACGGCAAAAGTTGCTATGTCGCTAATTGCCATGACCGCTGTAGGGTTTTCTTTCTACAATCTTTACGAACAATGGCAGGACGCTGAAGGGAAGAAAGACCATATAGCTGTAATACGGATTTCTGGCGAGATGGGTACCGGCTCGGAAACGGGCGATGGAACAGTGATCGCAACAGCTCTTGCCAAAGCTTACAATAATCCCCATGCCAAAGCAGTTATTATCGAGGCAGAGTCAGGTGGTGGTGGTCCCTCTGACGCCATCATTATTTACCGCCAGATAAACGCGCTTAAAAACCACCAGCCACAGATTGAACGCGTATCAGATGCCGGTTGCTCTCTTTCATCTGTAGCCGCTGACAAGAGTAACAAAACCGGGAGCACAGAACGTGGCGATGAAGCACGGTCGAAGCAAAACTCCCTCGAAGTACTCTCCAGCGGTACCGGTCGTTTTTTCTCTGATATCGCAGACTCATATAAACCAATCATCGTTAGTGTGAAAGGCATATGCGCATCCGCATGCTATTACGCGGTATCGCCCGCTGATGCAATTTATGCCGACAGTAATGCCCTGATCGGTTCTATCGGTGTGCGTATGGACCACTGGAATCTGTCAGAGATCATGAGCACAGTAGGCGTCAAGAATGAGCCCCTTACGGCCGGTGAGTTCAAAGATGCTCTTGACCCCTTCCACCCATTGTCCGATTCAACGAGGGAGTTCATGCAGAAGGAGATCCTGAACACGATGCATGAAAAATTTATAACTGATGTTGAACTTGGACGGGGTAAAAAGCTTCTCTCGCGTCATGATGCCGATGCTGTTTCTCTCTATTCAGGCCGTGTATGGCCAACACCTCAGGCAGTTAAGTACGGCCTGGTGGATGGAGATCTTACGTCAGTAGAGATCCGTACACGTCTTTCAAAAATGTACTCCACTGACACGTTCAAAAACTACAATGAGCCTCATCGTAATCTCCGTTCTGCACTCGGCATGCTGATGAGCCTGTCTTCAAATATTGAGAGCCTTACCGGTACCACTACCCGCTTGGTAGAATCTGTTAATGCCACCAGCTACCCCTCTGTGAGGTAACATGGATGCTTTCAATCTGCTGTGGAGCATTACGGGGGTAGCTTTCATTATCCTTATTTTCGTCGTGTTGCTGTGTCTGTTGGGTTTTATGACCTCTGCCATAGCGGAACGGCGGACTGCAAAGGCAATTGAATCTGGGCTTCCTGAAGAAGCTCAGGGGCTACTTAGTGATCTCACCTTTCAGTTGTCGGCTCATAGCACTACTCAGGTTGATCACATTCTCGTAGCCCCACATGGTATATACGTCATAGAGCAGAAAAACTACGTAGGCAAGCTCTACGGTACTCTGGAGGAAAGCCACTGGCGGAAATGGACTCAGTCCCGAACCCTCAAGTTGCAGAACCCGTTTAAGCAAAACCAGGGGCACATCAGGGCTATTCAGTCTGCTCTTAAGGCTAGAGAACTGGAATGTATCAATGTCGTCATCATAAACGGACGTTGTAAGTTTGATGGCATCAAGCCGGAATGGTTATGTATGGGGATGGACGATTTTATCCATAAAGTCAAACAACGACGAGGGCTACGGTTGTTCACACCGGAGTCTGTTCAGCACATCTGTTCGGTGTTGAAGTCAACAAGGAAGTCGCCAGGGCTCTATACGGACCTTACTCATATTCACAACATAACGACAAAGTACAAAGCCCCGATGAAATTCGAGCAACGAGTAACATACATTCTGCTCAACTTTATCCATTATCTGTGGGCAAGTCTGTTCACTAAGCAGAAGCCTTAGCGCTCTATCATTGGTAAGGCTGTAAAATGTCTGCAAAAGGCCCCATCGGTAAATTGTTGGGGCTTTTTCTTTGCGTAGTTCTGATACGGTTTATCCTGTGGAGCATTATGGCCACCAGCCAGCTGGTGACTGGCCAACGCTTTGTATGACGTAGCCTACTCAGGGCAGGCTATTTTAGAGGGACCGATTTTTATCCGGGCTAATTTAGAAAGAGATAATTTGAACTTAGGCGGGCTGACCACCAGCAGAGAGGTAAATCACTAGCCGGTGATATTGACAGAAGTCGTCAGGGGTTTAACGCCGGAATATTTTGCCAGGCCTCCTGCAAGGTCTGCAAGACTTCTACAAGTGATAGTGACGGCCACAGGACTGTTTCCGTCATTATCACTCCAGGTGGCTCGCACTCTACTGGTACCAGAATTAAAACAACACGAGTTCCTTTTACCTGGTAGGCAAGGTTTACTGCCGGTTGGCGGTAGGAGGCCAGTACACCCTCACCATATTGAGCAGGGTTACTTGCCCAGTTCCGCACCATTGCATACACCTGAGGCATATACCGACTATCCAGATCCCCTTTGGGCCGTCTGAACGGCACGATTTCTTCTGAGCGGTAGGTGGTCGTTGTTGTATTGGTTGTCATCTTTGTCACCTCCCCTGTTCGTCCATTTAGAGTTTTAAGCTGCTTTACACATCACACTCAACTGATTATTTAAGCTGGTCATCGTCTCTGGCCAGCATAGCCCAACCATTCGACTGGTTTTCGCGGGAGTAAGGATTCATTTCAAAATAATTATCTACCGCGTCGCTGTCCGCAACAGAACTGTTGTTAGCTCTCTTTGAACCCTGAACCACTACAGCATCAACCTCTGCGGCTTTCCCGTTGCGCTGTACCAGGATTTTAACCGTCTTGGGCTTACGTCTTGCGAGCAGTTTGTTGGCGATAAAAAGCACAACAATCCAGGCCAAAAGCACGTATAAAAATTTATTCATAATGCCCTCCTTTGTATGTGATTATTATACCTGCTTCCATTGCAGGCCAAACAGGTTCGGTGTATGAAAAATAGACTTCTCTCCGGCGTATAGCAATCTACTTACTGATCTGTTTTCGTATCAAACTGTATGGCATAACCGAGGGGCGTACGTGGTGAGTCAGAAAGTTACTTTTCCGTAATAGTTAATTTCAGATCCTTCTTCCAGTTACGCTTCAGTATAAAACCGATACCCTCTAATTCAGCATCCTTCACGTTTAATACGCTTCACTTTAAGGCAGGGCTTTTCGGTTGATATGAATTCTTTTTCCGGTTGCTGGACATGGGTTTCATCCTGATAGTTAAAATTGCAGGCTATCAGTCACCACCACCACCTCCTCCTCCTCCTCCTCCACCGCCACCATCACAACCACCAGCTATGCTATTTTCACCATTACAATCACCTCCGAGGGGGTTCAAATGGCTGCTCCCCTGTAGATGGTGTCCTTGCCAGATCGAACCCGAACCAGCGCCTCCTGAGCGTCTTTGCTTGCCCTGAGGCAATTGTGCAGGCTCACCAGCACCGGCGGTCCCAAAAATGTCCCGGGCAATTTTATAAAGAAGGTAAAAAGGTACGCCCAGCATCATAAAAAAGATTCCTGAAAATATTACACGTTCCATTGATGATCTCCTGTCTTGTGAGAGACCAGTTATATCAGGGTGATTCAGTATTTCCGTTTAGAAAAGAGTACTAATTTGGCCCTGTTCGATCTTAATTTGCCATCCGGGAAAAAGTCATAGGGATAGGCCTGCCAGAGTCAATAACTTCCAGTGATCTGGAGGAGACCCCGGCTCTCTGAGCCCTCATGGATGGTACGGCTTTACCCCCTGTAAACAGATTCACGTTCCGCAGGACAAACATCGACTACTGACGTCTCATATTTGCTGACGCTAATCCGACGTCTCATTGCCGTCTGCTTGTTTTCTTTAAAGGGTGTATTAGACGAATATCAAATCGGAATGGTAGGGGATGTGTGGGCACCATGCCCGGCCCTCTTTGAGCATCTGAGAGATTGGAGACCTAGCCGGGTAAGATAGCTACTTTCTTACGGGTTACCCTTCAAATCCAAAGACGAAACGGACGCTGCCGTTCTCCACGTGGAGACGCTTTACTTCTTCGACAAATTCCTGGATCACCTCTCCGGCGTTATCGGGTGGTATGGCTGACAAAATTTCTTCCGAAGTCAGCCATGAGTATGAATGTTCACCGAATAAATCATCATCTTCGGACGGTATATCATCAGGTAATCCGCGTAATGCGTGGATAAAAACTGCTGATGTGCTCGCCCTTTCACGATCTACATCAAATCCGAGCCAGGCAAAGTGGAGATATGATCGGTCCCCTTTATAATTGCTTGATAAATTAATCCATTTACCAGGCTTTTCTTCCCTTTGAAATCGCCAGCAGATATCAACGCCCATTAAGAAACTCCATTACTATCGTTCGTATGAGATAACTATCATTTCAGAATACTATGACTTCTTCCCGTATAGAACTAATCGCTCACGCCAACTGGGCGAAGCCAACCGGTTCCGCCACTTCGCTCATTGGTTTTTAGGCGTAAGCACTGAAGCCAGTCTCCATGCTAACTGGCGAGCCTGCGAAAGTCAGACTCGTTGTTATAAAGCGGCATATCGTAAGCGGTGTCTGAAATGAACATGCGGATCTGCTCAAGCGTCATGCCACAATGAAAACGGTTTACGCTCACATTGGCCCGGGGGAAGTCAGCACAAAACGCATTCAAAACATTTTCATGGACAATGCCAATGTTGATCAACGCAGCTGGCCCGTTGTCACGGAAGGATACGACACGGAATCCCCCATACCAGCCTGAATGGGAGAAAAATGAAAATGCGCCGGATGCCAGACCATTAGACAGGTCATAGCGCAATTTCCCGCACAGAGACTGGCTGTCTTTGCTGTACACGCGATTAATGAAAATACCGGGACCAACTTCTACCGGCTGCTTGTTGCTTGCTAAACACGGAAAGCCCACCAGCGAAACCTCCCTTTCTCCTGACCAGTTTACCTGATACCCGGCAGTGAGAAAGTCCGTCAGTTCTACGCCAGAAAGAGCATTAATGGCCGCGATATCGGTAGTCAAAATATTTACGTTTTTCATATTCATCTCATCTTTATTCTAAAGTGCGTTTTTTGTCTATCAGCCCGAGGATTGAAAATTTGAATATTTAATGTGACAGATAAATACCTGTCACTTTTTCAAAAACAGCCTGTAATTGAATATCGAGAGAGTTCATTTTAAAATCCACCAGCTCAGCTTTATTATCGCAAACCAAATAAAAATAGGAGTCAAATGCGTCTGTATCTTCATCTTTAAAAATACGGAAGGAATTAATTTTATCATGCCCTTCAAATTCGGCATGAATACCATAGCGAACCGAGCCGTCATCGAACTGAACAACCCGTCGTACAGAATTAATCCGGACGTACTGTTTTAAGGCCCTCGCGAAATCGGCATTTAACGCCAACGCTCGTAAGATTGAATCAGCGGTTTCATTCTGCTTTTTACGATCGTATTCAAATATCCCACAGCCGGTGTTACGAAAGACCGGCTGAAGAGCATTAACCAGGTTGAAGGAATCCACGTTTCTGTCGTTTCTGTACATGAGATATCTCCTGCCCCTCCGCTATACGAAGGGGCTTGATAGGGTTACTGCCAGGCTGCGATCACTTCTTCGCACTGGAAATGAGATAAGCACTGCTGGAGTAGAAGAGCCAGCACCGCTGTGTTAGGGACGCGATTGTTACACCACGCGTTGAAAAGCAGCTGCCATGGACCGGCATAATACCCGGCCAGTTTCTTTTTTTGTTTAGCTGTACGGCAGCGGGAAATGGCCTGCTGATAAAGGCTTTCATTCTCATCACCAGCCCGTTTTTGCAGAGTGCGATAAATATACGAATAAAGACTGTCAGAACAGTTTGAAGCGTACGCCAGTTGTTTTTTCATAATACCTCCTGTTTAGAAGTATTATATGTAAACAGCCTCAGCGGCTAATAACCCGTAGCAATATAATTTGCATTTTTTCTATTTCTGAAGACGCTTTTTAAATTAATATTTACTGAGTTATCACAACTTATTATTCTTCCCGTCTGCTGTTTTATTAATCCCCCAGTTAGTAATCACGCCAAGTCGGCGCAATTTTTCACGTTGTTCATAAATAAAAAAATCGCCAAGGCAGTCTTTTAAAACTTCACTATCCTGATATTTTATTTTTTGAAGCATCCTCGCAACTATGGCGCGTTTCAGGAATATGGCTGCATCAGACTCAAGCATTTGTGAGGACTGTCTGACGGTCTCCTGCATGTCGACGATACTGCTGAGCTTTCGTCTGACCACGCTTAGCATAGTGTCCGGGAACCGCTTAGCGGCTGAATGTAACCCGCAACAACGTTACGCATTGTTTTACTCACTGCAATTTTCCATTTAAGTCTGTTTGTTCCACCAGCTGCTAACATCAGCGTTATTCATCCTGAGGTTTCGCCCGCGATTGACAGATCAGAGGCAGCATGGATGAAATTGCCAGAGTAGATCACTGCATACGCGAATAGTGGTTTGTATTCAGTTCTGCGTTTGCCTGCTTTTCCAGTGCTGTCATAACCCGGCGGAGCATCGCCAGAGCCTGAACAGGCGAGCTCCCAAACTGCACTTTCACTTCAGCCGTATCATGATCCTGAATCAGGTCGAGTATATTCACTTCGATCCCTGCCCCGTTTTCATCTTTTGCCGTGCACTGAATACTTACCCGGGTCACCGAATCCGTCAGGACTGGCAGTGGGTTAGTTTTGTCTACGTTGATAACAGCCTTCTTCATTGCCCTGTTTCCCCTTGTCCTGAAAAAGTTACCGACCCGTCCGGATGGAGGGGTCGGTCAGAAAATCATGACTGTCCCTTGTTCATCTTATCAGCATGCTTACGCAGGTACTCTTTCAGGTCAGCATGAGCGTTGATGATATCGTTCATTTCATCATTGGTCAGAACAAGCGTGTAAGTATCAGTACTGACAGATTCACCTTCTTTAAGCTTGGCTTCTTCAGCAATACGTTCAAAAATCGGGATCGCGGTGTCTGCAATGACGGTCACAGTCTTTTTGTTCAGAACGCTGGACATGGAAGGTGCTTTACCTGCCGGGTTCTGTTTAGGAGCGCTGTCCTTTGGAGCTGGAGCCGGTTCCTGTACCGGTGGCGTATCCAGCGTCTCCGTATTGCTTTCATCGTTCAGTTGATCCGGTACCGGGGTGTTATCGGTAGTATCATCTGCCGGTTGCTCAGCACCGATGTTTTCCGGAGTCTGCGGATCTGCCATGCGCTCTTCTACCTTGGCAGCTTTGACGAATTTCAGCGTGTTTTTCGTCGCCTTGCCATAGATGGAGATCGCTTTGTTGATGTTATCTACCGCATCCTCACCGCTGTACATATACTCGTCCAGTGCAACGTACATGCTCACCTGATCGCTCACAAGCATGGTCTGTAGTTCAGAAGGCAGGTCCAGTACGCGAACCATCTGGCGAAGATGCTGCTCTGATTTACCACGTTTTTTTGCCAGTTCCGCAAAGGTCTTAGGCTCTTCTTTATCTTCAACCAGACGCTTAATTGAAAGCGCTTCAGCTACGACAGACAGCGCCAGGTTGGAGTTGCCGGTCAGGGTGAAGAGTTCTGCTTTTGAAGCGCTACCGCGAAACTCTTCGCAGCGAATACGAGTAATGCGTTCACGCCCTTCTGCTTCCAGCTGGCGGTTTGCAATAGCGATGGAACGGATACGGCAAGCCCCCTGACGCAGTACAGGTACGCCATTAACCATCTGAACAACGATAGGCGTCACGCTGAACGGGTCTTCCATGTAGGCATCGGCCAGGCTGTTCAGGTGTTCCACAACGTGAGGCATTGAATAGTAGAGCTCGCCCATACCGGCCGTGCGGGTGTTAAAGCCTTCCTGCTCTACAACAACCGAAGGGTCAATGATAAGGCCGTTGCCTTTACGGGCACCGTTACCAGTGCGTTCCAGGTAACCACGAAGGCTGATTTCGTTGCTGTTGTTTTTTACTTCAGTTTCGATTGCGGACATTTTTGTTCTCTTTTTTGGTTGGTTGTTTAACTGCGCTACAACACAACAATACCAGGTTCGACATTTTTCCTAATAGGTTGCGGAGAAGAAAAAGTAACTTTTTTTAAAAATTTTCCTGAGGCAATACTACTCGATCCGTCCGTTTTAAATCTTCACAACAGTGGGCCGTTTTTACGTTTAAGCAAAATAACTGGTTCAGAAGGTGACTCAGAGAGAAAAGTTACTTTTCCGGTTGTCTGGGCCAGTGATGGGAGAGTGGCAGGACAGGAATGGCTAAACCGGTGCGGGTCTCTTGTAAGTCGCAGGGGATTCAGGAGATATAGAGGTAAACTGGTACGTTCAGTTTTTGGATTGAGCCGGGCTTTTGGCCCGGGCTTAAGGAAGCAGAAATTTGAACGAACTGGCAGGTAATGCTTTATGCCGCCGACAGCTGGCCGTCAGTGCTTTGCTGTTCTGGTTTGACAGTTGGGGGATAACCGGCAGTTAGCCGCTGGCATTCCGCATCACAGAAAGCCCTGAGGTTGCTGAAGACGGACTCCATGAAATCAGCATGAGCATACGAGTCTACAGGACGTGTCTTGTTATCTTTCATCTTGTTCTCCTCAATCATTATTAAAACCAGCGGATTTAGTTTCTGGCGCTCCATCTGCTGACCGGCTTTCCCAGAGAGCAGCGATGTGTCGGGTTCTTTTTCTCATTTTATCGTTTTCATCGGGCCCATCCGGGCGTATAAGAGACCGATTTGGCATGTTTAGGAAACGTACTGGCGTAATTAAAAGCTGAGGTTGGATTTGGAATAAAAGGATGCTTTTCCCGTTTGTCGGGTCTTTCGCCACCGCTGCACGATGATTCTGTCAGGCATTCTGCGCCCTCCCAGGCTGCACATCTGGAAACAAGCGTTGGGATGTTCCCTTCCCCTGCTCACCGTAGAAAGATCGGCAAGTCCCGACGGTCGTTCCGTACGAGCCGGGTCCAAATAATGAATAAATAAAACGCCGCTTCAATTGTATTGACAATAGAAGTCAGGAGGATCATAGTGTCATTCATGGTGCGGCTTTCGCACCACCGCCCCGGCGGTACCGGGCAGAACTGGAGTACCTCATGAAACTTTCCCGTCAGACGACTTCTGATACTTCTGTTGATGGCCGTTCACGCGCATATGCCTGGGGCCGTGTCCATTATTTCATTATCGAACATGCACCAATGGCTGAGCTGGTCGCTATTGACGAGCTGCTGGAAAAAGCTGGCTGGAGCAATGACGGCTGTCCGAACTATGAGAAAGATGACGAGTTTGGTAATGCTGGTTACAGCTGTGGTTACTGGATCGATATTGACAGCGTGGGAAGCTTCAAGGCTGACTACAAACGTCTTAAGGGGGAGATTAGTGCGCATATCGCCTCAAAGGCGGCAGAGGTGGAGATCCGCGTACTGGACTCGATGTCCGACAAAGAATGTAAAGATGTTGCCTCGGTGGCATCTACTGTTCGCCGTGACTTACGTACGCAGTCCGAATCGCTTCATTCACTGCGTACAATCGTAACGGTTGATCATTACAATCCCTATGTGACCACCAGCCGCCCGCTGAGCATTTCCGCCTGGACACTTATCCACGACTGTCTGAAAACAGGCACCATCAATGACGTCTGTTCACGGTTGAGTTCATTAATCCTGCACTCTGAAGCCGCGATTGCCCGTTGTAAGGGAAGCTCCGACTACTCTTCGGAACACGCTCAGCTATCGTTTTTTGCTGGTAACGACTATGTCACCAGACGCACCCTTGTTGATGCAGCTCACGAAGAGGCTCTGCGAATGAACCGCCGCTTTGATGAACGCATTGCAATGAACGCGGATTCTGATGCCAGAAGGCTCCAGTGCGAATTCAACCTTAGCAACCATGTCGTACAGCGTAGGACCGTTGAATCTGCTCATATCCAGGCACTCAATGAAGACGTCACCCGTTCACAGGCGGAACCACGCTGCCCTGGAAAGCTTCTTCTGAATATGACCAGTCATGAGGAAGTGCGGGACTCACTGAGCGCCTGTTAGTCCAGCGACACCCCCTGCGGCTCTACTACCGGGCCGCAGTCTGCTCCTGCCCAGATGGTGCCAGTGGTGTAATGAATTTGTTTAATAAGGCTAAGTATGATGAATAAAGAACAACTAATCGACAAACTGGAACGCGTGGTATGTGGTCAGTACTCCTACGAAATGCAGGAGCTTGCGTATTCGGCCCTCTGCTGCATTAAAGGCACCCCGGACGACTGCGCTAAGTTCCCTGTTACGCGTCCGCTGCCTGACACCTTAGTGGACGTATGGGACGAAATCGGGCAATACCTTGGCACAGGCAAAGCCATTGAAACTCGCAGTTGCGGCGTTTCGCTTCTGCTTCATGGACACTGCTACGATTCAAATCATGTGCTTTACTGGCGCAATGCTGGCGCACTTCCAGCAGCTTGCGATACGCCACTGGCTGGTGGGTCTCGCAAACTGTTCACCTGCTCAGCCTGTGGAGTGGACGGTCTGGATGAACCACCTGAAACCAGTTGCCACTGCTGCACAGAGGGGGCCCACTGGGTTGAGAGCAGGCTCTTCACCTCCGGGCAGGCAGACCCTGAAGAATTTAGACCCGTGGCGGTCGTGAAAGAGTGTGCAGGCTCAACGCCGGATGATCGGCTTATCTGGAGTGTGATTGAACAGCTCAACGGCGAACTGGCGGAAGGCGATAAACTATTTAAGCGACGCTGACAGATCACGGCAGCATTTATAACAGACGAACTCCAGAATAATTTAAAGCAACCATGAACATGAAAAAGCCCAAAGCTGCATTACAGAATGCCATGAAAGAAGATGTGCCAGCTGTGACACAGATTCAGATGCGATCTACGGTTTCCAGAAAGGTTCGCTATGTAAAACAGGCAAATCGAGAGGGTCTGAAATTATCTGAGTGGATGTCGCGGCATCTCGACGCTGTCTGTGATACCGCAGATGAGATTCATAAAGGCAAACGCTCAACTCCGGTTGCGCCTGGGAAGATTCCCCCAGAGGTATACCAGGTGATATACGATCAGTGCGGCGGGTTCGTGGAGTGTGATGCTAATGCCCAGGTTATCTGGGAAGCCTGCCGTAATGCCATTCTTAACGGAGACAAAGGGTAAACGGCAGGTATCGCCTGTCATTTTACCCTTGTGAGGACAATACTGATGAACCATGAGAGCCGAACTGTATACCTGAACACGGCCATTGAGGCCCTGCTGAAAGCTGAGGCGGCTCTGAACGATCTGGCATTAGCCTATGAGCTTAAACCTGATGAAAAGGCAAGCGCATGCCATCCCAGAACCGGCACACTTTCCACTGCGTCCCAGGTAAAAAAACTCCGCCGTGTCCTTGAGAAGCAGAAGGTATGAAGGGCTGCATCAGCCAGGCCCGGATATAAATACATGCTCTGCCAGGTGAGTACCACTGCCCGGTAGCCGAATGATAAGTTTTGATTTCACGGTTGCAATTTCTCCCTCTGGCATCACTGCTCCACGATGCACCCCGATCAGCTTAGCGTCTGAAAATGAAGATGCACCGGACCTGCATGAAGCGGAACGGTGCCCAGCTGAGTGTTTGTGGGCACAATGAACCGCAATTTCATGATGGGAATGAAAGATGGCTGGTGGCCCGCTGATATGAACGCTTACCCTGCATAACGTTACTAACCACAATCTTTTCACTAAAAGAAAAAAGGGTTCCTCCGCTTTAGAGGAACCCTTTCAAAAGGTGCCGATGGCATACTAATCCACACCCTGAAAAGAGGGGGGTTGCCCCCCTCTTTGTCAGCTACTTACCGGATTCGTAGGCCAGGATAGCAAATACCTCCCTTGTTCCGTCTTTCATCCGCAACTCGCAAAGCGAGTTTCGTGTGAGCCAGGTGAATATCAACAGCGTTAAACAAACTATTAATATGCACAAAACAATGGGTTGGTTCGGCATTTTCATGGCCTTCTTCTCCTTGCATTTAAGCAGGCAAGAGGCTACGCTGTGTGTGACTAGCATACAGGGGCCTCGGGTTGTACTGACCCCAGAAAGTTGGACAGTTAAACACGAGGCATATAGGTCTGATTCCGATATTCAATTGGAGTCAGACCTTTTAATTTCAGGCTAATTCTTCTGCTGTTGTAGTATTCAATATATTCCGTAACAGCATCCTTCAGCTCGCTTATATTACTGAACTCATCAAGATAAAAACACTCCGACTTTAAGGTTCCAAAGAAACACTCCACCACAGCATTATCCAGACAATTGCCTTTTCTGGACATGCTTTGTTTAATACCATGTTCTTTAAGGATATTTTGATATCTTCTCATACGATACTGCCATCCCTGGTCAGAGTGCAGAACAGGATGCTCGTGAGGATTAAGCTTTTTGAATGCCTGATCGAGCATATTCTCGACCATGTTCATCACTGGTCTTTCCGAAAGGCTGTAAGAAATAACTTCGTTGTTGAAGAGATCTATTACTGGAGACAAATACAGCTTGCGCCCATTGACTGCAAATTCAGTAACATCGGTAACCCACTTCTCGTTTGGCCGCGTAGCCTTGAAATCTCTTTGGAGAACATTGGGGGCGGTTTGCCCTACCTCTCCTCTGTAAGAGCGGTATCGCTTGACCTTAATCGCTGCCTTCAGTGAGAGGATTCCCATCAGGCGCTGAACAGCTTTATGGTTAATCTGTTTCCCTTCTCGATGAAGAGACAGCGTTACCCTACGGTATCCGTATCGGCCTCTATTCTCATGATAAATCTCACCAATACGCTTTTTAACGTCCGCATACTTGTCAGGCTTGCTGAGAGCCTTTAGATGGTAATAAAACGTACTGCGCGGTATCTCCGCAGCCCTGAGAAGCTCATCAAGAGGATAAAACTGCCTTAGCTCGTTGAGTACTTTCACTTTTTCGTGGGATGAGCTAAGGCTTTCAGCTTTTTTAGATACACAAGCCGCGTTTCAAGAAATCGAACTTGCCTTTCAAGATCCTCAATGCGTCGGTCTTTTGACAGCTCCAATGCTGATGCCGCTTTTTCTGGATCAACTGATATTGCAATGTTTCTTTTGGTGCCAATCTTGAGCGCGCGTAAACCAGCTTCTCCGCGCTCTTCATAAACCTTCAGCCACCTGGCTACAGAACCACTACCAGCAAGCATAAAGTGAGCAGCAGCCTGATTAAGGGACATGTGCTGCTCGATCACCGCTTTCACGACCTTAATACGCAACTCAGGATCAGCACTAACACCTTTAGGTTTGGGAATTAAACCTTTTTCTCCATGTTTTTCATAGAGGGCAACCCATGTCCTGACCTGGGTTCGGGGGACACCAAAACGTGCCGAGATGATCCTGTAACCATCATCAGTAGTGAAGTAGTGATTCACGACTTCAAGGCGCTTTTCAAAAGGGTATTTTGGCTTTGACATATCAGGGGCTATTCCATTTCATCGTCCAACAAAATGGGTGCAGTACAGGTTAATTGAAAAATTACTCGGGGCTTTCTGCTTTTACCACAGTCAAACAGTGTTACCGCTGGCTGGGGCAAAAGCCTCCAGCACCAGCGTCATTATATCACTCTGCCCTGATCAGCCAAACACCCTGCCTGCATAAATCATTGATTTATAATTTATTTGACATGAGTCACTTCCGGTTGTCGGAGACAGTCTTTTTACACTAAAGAAAAGGGTAACGGGCAGCTGCTTGGTCGGAACATACAGTGCAGTTCCTGCCCGTTTAATTTCCGGATGCAATGGTAGGATCAGGAGGCACTGGTTCCGTTGATTAGGGAAAGCTTATGTGCCTGAATACGGCTGTATTCGAGATGGGATGGAATATTACAGATGCGCTCCAGTCGATCATGCAGCCTCGTGTAGGTCAGTCGATGAATACCGGACATTTCATCAAGTAGCCAGCGCTTGATGTAAGGGTTACAGGAAAGCCGGGCAAGATCGTCGTCATCCACTTCGTCAAAGAACCAGTACTGCTCCATCGGGACTACCTGAAATATCCACGGCCGGGGATAGTCCCCTGTGACAACCAAAAACCATGCGAGAAAGCATAGACACAGCTCAACGATCATCAGCATCGAAAATTGCGAATAACTTAGACCAGGCACATAGGGTGAACTATCCGCAACATACCCCCTGAACAATTCCGCCACAAGGTAGCCCAATAGCGACAAGGCCAGCATCAGGGTCAGGATTAATCCCCCATTAAACGCTACCGAAGCCTTTTGAACCCGATCAGGTGCTGTCCGGCTGCGATAGTTGGTCACTACTCTTTCTACAAGTGCCCTTATGGCAGCCTGTTCTTTACTGACATCAGCTCCGGAAAAACCGGACGGGCTTTTATTTAATTCAGTCATACCCCACTCCTGTTATGTGCTCTACTGAACAAACACGTAGATCATACAGAGCTCACGGACGCACTCCTGCCAGATAAAGGAGGGAATTTGGCTGTAAGACGGTTAGCCAACAGTTCAGGTTATGCGTGGGATCCGGCCAGTCAGAAAGGATTCCGTTATTAACAGGCAAGGTTAAAGGCAGATGGACGTTGAAATTGTGGATGCTAAAAGGGGTATTACTCTTTTTCCTGCATAGCGGCTTTTTCAGCCCGGGTGGCCAGGCGAGCATTTCCGAAAGGTTCACGGACAAGCAGGGGCTTCTCCTTCTTCCAGCCCCTGATAGCCGTTTCTCCAAAACGACGTGGTGCATTGCCGTTCCAGCGAGCAATCACATGATTATCATGAATTTCTATAATGACAACGGGGTGGACAATGACCGTTGTAATGGTGGTATTTCCCATTTTGGTACGGGTTACAGACCAAACCTGCATCCCGGATTCCAGCTGGCTGATTTTCATATTATATCCTTAAGCCAACACGAACTGCGCCACAAAAATTAATGTGGCGCAATTTACCATAAACAATAAACATCAGATACCCGTGAAGAGATTTCCCTTTATTTTAAAATTCTTCTGGAGAAAAAATGATATTTCCAGAAGAAGTCAGCGAAATTCAGAAACGGCCATCACAATGGTGCTGCGCTGACGCTGGCGTTCTGCCTTGCGCTGCCTGCGGCGATAGATCTATTTTGCGCTGACGTAAGGGCAGTCCTCACGGGTATACCAGCAGCAGCCGCAAGGTTCGGGCCGGGGTTTTCCGGCAAGTCCAAATGGTTTCATCAAGTCACCTTTTTAATATTTTTAATGGCAAGATACTTCCCTAACACATTGTTTTATCGCATATAACGCTGTTGCATAAACAGATACAGATAACCCTCAGGAGAAAACATGCAAAGGTTATCAGTGATAACCGCATCCAGATACCGAGTGTCAGTCTGTAAACGTTTTATCACCAGAAAATGTGCTGCCGCAGCCTTAATGCCAGAACTACCGTTTACAACATTATGTATACCCGCTTCGAATAACGAACGAGCATGAATTACCTTTTCCCGGGCCGCTTCGATCTCCGCATTAATAACGCATTGCCGCGCCTGGATGACTGCCTCTCCGGTTAAATCGCGGAAATTCATTAGAGATGTGATCATGATTAACTCTCCAGATTATGTGGAATCATTATAACAACTGGCATCCCGCCACAAATAACCTGAGAAAAATTCTTTGAAATATTCCTATATATAAGGAATTACAGTCGGAAAAGAAACGATGAAATAGCGCCGACCGCTTAAAATCGATAAATTAAAATGGACGGCACTGGAATGAAAAACTGAAAGTAGTAAGACCGTAATTATCCTTCACGGATGTAAGCTTTATAAGAGGAGTACTGGCAAAGCTTTGCCAAGTACTTCGGCGGTTGTGTCTACGATTTTACGGATGTCATCGATCTGCGAAGGCTTATTCAACACCACCGTAAAAAGCTCTCCTTCGTTATCAGCCTGCTCGCAGTTTCCGTATCGGCTCCCGTCGTACAGCTGCACAATACGTGACATAGAAGACTTTGTTTGTTTCATGGCTTTGCACCTGCTTTTAGGCAGTTTGGTTACTGGTTATCAGAAGCTGGTTTCATGCGCTTCCGGCTGGGACACGAACTGGTATTTGACGCCGCCAGGCACACCTACTGCTTCGGCAATAGAGTCGCAAAGCCGCGATAAATCATTTAGTGTCATCGGATATTCAATATCTACAGAATATAAAGCACCTGCATTTTCAGCATCTTCGATGTTTTTATACTGGGCACTAAATATAGCAATGGTCTGAATTTCGTGGTTATGCATGAACCGGTCCTTATTAAATTATAAAAGCCACCCGAGAGTGGCCTGAGTTGAAACTTAAATCTGTGAAGTATTTTTGAGAGATTTTTTGCGATCCAGATGCCGGGCAACAATGGTTCCGATAACAAGTAGCATGATGACCGCACTGAAGAAGGTGCTGTCAGGGACGCCCTGGAAAAAATCACTGAAACTGTAAACAATAAAAATCAATGCGCAAAAATAGAAAACGATACGAACATAAGGGGTAAAAAACATTTTCATCGGTTGCCTTCCATTCAGGGAGAATTCTCAGTAATTACATCACACCTGAAGAGAAACTATTTTCGTATAAATGAGCATTTTCGACATATCAGAGGGGGGGTTTACTCATAAATGAGGTAGTAAGGGTCACACTTGAGGTGAAAGTTACTTTCCTGGCTGCGAACGAACTATCTCAAATGTTAGAGGTGTGCGTTCGCCTTGAGAGCCTCATGCCCTGAGGAGCTCAACTTGAGCCGATAGTATAAACCTGGCTCCAGATGGCTTGCTGGCTGGCATAACTCCACGAGGCCGAGCCGGAACAGGACCGGAGAGCTCCTGCACGTCACATCATCAGGATTCCCCATAAACGTACGCCGTTCTCTGGCCCGTCTGAAATTGCCAGAGATATCATAGACCGTGCCGGATGCCATCCGTCGTAACACGTAAATCTGTGCCATTGTAAGCTTCTGGGCGGAACTGCTTAAACCTGACATACCTTCCCCTCCTTATATAAAACAATCCGCCAGCAGCTCGACTGGCGGACAATGTTTGACTGGCAACAGCAAGGACATACTATTTAGTGACAAGTTTGATCTTGGTTTCACTCATTCGAAGTCGAAACTCCTGAAAACCCTGCTCTACCGCTAACTCCAGCCACTCAACGGGAATGGTATAGCTACAATCAGACCCACCCAAAGCGGCATCACAAGCGTAATCCCAGTCCTCATCCAGTTTTGGATTCATCCCCTGGGCGTAAGCCACAGTATCGCGGGATGCGGGAGAGCCCTCAAGCTCAGCATTAGTGATCAGGTATACACCATGACTGTGCGCGAGAAGCACTTTTGGCACCAGATGTGTGCTGGCAATTTTTGAGGATGAGGGAAAGAAAACCCTACCAGCTTTACGCGCCTCTTCTTCAGTCTGTCCCTCAGCGTTAAGGAGGGCTCCCCCCGGATAGCATGCCGGGTCATAGATCTGATCTGCGGTGACCGAAAACGTTTTTGCGGTGCGAATTTCTTCGATCAGTTTATTAATATCCGCCATTTCAAATACGAGAGTGGTCACAGGCTTACTCTCCCTCTTCAGTGGACAACATCAGATACTTTGTTGCCAGCAGAAGCTCTCCCACATCCTTGAGGGACAATTCAGCTTTGCCTTCTACGGCAAGCTGCAAGCGCTGTCGAATTGCATGAACAGAATCTGAAGATAAAGATGCCATTTTGCGCAAAACGGCATTAGCCTTTTCTACAGCAGGATACAGAATTTCTGAGTTGGTATTATCTTCGTCATTATCAAAGATAATTTCAGAATCCATATTGATGTTATCTTCAAGCCAGCTTGAAAGCACTTCAAGTAATGACATCACCTTTTCAATTTGCATATCGCCTCCTCTGTTAATGTGAAACAAATATAACAAAGTGGCTTACCCGGCTAATAACCTGAGCAGAAAGTTTTCGCACTTTGTTTGAAAACAACTTTTCTGCTCAGGTTAATGTTAAAGTCGCTGTGTAAAAGATAAAGGGCACTAAAGATGATTTAAGCATCAAACAGACTAAATCGGATTCCGTCTTTTATATCGCTTTTAAAATAGAATGAATGAAATATAAATTTAGCGTTTATGATTGAACGCTGTAGAGGTTGATTTATCCAGTGATATTCAGTTTGGGGCCTTAAAAAGGTTTTATTTTGGATTCGAATTACAAAGGGAGCACCGACATTTTTCTGGGGGCTCCCGCAGAGAAAAAGCGGTGAGGCTATGAAGACGAAGAGGAGGTATTCGACGAAATACTGTATGGCCACAGGAGAGCTTCAGCACCCATATCCTGCCGTCTCGCTCGCCTGTAATGATTTCAACATGTACAACGTCATACCACGTAGTTGTATTTCTCACTTTGTTTATGCTTCCTGACACCGTGTGAACGCAATCTTCGTCTGGATGCGTTCATAGATGGAAAACTGCCTTTCAATGGAACCGGCATTAGACAGTAATTCATGAAGCTCAGCAGAGTCTGTATCGGGAACGATAGCTACAGAAACTCCATATCTCCGTCCAATTTTGATTAGGTGCGCAAGCTGTTCTTTTTCGGATTCTGTGAGCATTGCCAGATCTCTTCCGGACACCTGCTCTATAAACGAACCAAGGTTTTTGGGAAAAAAGGGTTCGGCATCAGAGTTATGTGCTGGGCGCGTCTGCGGCTTATCGAAGCTATTGGGCATGAATAGAACCTATACAGTTAGAGAACTGGAGAATGGATAAAGACTCTATGAAAATCAGTTGTGCTACACTCGAATGCTAATCAAGCTTTATGATGGCTTTAGTAGGGATGGCCGTCAACTTAAACCGATAAGAAGGGAGCCATTTATCGTTAAAGTAACTTTCCCGGATGATGCTCTTTTTACGAAATAAGTTTCTCACACTCCTGTATAAGAGTCGCCCTGGAACGAGATCGACTGGCTTTGCTTAATGAAGAGCGTAGTTGATGTTCATCAACCCCATCAGCGATAAACTGACCGATTTTTGTTTCAAGCCGCTGCATTGCCTCGTAAAGCTTGGCATCCGCATTATTTTTAAGAAACCTCAGTATATAATCAGCAATAATTTGGACGGGAGTGAACTTATACATTATGTATCCTTAAGACGTTGTGTTAAATGATTCAAAAAAATTTATAACCAGACGTAAATTATTATACATAAGTAAGCACTTTAGCTAACAAGCTGGAGGAGTGAATTTCGGTTAGCAACTATATTTTAGAAGCTGATTGCTGAATAGACAAAGCCCGGCTTACCGGGCATTCATTTAATTAGATGCTAGAAATCTGACCCGTCGTCTGACTTTTATTCCAGGCAGAGTTAGGAACTAATAATGATGGCCTGGTCAGTTTGAGGAAGCCGGTTTCCTCTGATAAATGCAGGGTGGTTTAAACGAGAAGAAGAAATGGTCATCGCCAGAAATGTCTCTTCACGCGAACGCAGAAATTCCCCCCATGAATAGGTTTCCCATACGTCGTGAGAAAGGTCGGATTCCTTTATGTACCGGGATTGCATTGTTGGCTCAAAATCGACAGGGGCTAAACTGTCATAGGATGGATGAACACGGTACCCCAATCCCTCCTCCGTCTGATGGTATGCATGTGCCAAAAGGACATCGTGGGAGACCAGGTCATAGTCGTTGTCCTGAACGAGCGTTTTTACGGTATGACTAATTTCCCCAAAGCCGTCTATTTCCCAGAGCGTTATCATTGTGAACTCAGCTAAAGTTCGTGGGCTCTTTACCAGAAAGCCATTTAATGCTCGTCGCCCCTTCAGCATGCCAACGTGGTAGGTCTTGTTGGGATAGGGTTTCATTGCCACCAGCGAATCAGCTTTAAGCTCAAGTGACAATTCAGGGACAGACACGGACATGAGAGTACACTTGTTTTTCATATGGTGAAGAATACGTGGCACAAGATGCAGATACATCATTTTCTCCTTTTATGGATATAACTGGCAGATCCTCAGCAGCATCAAAATAGTTAATAGACTTTTTTAATTGGTTAACCACTGTTGATTGACTTGTTTTATGTCTCTGAGAAATTATTCGTTTTGTTTCTGTTCGTTATACTGCTCAAACCAGAAGACGACCGGTTTTACTACAATATGAAGCAAACCAAAACGTTCTGCGGTACGGAAATTCACGCTATATGCGCGAGCCCGTTCAACCTGTTTGGTAATTTCATTTCTCATTCCTTCAACACTAAAAGCTCCTTTAAAAAGGTTGCAGGGAGCGCATGATGGAAATAAGTTTTCTATTGCATGCAGTTCAGGGTGCATAACCTTACCCGTACTTCGGGCAACATGAGTTACGCCGCTGCCGACCGGGGCTCTCACCAGTTCAAAGTCGCGTCGAACAGGCTCAACATGATCGGCATGCCACCCTTTTTCAGGAAGCTTGCAACCACAATAGGCACAACGCCCCCCAAATTTCATTCGCAGCTCAGCTCGCTGTATTTTAGAGATCTTATTTTTAGGTTTTGAGAACCTACCATCAGGTGATTCCGCTTTGGATAACTTTGCTGAGGGCTCAGGTAACTCAACTAAATTCCCGTTGATATTTATCACCTTGACCATATCATTTTCCGCCTTTACTAATCTCACGGGCACAGGAGCTGGCTTAAGTAACCGCTGAAGTTAACAGCCACTGACTGCCTCTACCCAGACCTTCTGTTTATACTCAATAGGCCACCCCTCTTTATCTGCCCGGATGACGCAATCATTTACCGTGGTGCGTGACCGGATACGAACATCAAGCGGAAGCGAATCGTTATCCACACGAGCCTGTGCCTCATTTAAAATGCGTAAAAACATCTCTTTGGTCATTCAGATACCCCCTCAACTTTGCGAATTTTGATCAGATGAGGGCGATTCAGTTTACAAAGTTGTTCTGTCGCTTCATCAATCGAATTGAACCGATGAGCCTCTTCGATATTTAAAGTCCAGTATTTCGCTTTCCCTTCTCCCAGATCGGACTCAAAATAATTTCGCTTTACATCCATTTTTTTAGGCCTGCCATTTATCTTGACGACATTATGTCTGTCATCAAAAAGAAATTCGTCCCCCTCAAAAGTGATTAATACAAATGGCCCCTCAGGCTTGGAAGTCCGGGGACTTCCCATTTTCAAAGTCATACTTCAGCCTCTCGATAGAACTCATGAAACCTCAAATTAAAATGGACTCACACCACACTGATTCAGTATTCCTCCTGAACCCCATTAGGCTCTGTTGTGATTTCATATTTAATACCGCCAGGTGCTCCCACAGCGTCCGCGACCGACTCACACAGCAGCGAGAGATCGTTGAGGGTCATTGGGTGTTCAATGTCCAGCGTGAAGAGTTTCCCGGCTTGCTTGGCGGCTGTCTTGTCAGCATGTTCAGCATTAAAAAGGTATACGGTGTGTTTTTCCTGAGCGGGGGTATTTTGATTTTGCATTGATGATCCTTTTGTTTAGTTCCCCGATTCCGGGGGTGAGTGAATTAATTTAAATTTATATTTGTCTGGTTTAATTAGAACGTTTCCAGGCTATGCGTAAACAGGTAATGCAAAGGCTGTATCAACAGGATTAAAGTTACTTTTCTGGATGCAGCAACGCTTGGACATGATGTCCACATTACATCACGATCAAAGCTAAGTTTTTTTTGTATAACCCCTTCATTTTCGTGTGTTTCGCGTTTCAGACGCTTATACGACCTGCCTGACCATCCTCATCAGAAGGCGGTTTAACAGTCCTTTCGCTGTCGGGCGATTGCTATCGACATAGTAAAAACCTGTTTTGGTCGTACCGTGAGCACTGCTCAGCACCCTCAGTTCCCAGATAACGTCACGGATAACGCCGCCATTTTCTGGCTTAAGGCATTCAGATAAATGGCGCATGAAACGAGCTCTTACGGCACGGTAATAGCGGAACTCCTCTGGCTGGTTAGTATTTTCTTTCACCCGGAGTCGCTGGTTACACAGAGTTAGAACTGCATCCATCATTCCCGCCTTCAGCTTCGCCTGGATCGCACCTTGTTGCTGTTCCCTCTCACCTTCGAGTAACGTTAAGATTCTTTCTCCGAGTGCCGTCTTGTTGTGTACGTGCAACTGTACACAGGCAGCTACGCATGCCCAGAATCTGAACTTTTTTATCTGTCCACGCAATTTCCGGGCTACAACCTGACGGTATGCAGTATCGCTGAGTATTTTAAAACGCCGACTGGCAACCAGCTCTGGAAGCGACACTCTTTCGCCTATCCCCAGGCGGGAAAAGGTTTGTCCCCGTTGTGCGAGACGATGATAGACAGCGCCCTTCCCTTTTGAAATTCGGACCGCGTCATAACGAAGAAGATACTGAGCAGCAGTCGTTGGAGTAAACTCACCGTCAGCGATGCTCTGGCGTAACCCGTCGTATTCATGCCAGATAATCCAGGACGCCGTATCTTCTTCAACAGTCAGCTCATCCTCTTCCTCGAATGCCACGACGACAGAACTGCTCTCTCCGGTCTTTAGGCTACGTGAAGCCCTGGGGTCAGCCTGCCCGTCAAAATAGGTCATCAGCGGCAACGTATCAGTCAGTCCATCATAAGCTGTACCGAACCGGCCTCCGGGCAGTTTCATCCAGAGTGGAGCTGGCATTGGTGTACGGGCCACAGGCAGCATGTCAGGCTCATCCTCAAGAAGGTCCAGATCGGCCTCTTCCCAGACTCTGCGATAGATCTCAATTGCCCGAAACGGGCGAGGGTTGAAACAGTGCAACGACCAGAGGAAATCAACGTGGATCACGTTTGCTTCATGTACAAGCCGAAATTGTGGCTCAGCCATACGACGGTTATAAGCCGTATCGTCCACCTCGCCGGAAAGTAGCTTTCTGCGATGCTTTGCCGCACGTCTGGCTTCAACATAATCAAGGCTGCAACAGACATGAAAAAGACGTTCAGTCAGGGACGAAGAAAAGATATTGGGTTGAAGACGCACATACCCGCCTTCGAACACTTTACGACCGATATAATCCCGCAGGCTCCAGTCGTACTGGATCTTAGAAAGAAATCGCTGAAGACGACTTAGGCCTGCCTGATAACCATATTTCTCAGGGTCAGTGCGAAGGAGCGTTTCCATTGAATGGTCAACCCCTACGGCTGTGCAAAGCGAGCACCCATATCTAGCCCCACAAGCTGAGGTTCGCGTGGGTTTCTCCGGCGACCAGATACACTCTCCGGTGGCGTCTTTATAAAGCGTTGCCAGGCTGAAGTTATCCGGCATAAAGCTTGGTAAAGGGAAGCGGGATTCGGAACCACAGGCCATTAGAAAAGACCAGATGTCCTGAGTGCGCCACTCCTTTACTGGATAGAGTTCACCACCGTGCTCAGTCAGGGTTACTTTCCTCGCCTGCCCTCCCATTTTGAGGATATTTCCGGCCCTTCGGGCACTTTCATCATCCCTGGAGCCCAGCATCAGGCATACCCTGCTTCGTACGGATGCCGGGGCGTTTTTTAGATAACGAGCTTTGGCCTTGCGCAGGGGGGCGATTTTGTAGTCGGTTGAGCACTGACGGGTTGAAGAATTAGTCCAGGTCGGAAGTCCACGTCCAGTCAGAATGCGGCCTACCCAGCTCTGCGTAAGAGACGGTTGGGCGACAAGGACTGTGACCGGTAGCTGGTGTTCAGCAATGAACATTCTAAGCTGGTTGAGAACCTGTGAAGCCTGATAGTGCATCTCAGGGTTTTCGATCAGCGTATCGGACATCTGAATGAAATGATGTTCGCTGATATTTGTGCCGTTACGTACTGCCCTGATCAATGCCATCAGAAATAGGTGAAGAAGAGAATGGGAGTCTTTACCGCCACTGTATCCCACGCACATCGTCCATCCGTCCGTAATAGCCTGATAAATAGCAGATGTGGCTGACGTGACCAGAGAAGAAAGACTCACAGTCTCCTTTTCATCGGTATAGTTCAGATCGGCATCGGTTGTCAGGGTCTCCCAAACATCAGCCCATTTATCATGTTTCAAAATGGCAGCATTAGCCGCCTCAGGAAAAATAACTTCTGAGGGTAATTCAAGGAATGAGTCACTTTTTTCAATAAACATATATTTTCCTGAACCACGGCATATGCTGCATCACTGATATTTTTATTAGAACTTTAAAATAACTACAGCGCAACCATTTAGCGAAATTATATTAAATCAAAATCACGCAAATTTAATTCTTAAATAGATTTAAAATAAAAACCCATTGTAATTTAATCTCCCAGCACAGCTATTAGATATAGGTTGGTGGTGTAATAAAAGCCGTGACATTTGTTTTCAACTCAGACAGCGGAATTGAAGGAGTGTTAAGAGTCATGTCATCACCACAATGGCGTGGTAGAGCAGAAAGCTGAAATGAATCTTTCATCACCCTAATAACCGGGCATTCCGTACGTGCTGATGGCATTACTTCCCGCAGCATCGCTTCCTGCCTTGTGCTATCGCTATGCTTATATTCATCCTGGTCTGTTATTTCTTGAATTTCATCTTCACCACAAAATGACCAGTTAGCGTCATAGAAGTAAAACTCAGTTAACTGAAGATCGTTTTTTTTCACGTATGTCGCCAATTTGCGGATACGCTGTTCAAGCATTGTATCTATCCGTAAGGAAACACTTTGCGGAACATCACTTGCAAAGTCATTGATGCAAACAACGGTAGATACTATGAATTTATTGGTCATGGCAGGCTCCAGGCCACCGGGGGAACCGGTGGCTACGGTTATCAGGCAGGCTTATGCGCCGCAAAGGGTGTCAAGGGAAGGAAGAAGCTTGCTCAGCTTGTCGTAATCGAGCGGAGACAGTTCTGTAACGAGTTCGACCGAAAGACTGGTGTTGTCTTCTTCACTCAGAATATAGATTCCGTCTTCTGGCTCTTTTCCGGCACATGCCTTCAGTCGTCTGTTAACGACCTCCTGGGCTGAATCCGCTACGTCGCAGCTCAGGACATAGCTTGCCACATAGCTGCTCTCACCGTGGTAATGCGTCACTTTACACAGAGCATACTGGATACCGGCTTTGTGAGCCTCATTCATGAGACGAGAAAACTGACAGCCATCCTGGTAATAGTGGGTATCCTTTGTGACCAGAATAGTCATACCCCCAAATTCATCTGTCCGGCTTTTACTGCATGTAAATGCAGCAGTAATTGTTACCATTTCCGGGAGGTCGAATACCGACAGCACGGCAGTTGTGAGGCAAATTGCATGGTCAAGATCAATAGTCTCTCCATGAAAAACTGACAGCCCACTGCTGTTAACTTCTGTTGCGAACGACAGTTCATAATTACAGTCTGGGCAGGATGGTTGCCCAAAGCTCGGCTCTGAAGGGTCATACTCAGGGTGGTTCTCAATAATACTGAGAATCAGCTTCTCAGTCAGAGAACAATCTGCCAGTGGCTTATCAATCAAACGCTCACCTTCTGCAATTTCTGCTTCGGTAACGAATGTGATTGCTTCTTGTGCCATTTTAGCCTGCTCCTGAGTGCAGGGAATAATAAACGACGCCAGAGTATAATTATCTGCCACAGTTGACTCCTTGATTATTTAATTAATGTATTTGATGAGAAGATCATAACAAACACACTACTACCAACTAATAACCTGAAGTCGTTTTTTTAGAAAAAATATTAAGAAGAATATGAACACCACCTCATCTTAAATTAATATTGTTCAGGATTAATATTCATTTTTGCAAATAAAAACCGCCAGACGGCGGCTTTTATAAAGAGGGAAATATCATTGGAAGCTGAAATTACTTCACGGCAGGCCGACAAATTACGCGACTGCTGTGAGCTGAAGCGAAACTTGTAGAGGAAACTATAATCACCTTTTCTAAGTCGTCGGCACTGTCGGCAATATGATGCCGAAAAGCCTCCTCTGCATCACCAGGGGAATCGGCTTCGACCGGGTAGGCCTGATCATCATCATCAAACATAATGCGCCCGGAAATGAGATAAAGTCGGCTCAAATCTGGCGTCGCTGCGCTCGTGCTTCGTTCGTTCAGATTCATTTTTTCTCCGTCTGTTGCTCGTAAAAAGAATGACGCCGGTTTAAAAGGCGTCGCCAGGGTTCAGGCTAAAACGCAGGGTTGCCATCGAGGAAGCTCATTGGCTGGCCAATAGCGGATGCCACCCTGAGAATTTCACCTGGTGTGGCATAGCGCAGCATTTCTGAGCGTCCAAATTTCTGATACTCATCTACTGACATCTTTCTCCACTCGGGGTGAGGATCTTTTCCGCACAGTGACCAGTTGCTTTCAGAGGAATCACGACGGAGAACGTACACATCAAGCGAGGCTGTAAGCCCGCTTCCATATCCCCGCTGCGCTACAATACGAACCTGAGAACCATCGTCGCGTTGCAACGTCTGGGTTAATTTCGTGATAGGATCCTGAGAATGCATGCCATTTACCTCGTTTTTAAAAGAATTACCGTAAGTAAATGATACCGAATCGAGAATTCTGGCTAATAGGTCAGAAGAAAAAATATTGCATATTTTTGAAGTGTAGGATAATGATTAGAATAAAATGGCCTGAATAAATCGTTAGCTTTAACTCTGCTTATTTCAGAAAAACTCTGAATTAGTAGTGATGGAAAACGACGCGGTGAAAAGTAACTTTTACACCGCAATTCAGAAAAAAGTTTCAGTTAGTCACATTACGAATAACCCGGCTTACTTTCGCATGTGCGTTCCCCTGCATGTTAAAGTAAAGCCCTCCGGGCAGACTCGTCGCCCACTTAACGCCTCGCTCAGCCATACGCTTCGGTGTTTCCAGCCAACCACGAGGAATATTGCCCGGAACGTTACCGATAACCCGTCAAATGCATGCTGCTACCCGGATGCCGCCGGGAATATCGCATTTGGATTCAACAATATGCATGACCTCAGATAAAGCACCATGCCGCTGGACATGATCGCCAATGTGCAACTCGATAGGAGAAGCCATTTCTGAATCTGACTTCATATCTGTCCACCTTTAATTTAGAAACCGTCTAAATTACCAAATTAGTTAATCCAACAACATCTGTATCACAACCATCAATTTGTTTTTGTTGGGTCTATATCGTAGAAACAAGTGAATAATGAATACACTCGTTAATACAGACAACCGGAAATGAATGACTACCTGATTATCTCAGCGGTATATGCTAAGCCGTTAATATTGCCATTCTCTGGTGGAACCACTGCTAAATGAATAAACCGTTTGTCGCTTCAAACCACTTTATCAAAACCGTTAACTTGCATTAAGTCCGATACAGTTCGGCGAGCTCATCCAGCATGGGGTTACTCTTATATCCCGGTGCGGCCGTAAAAAGGTTTCGGGAAATCGCCAGCCACTCCATGATTTTGTCCGTCGCCAGCCAACGTCTGCCAAGTCGCTCGGCTGCGATGGGGACTTTATGCAAGCCAGCGAAGGGATCTACAACAAGATCTCCCGGCTCTGTCAAAAACTCAATCAGAAACGCTGCAAGCCTGGTAGGAGACGTTGCACCGTGCAGCGGAAAACCGAGCTCGCGGGCAATGGAATGGCAAAATCTCGTATCAGCGCAGCTATTGCCGTAAAACAAAGTATTCTTGGGGATCGTTCCTTCTGTTTTATTTCCAAAGGAACCGCTTTTAAGCTGGTACGCCCCATCACCATAAAAGGTCGTGCGATTTTCACCGCCTGCTGCCTGCAATTTTAGATGCTGGTCTGAATGCGGTTGTAGTACACGTAAGTTGTTTGAACGAACCTTACTCGCATCATTGGTAAACCACAGCACAGGCTCATACGATGAGCAGAGCTGCACCCGTTGCTTACATGCCCAGTGCGTTGGCGATGGGGGCTTACTGCGATTCACCCACTGAAGCCTGTCCATGAGCTCAAGCCCCAGCTTGTCACATAATGCCAGTGTCAGACGCTCCAGATACAGAGAACGTGAAGGCCTACCCCTATTAAAGCTATCTTGAGTGATATTCAATGCCACACTTGCGCCCGGTACAAGCTGTTTCACGATCGGTTCGAGGATACGCAGAAGCCAGTCAATATAAGCCTGCTCGCCACGCCCCCCTCCGTGCCCGTAGTCTCTTGAATTTCGAAGGAGGTAAGGTGGCGAGGTCAGGCAAAGATGAATTTGCTCGGTGATATTGCTGAAGAAGGCATAGGCGTTTCCAAAAACCGATGCCCCAAGAGAAGTTGAGAAACCGACAACACAGAGCTTTTCCCATGACTCATGCAGGTTTGTTTTCGTCTTAGAGGCGTATCTCCAGACGCCCCGTTTTTCTGGAACGCGTTCGATGACCCCGGCCTGACGGAGAGTCTGCTGAAACCAGCGAACCTTATGTTTGACGCCGCTGGTTCTGGTTTTATCTGACCCAAATTCTTTCAGTTCGTGCAATTCGGCATCCGACATGCCAGTTTTACGCTGCACTTCGCGATAAAGCTCGTCGTTGGTCAACGGCGATTCGGAGGCAGCGTAGATATGCGCAATTAAGTCCGTATTAATCGTACTCATCAGCCATCCTAATGGGGATACAGTTATTATATCGGCCTGATGGTTGGAAGTGAGATTACTAAATCAGACCGATCTGGTTTGTTGAAGACTTTGCCAAATCATGCAGCACAGCTGGGCTTGCACAGAGCGAGCCGGGCTCCTTTAGCGGAGACACCTTCGCAAGTTGGATTAATCAGCCTCAAGATTCTGGAACTCAATGAGCTTTTGCTCACACTCCTCCCTGCCCCACGATCCCTGCCAGTCACAGATGTCCCGGTACTTACTTTCCAGCTTATCCATCTGTGCGAGATTAGCTGTTGCGAAGTCTGTCCATATGTCATGCCAGCAAGCGTTGTACGTAACGCCAGCTGGTGGACAATACTCCATTGCATCAGCATTAATAATTTCAACGCGAAGATCGGTTGCAAACGAGGCTGCAACGAGGTTAATAACATCCTGTTCTTTTTCGATTACCGTGACATGGGTTACATCGTCTTTCTGAAGAATGGCGTGGAGCACCATACCAAGACCAAGACCATTAATGAGCACCCGCCCGGTGGCTCGCTCTATAAAATCCTGGCAGGTTCGGATCTCCATCGGGGTATTGGACATCACCACATCCCAGCCGTTGGACAAGCGGCGATATCTACCGGGCGGGATAAACTCATCTGTATTACCAGTACACTCGGCACGAAGGGCGAGGGTCAGCGCCTTATCTGTGGTAATTTCGAAAGTGTCCAGTTTCCAAGTTCCGGACTTGCCGTCTTTAACGGGTAAATCAGAAAAGCAGCTCTTCATCGAGGCAACCAAAATTCCAGTAGTTTTGTTACGCTGAACCTACCACAAACCCGCTCTTAATGAAGGCATCAGGAGCGATAGCGATCTTTGAGGCATCGTTTAAAACAGCGGCATCCTGTAACAGACACCCGATATTTTTTTTAATGCCGCAGGTGTTAAAGGTAGCGTTGCAAAGTTGCAACATCTTCAGGGGCAACCTCCACGCAGCTCCTGACACTGTAGTGATTTTCGCCGTTGTAGTCATAAACCCCACCGTCTTCAAAACTCAGCTGTTCAACCTCGCCAGCACACTCGGAAATCAGTGCCGTCTGGCAAGCATTTTTCTCACAATCGCTGACGAGTATACGAACATAGCTTTTCTCATGGTCGCCGTTACGGTTCTGGATCTTTACGATAAAGTGTTTTTCAGACATTTGTGCCTCCAGCTCAGGTTGAGGTTAATTTAGCGTTGCCCCGGTTCACCGGGGCAAGAATAAATCAACCCTTAATGAAATTGTGCCCCCAGGTGTTAGGCTTAAATGCCTGCTCTTTGATATATGTTTTCATTACCTTGCAGGTTTTTTTCAGGGCTTTGGTATTGGCATCGGTTACTGGGATAAAATGGCGAGAATGACGGTTTTCCCGGTACTGCTTATCAGCGTTTGGGTCAATTGCTTCGCTTTGCAGGAGCCCTTCGTGCCTGCCAATTACTATTACGTAGTTCATTTCACCTGAAACACGATCCGTGAGTAATTGAAGGGAAATATCAGCTGCTCGCGTGGCCTGGCTTGCAGATATTTTTGCATGCAAGAAAGCCCCCTTTCTGAATTTGGCCGGAGTTAGCCCTGTAATATCCTCAACACTAAAATTAAGTGAGGAAAGAATTGAAAATAAGTCGCAGCTAATGACTTCAGTATTATTAGGCATTTTACCCGTCCCCGTCCATATTCATGATACGGTAATGATACCAGGTCGATATCATTACCTAATAACTTGGTGAAAGAAAATCTGTAATTTTTAGTTAACTAAAATTAATAGTCTCAATACTGCTCAAGAATTCTTTTTTTACGTCCGGTGTAAAAGGTATACGTTCAATGTATTTATAAAGTGTCGCAAATGTTTTGGGTTCAATGTTTCGGGAGATAATGTCATCAATCGGATCTTCGAACATATTGATAAAGATATCGACATGCTGCTCTCCGCTTTCTGATGCCTTTGAAAGAAGACTGACCACTTCAATGTAGCGATTATCCTGCTCTGCAATGAACAACCAGTGCCCTTCGTTAAAGGCGGGTGCAGCGCTGTAGCGTTTAACAACAATTTCTGAAAGATTATATCCTGCCTGATTCAGCAGATTATTAAAGTTGAGTTGAGTTGAAATCACGTCTAACGTTTTCATAAAACCTCCTTTTCATCTGTACTTATTATACTGTTACCCAACCCCCAGCTAATAACCTCCCAGCAAATTTTCAGAAAAAAAAACACCGCCTTTTATTTAAGATTGAACACATCCTTTTTAAATACCAACAATGATTATGAAACCACAATGTAAGTGAAGCGCCATTATGGAAAAGTAACTTTTGTGCAGCTCATAAATTTTATTTATTAGTTACGTTCCTTTGTCTTGTGGTCGAAGTTCATCAGGCGAGGCCTAAGAAGAATATGTGTGGTTTCAGCCAATGCGGTGATCGGGCATTATAATTTGGTCGGGCTATTATACGTGGGTAAAGGTAGTGGTAGGGAGAGGATCAGGTTAAATTGCATTTTCCCGGTTGCCTTCCCTGGCCTACCGGTTTCAGGTCAGACGCTAAGACCAGCGGTAATACTTAAAGTAGTCCTCATTTACAGCCAAAAACTCCCTTAAACCGTTCATTAATCCCTTTTCAAACGCTGTAACGATAAACCGGTATCCGTCCAGTGTTTCAATGTAGTAGATCCCGCCCGGTGTTATTCCAACATGCAACACCTCGGCTGTCATCATAAACTGGCCTTCCGGAAAATCATGCGACAGGTATATAAAACCCGTCGTGGCCGGTGCGGGTGTGGCATTCACTAAGACACCGTTAAACTGCTGCCCGTGCCTCGCCGGTACAAGCTCACTTCCCCTGGTTGACTTATCGAGCAGCCCCTTAACATCTTTTTGCTCTTTAGATGAGGTATAGCCCCGCACATCACTCCCATCACCTGGGCGAGAGCCGGTGCCGACATGTGCAAGACGACGGTAAGCGCTGCGCATATTGATGTGGCAGGATGCCCCGGCTCTACCCTGAAGCCTTACGCCAAAATCTTCGCAAAGTAATAAAATCTGACGTAGCTGGTGTTCATACACGGACGCAGAAAGTGAAAGGTTGAAACTGGAAAAGGTCAGTTCTAAAACCTTTTCCCGTTTGTCATTGAAATGTGCTTCCAGCCTGATGATTGGCTTTTCCGACATTGCAAAAGCTTTGTCCGTTGCTCTGTACCGGCATTCATCTCCGAAACATTCTTCAACAACGCTGGCTATAACCGTGTCGTGATCGCCATCTTCCGGAGCTGGCACAAAGATTTCAAATTGTGCCGGTGTCTCCGGCTCCAGCAGAACGGGATATAAACGCGGAGAATTAAGCAATGCGCATTCAGAATTAATGAGCTTAACCCAGGCGCTTTTGTCGTCCGGATCCTTAAGCTGCTGTCCAAGGTTATCGCAAAAGTCTACTATCTGACGGGTATGCTCATCCGTGACTGCACAGATCAGGTTAAGACCATGCGTGGCCATACTCAATTCCCGGGTTCGGGACTGGGAATTGATCGACCAGGGGTTAAGTGAAAGCGAAATAGGGCTTATGGAAGGGACGACCGTCTCATTCTGCAAATCTGTAAGCTGGCAGTTCGCAGTAGGCTTCGGGGAAAGGGTACTAAATATGTAACTTGCCTATTGTTTAGTACTGGCCTGGATATAAAACATCGCGTCCATGCTTGTATCCCGGGATGAAATTGAAAATAGCTTCATTTTTAACCTTAATGGATGAGCGATTTATAGTCATGTGCTGACAAATGGACATTATGTGCGCCATCATTCCATTCAAAGAATAATCGATACTTAGAGTTTACTCGAATGGAGGAATAACGGTTTGACGTCATTCTTAAGCGTTCATAACGCAAGCTGTTGGATAATAACTCCCGCTCACTCTGGACATTATCCAGCGTTTCGAGTCGACACAGAATCGCGTTAATAATTTCAGAAGGAATACCTGCCGTTGTTTTTCCATTACGGAAGAACTTTTCAAGCCGTCTGTCTTTAAATGAATGGATCATAGTTCCTCCGTAATAATTGACCTTAAAATTAAATTAAAAGGGCTTTGAATTAATGAATCCCTAAAATGCGGGCGGCGACTGCCAGCTGCTTATCACTTAACTGACGCTGGTGGGTTAAAGAAGACTTAAGGCTTTCCAGAAAATTATTACTGCTGGATTGCTGGGTGATTGCATCAACCATTTTTTGATGAGATCTGCACCATGCATTGAACGCAGAGTTGTGGGCGTTTTCAGTCCTCAAACGCTCGTTTTGCAAGGATGCTGACACTTTGCGGGCAGCTTGAGCATTAATGCGGTACAGCGCATTCAGCGTGTAAGCAGTGCGGGTCGTTTCGAGGCTGTAACCCGTGGCTTTACAAGCCATACAGCGACTTCTATAAAAATGCTTACGCTCTCCCCGACCATTGCATTTATCGCAAAGAATACGAAAAGTATATTCCGCAGTACCTTTTACAGAATCAACACAGCGGATTTTTGCGCTGGAGATTTCAATTCCACTGCGATCATAATATTTGGTCATAATGTGATTCCTCCGGTTAGTTCTGGAGTAATCATGACAGAATGAATCTACTGGCTAATAACCTGAGAGTAAATATTTTAAAAAAACATTGAGAGAGGGTCTGCAAATTTATACACGAAGGATTCAAATATAATTTTGTTTAAAAAATTAAGAGCATTCTGAAGTAAAAGTGCATCAAAAAGCATTCATGGATAAATCATGTACTGGTGCCAGCCATTTAAACGCGGGCATTGTTCCGGAGTGATTAAACGGTTTAGCATCATAGATTAAAACCAAAAGGAAGGCGTCCTTCCCGTCTCGGGAATATTACTTTCCCGTTTGCAATTTAAGAGCCACTTAATGAGAAAGTAATAATTAAGTCATGCTCAACTCTACATATTACATTGAGGATGGCGTAACAGGGTACGGCATACTACCGCACCCTTCTGAAGAGCTTATGTTTGAGGGAATTCTATAGCAAATGTGGCCGTGCCAGATTGACCACTTACAGCGGGAGTAACGGGATACGTGCGCTCTTCACCATTACCAAGATCCAGTGACAGCGATTTAGTTTCACCAGGCTGGACCGTAACTCCGGCAACCGTAACGCCGAACTGGGCATTTTTCTGAACAGTCAGGGTTCCGTTTAACTGTCCGGTAATGATAGAACCGTCCTGACGCCGCAACACACTGGTTCGGATGATGGCCAGCGGCGTGTTGTCCGTTGCTTTCAGTGCTACGGCTGTGGCCAGCGTCTTGAGATTATCCAGCATAATCAGATTCGCAGGCTGGTAGGTAAAATTAAGCGTTTTAGTGGTCCGGTTACCTGATTCGTCAATAGCCAGTGCCTCCAGATGATACATCTGTCCCGATTCGTCAGTGTTGGGGAAGATTCTGGGGTATTCCGGAATAAAGACATCCTTGGATAACGGCGTGAATGCCAGGGTGACCTTTTCAGAGTTAGGTCCACCAGCGAGCTGAAGCGATGTCAGGGAAGCATCCCCAGAGGCATCAGTAACGCTTATGCGAAGGTTCTCAAGCCCTTTAACCAGTTTTCCTTCTGCGTCTGCGCCATTAAAACTGAACGCGATAACCGGAAGCGTTGAGTCAATTTTCAGCGGTGCATTAAGCGTTTTGGTTCCGGTGTTTCCAACAAGATCCGTGGCAGAGACGCTAACCACCGTATAATCCCCGTCCGGTAGACCAGCGTATGAGAAGGTGGCGTTTTTGGTTTTATAATCGCTTTCACTGACGGTCACAGGCTTCAGCGTGAAAGGTTCCCCCCGGGCATTTTTAAGGGTGGCTTCGAAAACTTTGGTATCCCAGTAGCTGATGTTCCAGGCGTTGACGCGATCATTATCGGTGGCCGTCATAGTGATTGTCTTGGAGGCCTTGTTTACCTGAGCGACATTAACCACCGGTGGGTTGTTATCCCAGATAACCGTAAAATTACCAGCAAGCGCATCGAATATGCTGTCACCATCTTTTCCCGAGTAAAGGTGCAGATACTCAAATCCTTTGTCACTGGTGTAGTTGAAGTTAACCGTCATCTCGCATGAACTTTGTCCGATAGGTATAGTGCAGAACCAGGCTGCATTTTTTACCGTTCTGAACTTTTGCACGTATGGTCGGGGTTCAGCGGTTACCTTTATGCGGCTAATGGTGGCGGTTTTAACGCTGATTGAGGCCTGAGTTAACCACTCACTGGTATCACTCCGGTACATCTCTTTAGCCACTATCTTCGGGGCTATTTCCATCGCCGGGGCTGGAGTGAAGTTGAGGGAGTTATGATGAATTCGTCTTACTCCTCCTGCCAGAGTCTGGAATTCATGATAAGTATCCCCCACATTGGGATATATGTATTTGAAAGTATAAATATTATAAGTGCTATCGGACGTCTGGAAATTCGAGTCCGCCCAGCCATATTTGGAACCGTTAACAGCAGTAAAGTCACTTTTTTTCCTTAATACCCGTACGGAAATAGGGTTCTGGAAGACGGTCATGCCAGACTGATAAGTGACCCATGATCCGGTAGTGGCGTCCTGCACCTGGATGATATCGTCAGGCTTAACCCGATCAATTACGCTTCGGCGGCTTAGTTCGATCCTGTTTCCCGCTTTGTCATAAAGGTAGATCCCCACTTTATATTCAGAGCGGTTTTCCGGTGCCAGGGCATTGCTGCTTGCGTCGGCGACTTGAACGGTTACGCTACCTTCCACTGTATTAATTTCCGCTGGCTTTTTACGCTCCACTCCAGCGGCATCGGTTATGAAATATTCAGCATTAGCAAGCCCGGAACCTTTATCACTCAGTCCATTAAAGACCAGTGCCTGGACGCTGGCGTACTGCATACCGGCTGGTACTGAAGTGAAGATCGCTTCGCTGCCAAAGTTCCACCCGTTTCTCGTATAACTTATGGTACCCGTTGCCGGAGGCGTTCGGTCAATTGCAAGCGGGTAATCCTGCCGGGAGACCTCCTTCCCTTGCAAGTCGGTAATCACCTCTCTGAGGGTGAAGCTATCTTCTCCCATCGCTGGTACGGTCAGAGTCTTGCCGTAATAATCAAAGCCTGTCGAAGATGTGGTACGGTCATCTACGGTAACCAGGCTGCTTTTCGTGCTCCAGATGAGGCTCCCGTCACTTTTCAGCAGACTGAGCGTAATATAACGGTCCAGACCGGAAATAACGGCAACGTCAAAGCTCGTTACCGGATTAATCCATACGGATGCAGGCGATACGGTCTTTTTAACGTTCAGGGTATCTTTAAAGCTGAATTCTGCGATTTCAGCGGAAGCTCCTGCGCTGAAACCTGCAAATGCAATAAGCAGGGCTAGTTTGATTTTCATGGGTTGTCTCCTGATCAGGTTCCCCATGATACTTTTTCAGTGTTCGAGATCTTTTCGGGAAAATAGCTAATTTTAATGTTTTTCTTTTCTGCCCGGCGGGACCTGTTTTGTTCCATTTTTATCAGTGAATGTAATGAGACCGATTCGTCCACTGTTAACAGTGTAAAAGCGAGGTTGAAAGCCAGCTTTGAGAAGGTTTTCAATAGCTGAAAAAAAATCTTTTTTGAGCATTGGTTTCAAGATGGTTTTCCTTTTATGCCCGGTGCCGCCGGGACGGTGGCATTAAATATACGCCATGTAAGTAAATTAATTTTTACCCATTTGATTGTCAATACAAACAAAAAATAAACCATGTTTATTATTTTACCAGCGATGCTATTTTAAAGTCCGTCTAAAATAAAAAACCAAAAAGTTAAATTTGAAGCCATCCTTCCTAAATTCATTTCTTGCGCATATTAGCCCCTGCTTTAAGTATATAATTTTTGAAAAAGTTGTCTGGAGGTTATTAGCTCGTGCATCTGGATTGTTAATATAAAGCCAACACAGAAAAGGAAAACAAAATGTATAAATTAGTATCTCCTCGTGAACTGACTGAGATTATTACCGGTTTACTGCTTAAACCTGAACTCCTTGGTGAGCTGGACTCACCAGAAAAGCATCGGATGTTTATGGCAGATTTAGGCCGGGTGGTGGCAGAACATTGTGGAGGTCTGGTAAACAGCGTCGTCTTGCCAGGAGCTGAAGTTACAGTGCCGGATGGGTTACCGCTTAACGGCCAGCCAGTACGTTATCTCGGAATCAAAGAGAGCATCCCTCACCTCCTTGTAGAGCCTGATGCTTCCTTACCTTCGCTCGCTAAAAACGTCTGGATGTATGCAGATCCTGAAGGCTGGAAAGAACATTTTGGAGCTGAGGAAGACTGCCTTACTCATGAAATGATGCAGCTGTTCCGTAAAGGTATCCAGGCTCTTCAGAAGGAGCATGATACCCCTGAAATTAGCCTCACACTTCAGGACTGGCGCCTGGAGGAGGAAACACTGAGAGAAGAGGACAGTCAGGCCTATCAGGTCAGCGTTACCGGCCAACATAACATCCACTGTGAAGTTGTTAACAAGGAAGGTAACCCCTGTTTTGGTGTCATGTTCGAAATCGATCAGGGTGTGCCTGCCTTACACATCAACACCGGCGGGGATATGTTGCTCCACATTCATTGCGCCCATAACGGACTCGTTCTGACCCCTGATGCAAGCGGTCAGCGATTTGAGAAGGCTCCCGTTGACCGCTTCGCTTATAACAGCCCATCCCTGCTGTTGTCTGCCGACTAACCAAGGCCAAATCTGAATTGTCCTGTTTAAGTAACCAACCCGCTGCCGCCAGGCGGGTAAATCCTCTTAATGGAGTTTTAATGCAAATCTCAACTGAAGTTCTGAACGTCTTATCTCGCTGCCGTGCTGAAGGGAACTTTCTTTTCCTGGCCGACCAGCTCGACCGCAGCATTTATGTTAAGACAAACAAAGTGCTGGAAGCTGCCGGTGGCAAATGGAACCGAAAAGAGCAGGCACATATTTTTACGGCGGATGCAGCTGAGCGTATCGAGCAAATCATTCTGACAGGTTCGGTCGACATCCCACGTGATTTGTTCAATTTCTTCCCTACCCCTGAGAATTTAGTCACAGATATGGTTCTACGCGCTGAACCAGCTGCCGGGGAACGTGTTCTGGAGCCTGAGTTTGGTGATGGCCGCATTCTGAAAGCCTTAAAACTGGCGGCTCCGGATGCATTGATTACCGGGATCGAATTGAACGATGAGCGATTCCTTGCAGTGAAGAACGATAGTGTCCTTAGCACAGGGGCCGAGCTGGTGCATACCGACTTTCTTGGGTACCAGCCCGATGAAACTTTTGATGTTATCGTTATGAATCCACCATTCCTTAAACGCTCTGACGTTAAACATGTCATGCATGCCATCGCAATGCTCGCTAAGCGAGGTCGCTTACAGGCCATTCTGTCAGCTGGGGTATTGTTCCGGGAAGACACACTGACAAAAGCGCTCAGGGAGCGAGTCAAACAACTTGGCGGACAAATTTCGCCTCTTCCGGATGATACATTTAGGGAGTCCGGAACAAAGGTCAAAACAGCCCGCCTTGAAATTGATCTTCGCCGCTAACTGACAAGCAACCGGAAAGAAATCTTAATACGAGTAGCCGGTTAAAGTTACCTGACCGGCTTAACTGACTAAATCAATAAAGAGTGAACAGAAATGACGCATACTGCCGTTTCTCAGGCTAATAGTGCTTTGCAGCTACCCACGCTGGAGCATGTCTACGCACTTCTGAAAGCAAATTGTAAACCTGACCGCTTTGACGGGCGTGACGGACCCGTGTGGGGCCAGGAATACTCGTGGAATCTGGCAAAAGATCGCTTACAGGATCTGGAGAAATACGGTAAGGCATATGTCTCCCGTCATGAAGACCGTATGGGGGAAGGATTTAGTTTTGGTCCTGACCTGTTAATTATTCGCTAACGCTCTTAAGGCCTGATGATATGGTAAGCACAACTGGAAAAAATATGTTTTCAAAGCCTATGACCACTTTCACACCAGAACGTATTGAACAAATTTTGGAATTTTCCGAGGGTAGTAACCCAAGCGAAGCAATGAGTCTTAGAGCTGACGAAGTTGCTGTACTGGCACGTATTGGAAAGGCAGTTATGTCGATTGCGCCTGTTTATCAGTGCGAGTTTTGCCACCATGACGCAACCGGGCAACTTCAGTGGCACTGGGAAGATGTGAACAAAGCTTTTTATGATAAATACGATCCAGACAGACGCGGAAGACGTCGAATCCTCTATACCGCCCCGCCGATGCCTTTAGTTTCGGCTGACCTGCTTAACATGGCTTCATCTGCTATTGAAGACTTGCTCACTAACAAAGACAGAAGTGGTGCGGGAATGTGGAATGACATTCCAGAACAGCTACGACGCGCAGCAGAACTGGTAATGGATAATAGCCGGGCCGCTGAAATAGAAGCGATGCTGATGCGTCTTTATGTAGAATGTGACACCGGTGAGCGCAGAGGCAACGGCAGTCAATCTGGCGTAGCAATGCCTTCGTGGCAAACCGTTGAAGAGGCACGTGTGTTGCTGGGGGTGAAATGATGCAGTTCTCGCCAGGGCAGTTTGTAATTCACAACAAGAAGCGCCTTGCGGAACGAAGGTAGACGTACTGACTGAGGTTCACTCCCCTCTCGACTGGTGGCGTAATACCGCCAGGTTTTGATTCATATATGCCGTCCGTTAACGCATTTATATCTGTCATACCTAATTTATCCTGATTCTTTTTTACACAAAGTAAAAGCATCACTTAATGCGATATGTGGATGCCGATAGTTTCAGGCTAATGTTATAAGTTTTGCAATCGTTGCCAGTTTGGATACCACAGCAATGTCAGATGTAATTCCAAAAAGAAAGATTTACGTCCTGAACGCACAATAAGGTTTGTCGAAAGGCAAATTATAGATTTGTAATTTCGAGCACCATATGGAGAAGTTTTTTATACTTTTACGAACATAGTGACCTTTAGGAAAAGCTTAAAATAACACCAAACCTAAAGGGGAATAAGAATGAAACATCTCGCTTTTATTACTGCTGTAGCCGGACTCGGTATGTCTGTTCAGGCCCCAGCTCAGATATATGAATCGGCCTTTAAGGACACGAACGGTATTGAGATCCACGCCCCGTCTTCTCGTCTTATGCTTAATCCGGCATCACCGGTAACTTTGACACTTATTTCAGGTCTTGATCGTTTCGTTAATGTCAAAGTCACGAAAGACACTGGAACTGTCATTCTTAATACTACGACTACACGGACGGGTGTATCAGACCGACTAACAGCTGCTGACGGTAGTGAGTTCTACGGCAAAAAAGTAACTTTGCCTGCTTTGGGTGAAGGCAAATTTGTCGTTCAGATAAACGTGTTAGATCTCAATCAGAAGCCTGTAGCGACCTATAACTATAACTGGCTAATTGATGTCACCCCTCCAGCGGCAAATGCTCTTACCGCTAATACTGGTTCTGGCTCTACCGCTGGTGACGTGTGGAAGCTTGGATTAGAGGCAACGGGGCAGTATGACTTCACCTCTTCGGGCGTAAGTGATGCAAATGGTATTGATAAGGGCCTAATATATATTTACAGGCAGGACGGTAGCCTCTACAGCACTACACAGATGCAGTATGACGTATCCGGCCAAAAGATGTACCACACTTACTCTAAGAATTCAGTTAAGGGAACCGGAATACCAGACAGCAACCTGGATGAAGACTTTACTGCAAAAGTTGTTATCTTCGATAACGCAGGTAATAGCCGAACGCTGCCAACTCAAAAATTTCGCTACGACAACACGCTGGGTGAGATGACACTGTGGGCCGTTCATGATCCAAATACGTCTTCCAGCGTCGTACCCGGGGTTTCTAATTATCCGGCTTACAAAGCCGGTATGGTCGTTAACGAAAACCCTATTCGATTAGTCTACCGGATCCCAAAATCTAACTACCGTGCTTATTCAGAAGGTGGGCTTCAGTTCATCAATCAATATTCCGCCCCCAAAGAGATAGCTGTAGACAGCACTTATGCTTATGTTGAAATGACTCTTCCCTATGGCTCAATTAATGGGGATATGGCTCGTATGGCGAACTTTGGCCAGTGGGGAGGGTATTATCCGTCATACAGCCTCGTTCTAAACCCATCTGCAAACCAAACGCCTGCATTTGCGGGTACCTGGGTAGATTTCCTCGATGATAAGGGGAACTGGGTTAAGTGGAAGGATTTTGAGAGTGTGGCTTCATCACGACTGCCAATTAAAATTTCCCGACTTCGTTTTAACGTTGAAGCCCGGCCCTTTGCACAGGAGATCGGCGGTAAGGCGACCTGCACCATTCCGGCAGGAAAAACCTCGTGTGAAGCGCCTGAGACGTTTGATATGGCCTTGGGTACCCAGGGCTACAATAGAATCCTTTACTTCGTTCGCAGCATCAGCAATCCCATTTTGCGGTCTGAGCAATGGATTATGACACGCTGGAACAATAAACAACTGCCGGTAATAAACTCGATATCATATGACGAGACTAACAAGCAGCTGGATGTACTGGCGTCACTTGAAGGCGATGGTAACTGGTTCGACTCGGTCTCATTGAGGGAATTTTATCTTTCCGATAAGAACACCGGTACCCGGATGTCACCAACAGGCGTAATCAAATCTCGTATCTCAGGTAACTACACGATTGCTTATGATTTATCCCGTCAGTCTGAAGGAAAATACAACGTTGAGGTCAACATCAGGGACTTCTTCCAGAACCAGACCAATAAAACTTTCGGAGAAATTGCTCTGGATAACACTCCTCCGACAGTGGCCATAACATTCGACGGAAAGCCGGTAAAAGACGATACGGTAGTGTACGGCCTGGAGAACCTCAGGATCGCTCTGGCAGATAATCTGACAACCCCGAGGATAACCCGTCTTCAGCTCGTAGGTGGCCCCACAGCTGATAACGTTGAGCTTACGTGGTCACCGGCAGGCAAAGATACATACATGCCTGAGTATCCGAGGCTGTTCCCAAATTTCGAACCATCTGAAAATTATTCAATTAGCGTAACAGTTGCCGATAGTCAGTCGAATACCAAAACCTATACTCAGAAGTTCAGTTATCTACCGAATAACCTTGTGCTGAACCGCCCCGGAAATCCTGGAGACTAAACTCCCTGAGAAAGAGGTAAACAGGATGACTAAAAATACTCGTTTTTCCCCCGAAGTCCGTCAGCGGGCGATTCGTATGGT
>NZ_JBJQJO010000032.1:0-35430 GCF_046487395.1 Escherichia sp. WS1450
ATACGAATCGCCCGCTGACGGACTTCGGGGGAAAAACGAGTATTTTTAGTCATCCTGTTTACCTCTTTCTCAGGGAGTTTAGTCTCCAGGATTTCCGGGGCGGTTCAGGTAATGGTGCCAACTTACTGATTTAGTGTATGATGGTGTTTTTGAGGTGCTCCCGTGGCTTCCATCTCCATCAGTTGTCCCTCCTGCTCAGCTACTGAAGGCGTGGTGCGTAACGGTAAAAGTACTGCCGGACATCAGCGCTATCTCTGCTCTCACTGCCGTAAAACATGGCAGCTACAGTTCACTTACACCGCCTCTCAGCCCGGTACACACCAGAAAATTATTGATATGGCCATGAATGGCGTCGGATGTCGCGCCAGTGCACGCATTATGGGCGTTGGCCTCAACACGATTTTACGACACTTAAAAAACTCAGGCCGCAGTCGGTAAACTCACGCATACAACCGGGCAGTGACGTCATTGTTTGCGCGGAAATGGACGAACAGTGGGGTTACGTCGGCGCTAAATCACGCCAGCGCTGGTTGTTTTACGCGTATGACAGGATACGGAGGACGGTTGTGGCGCATGTATTCGGTGAACGCACGTTGGCCACGCTGGAGCGTCTTCTGAGCCTGCTGTCGGCCTTTGAGGTCGTGGTATGGATGACGGATGGCTGGCCGCTGTATGAATCACGCCTGAAGGGAGAACTGCACGTTATCAGCAAGCGATATAGGCAGCGCATTGAGCGGCATAACCTGAATCTGAGGCAGCATCTGGCAAGGCTGGGCAGGAAGTCACTGTCGTTCTCAAAATCGGTGGAGCTGCATGACAAAGTCATCGGGCATTATCTGAACATAAAACACTATCAGTAAGTTGGAGTCATTACCTTAATAACTGGCTCAAAGCTGAAAGCTTTCCGGAACCCCCAGCCTAGCTGGGGGTTTTCTATGCACAAGAAAACGGCTCCCTGTTGTAGAAGCCGTTATAGTGCCGCAGTTTAAGGAGCGGTCAATTGATCCTTAACTGCTCGGCATTACGCTATGCCGGTGGATATTTATCGAGTTTGATGACTGCTTTGATGATCACTTTTAAGAAAAGATATTTACACAGAATGGTAAACATGCTCGTGACACGCAATACTGCTCTGCTGAAGTGAATAGCATTGCGCTTAACAGTGATTTTTTGTTTTCAAGAGCAGGTAAAGCTCAAATGTCAATGGCTATGGTGTTTTCAGCTGTGGCTATTTTTCACTCCTTATTGCTCCTGGTTGTCCCCAATTAGACTTAAGGAAAGGTTGATGCCCCGCCAAACTCAAGATAAATTTTTGCTAGATTCTGCAACTGATTGAAGCGGTTTTCATCCAGTCGCAGCTCCGCCTGACGACGTTTTTCCTGAGCATCAAGCCAGAATGAAATACGTACTGCACCATGCCGGTAACGAACTTCGTTTAACCACTCTGACTTACGTGCAAGTTCCAGTTCTTCCCTGAGTCTTGTCTCCTGAAGCAGCAACTGGTTACGAAATGAAAGCGCGTCCTCTATACTGCTCATTGCCTTATAAAGTAGCTGTTTAAACTCCAGCACTCGCTGTTCGTAATCGTTACGGGCAATTTTTACCTCTATGTCCCGCTGTCGCCACTCCAGGAACGGTAGCGTCAGGTTAGCGCCTACGGAACCGACCGGATTATGCAGTAATGCCAGTAGCGAAGCGCTGCTGGTACCCAAAGCGCCTGTCAGGTTGAAGGTGGGGTAATATTCGCTACGCTTGATATCAACCGTAGCTAGCGCCTCACGCAACTGCCACTCTTTAGCACTTATGTCAGGCCGGCGCATCAGTATGCTGGCAGGAATATTCGCATTGACCTTAGGCAGGCTTCCTTTTGGCAGCGTTGTGGGCTCGACTATCTGGCAACCGGGCACGGTGCCGAGCAAAACGGCCTGCTGATTGAGTAGCTGTGAATGTTCTCGTTGTAGCCCTGTAAGCTGGTTCTCTTGCGTGAGCAGGTTTTGCTGCGCGTCAATCACATCCAGCGACGAGATATTTCCTGCACGATAGCGAACCTCGGCCAGACGCAGCGTCTCTTTTGCATAGTCAATACTCTGCTGGAGGGTGGTAATTTGTTGATTTACAAAACCGATACGCCAGTAATTATTGCTGGCCTCTGAAAGCAGCATCAGGCGCGCGGAGCGAAAATCTTCTTCACTGGCATGGACTGCCCACTCAGCAACATCACGCTGACGGGCAATTTTTCCCCAGAGATCCAGCTCATAGCTGGTGCCAAGGCTGGCAGAACCGCTTTTTGCCCAGCCGGACGAGTTATTCAGCTGTTTTTTTCCGTCCATACTCAGTGCCGCCTTTAGTGTAGGAGTATTGGTGATACCTGTTCTTTCCGCATCCAGCTGCGCCCGATGTATCCGCAGTGCAGCTATAGCTATGTCGTTATTACTTGTCATCACCAGGTGAAGCCAGTTATCGAGATTAGGATCGTTAAATTCTTCCCAGTCAAACGGGGATGTATTTCCGTCCACATCGCCCTTGGTCCAGTTGATGGGATAGTTCACTTCGGGAGCGCGATAGTCACTTTTCAGCACGTTTGTGCAACCTGAACAGAGTGCGGTGATAAGGCATAAAGTCAACGATGATAAAATTTTCATATATTATTCGCTGGCCAGTGAAATAACCGGGTCCATCCTTGCTGCCTTGCGGGCTGGGAGATACCCGAAGATTATGCCGATTAAGGTTGAGCAAAAAAATGCAGCAACAGCAGCCTGCCACGAATATATAGCTGCGAATATCCCGTCCGCCAGAGCGTTAAAGAGCGCACCTGTGATATACGACAGTGCAATACCGAGTGCGCCACCAATCAGGCAAACCAATACGGCCTCAATAATAAACTGTTGCATAATGTCGCTGCGTCTCGCGCCAACCGCCATTCGTACGCCAATTTCATGAGTTCGTTCCGTTACAGAAATCAACATGATGTTCATCACCCCGATACTGCCGATCATTAGTGAGATACATGCGACCATAAGAATTAAAATACTGAAGGTCATTGAGGTGTGTTCGATAGACTTTCTTATTTGTTCAAAGTTATAAAGCTGGAAGTCTTTTATGCCGTGACGCCGGGTTAATAGTTGGGAGATAGCGCTGATTGCAGCCTCGTTATCCACATTGTCTTTTAGCCTGACGCTAATACCGGTCAGAACTGGTTTACCCACAATACGGTACATCACCGTGCTGTAAGGCATCCACACAGTAATGCGATTTGATGCATCACTACGGTTGTTACTTTTAGCGATGCCAACCACTCGTGCTGGTACAGAACCAAGAAAGACTATTTGCCCCAGAGCCTGTAACCCTGTGTTGTCGAAAATGGCCTTACGAGTATTCTCATCGATAATAACTTCCTGTAGAGCGTTGCGATCGTCTCTAAAAGTAGTCCCTTGCAACAACTCAATACCTTTTACCCGGAAATGTTCCCGCCCAACGCCGTTAATGGACGCTATCGCAGATTTACCCAGAAAACGAATGTTGTCTGAAGCGCTAACTTCCGGGCTGACGCTATCGATAAACCCTTGCTTCGCCAGTGCATTTGCGTCAGCAGGTACCAATGTTCTAATACTCTCAATGCTGTCATCGAACAAATCCTGCCCGGGATAAATGCTGACCACGTTTGTCCCCAGACTTTTAATCTCTTCCAGTGTTTCTTGCCTGGCTCCTTCACCCAATGCCACAACAGTGACAACGGAGGCGATACCAAAAACAATCCCGATCATGGTAAGCGTGGTGCGTAAGCGATGCGTCTTCATCGCTTTTAGCGCCATTTGCATCGATTCACGCGTTCGATCGAGCAGTGTTTTCCAATAGCTTTGCCGGATTCTGTTGGTTTTTGGTAGTGTTTCCGTCGCAGATACGCAACCTCCACTATCAGCGATGATTTCGCCATCACACAGCTCAATGATTCGCTTTGCGTGCCGGGCGACCTTCATATCGTGGGTCACCATTACTACAGTATGACCACGTCGATTAAGTTCATTCAGAATGGCTAACACTTCTTGCCCGGATTGCGAATCCAGAGCACCAGTTGGCTCATCCGCCAAAATTATCTTTCCACCGTTGATCAGTGCTCGGGCAATACTGACGCGTTGCTGCTGACCGCCTGAAAGTTCGCAAGGTTTATGATGCTCACGTCCTTCCAGTCCCAGTCTGCCCAGCAACGCCGTTGCACGTTGCCGACGGCTGTCGCGTTCGCTGTTGGCGTAAATGGCCGGGATCTCCACGTTACCAAGTGCGCTAAGATCAGGTATCAAATGGTAGCGCTGGAATATAAAGCCAATGTGTTCCCGGCGCACTCTAGCCAGCTCATCGGGTGAAAGACAGGCGGCATTTTGTCCGTCGATGTAGTAATCACCTCTATTGGGTACGTCAAGGCAACCCATTATGTTCATTAAGGTTGATTTGCCTGAGCCAGAGGCTCCAATGATTGCCACCATTTCTCCAGCAACGATTGTCAAATCGACATTTTTCAGGACGGTCCGCGTTTGATCTCCGTTGCCATAAGTTCGGCTAACCCCTTTTAACTCAATAAGTTTTTTCACAGCATAATCCTTTCTTCGGGCTCTTTCTTATCCGGCAGCGACAGCACGACATTTTCTCCGACATTTAAACCTTCGAGGATCTGAATATCCACGCTGTTCGTGATACCAGTTTTCACATTCCGGGGTTCCAGCCTGCCATCTGCTGCCAGCACCAGGACCTGTTGCTTCTTCCCCTCATTTCTGTGCACTGCCTGAATGGGTACCAGCAGTGTATTTTGGGCTTCATCAGTAATCAGGGTAACCTGAGCAGTCATGGCAATACGAAGTCGATTTTCTGGGTTAGGCACATCGAATAGAGCATTGTAATAAACGGACGCATTTGAAGTTCCGGAGCCTGATGCTGAAGTGTTGCTGGCGAGAGAGTCATCTTTCATTACCGATTCTGGTGCCAGTTCAACGGCACGCAGTGTTGCGCTGTAGTGCTTGTCCGGTTCGGAGAAGATAGAGAAGCGGGCTTTTTGCCCCACAGAAATACGGGTTATATCAGCCTCGGAGATCTGTGCTTTAATGGTCATGACATCCAGACGAGCGAGTTTAATAATTGTTGGGGCACTCTGGTTTGAGTTAACGGTTTGCCCTTGCTGAGTGACAATGGCAATAACAATTCCATCCATTGGCGCTACGACTCGCGTATATTCAAGGGCAAGCTTTTTCTTATCTACTTCTATCTGTGCCTGGACCAGTTTGGCATTCAGAGACAGTAATTCAGCGCGAGTGGTCGCAAGCATTGCCTCCGCAGACTCAAAATCTTCGTGTGAGCTGGCATTTTCTCTTAGCATCCGGAGCTGGCGTTTAAAACGCAGTTCAGCCTGTTTCAGGAGCGCCTGCTTGGATTGAAGTTCTGCTTTCACTTCGTTGAGTGCAGCTTCGGCATTACGCAAATCGTTACACTGAGGTAGGTCGTCAATTTCGGCAATCAACTGCCCTTTAGTCACATGGTCGCCCTGTTTCACTTTCAGTGATTTTAATTGCCCTGATACCTGTGCCCCTACGTTTACCCGTTCAATTGCATCAATACGGCCTGTCGCCAGAACAGAATTTTCTATATCGCCTTTGCGCACCGGGGCAGTAATATATTCTGGCACATCAGAGCTTCTCAGAAAGGTGAACAAAACGGTGATAATAATGATCAACAGTGTCAAGGTACAAATGATGGCGCGGTGAGAAATATATTTCATTAACATTGTCCATGTTTTCCATAACAATGAAAGTGGTATTCTGGGTTTTCTTAGTTAATGCCCAGCATCTACTGGAAAAATATACTTATTTGGAATTAATCATAATCAAGATTATTATTTATTTGCGTAAATTGGGCTAACCCCCTCTCGCTTTGTTTCAACAGTATTACTAATTACCGGGAAAGTCTGACAAGATTTCGTATTAAGGTGTTATCTACGCCCATTATACTTTAATACATCAAGTAATTAATTCACTAACCTCTCTTTCGTTTCACTGGACTTTACGGCTGTAAAATAGCTTTTATCTTGCAGATGAAAACTCTGCTCAGGAAAGTGCCTTTAGTTCTAATGGATGGTGAGTTTTACGCTTGTCTTTGTAACCAGGAAGAGAGGCGTAGACAGTAAAGTTCCTCGCTCCCTCATCTTGGCATTCGGTGAACTATAGACAAGAGTCAATAAACCAAACTGCAACAACATAGTCATTTTGGGAGTAAGATTTTTAGTCTTAACGTCTCATATAGCTGGTATGAAGAAATTTTCATGTATACTTGATAAACGTATCGTCAACAACCGATAAAAAGTGAGCCATTTATATCTCCATCAATGATCTAATATTGAATCGCCACGGGTAGTCTTACTCCTTCCAAGTTGTTGATAATAATTGTTTTTATATTCTATTGTTGACATCTGTTCGCAGGAACCATGCCGACGCTTATTGTTATAAAACATTTCGATGTTCAAAAATATCGTTGGAGGCGTCTTCCCGCGTTCCGAAGAGCTTTTTCTTTATCCGTTCACGCTTCAGTAACTGGAAAAAATTCTGCAAGCGTATCGTGGTAATTACTGCGACGGAGCATACACTCCTCCAGGTCTTATGATTTCAGGAACGACTGTCATTCATGGCTTGTTTACTGACAACCAGCATCGTTTTTGGGGATTACGCCGCTATACAGGTGTGGTGCGGTGATGTGACCTATATCTGGATGGGTAAGCCCGGCGGGGTGATGTTCCACAGCGATACGAGCAGGCAGTTCCGGCAGTTATTGTGGCGATACCAGATCAGGCAGAGTATGAGCCAGCGCGGAAACTGCTGGGATAACAGCCCAATGGAACGCTTCTTCAGGAGTCTGAAGAACGAATGGATGCCGGTGGTGGGTTACGAAGCTTCTGCGAGGCCGCTCACGCCATAACGGTCTATATCGTTGGATATTACAGCGCACTAAGACCGCACGAATATAACGGTGGGTTATCCCCAAACGAATCGGAAAATCGATACTGGAAAAACTCTAACTCGGTGGCCAGTTTTTGTTGACCACTTCACACGTTCAATGTCGTTGATGACTTTAACTATGAGGCGTTGTCGATTGAAAACAATCTGAATCTGCCAGCTTCACAAGTGGTAGCGGTACTCTGTAGGATTGCGGAAAACCATGTCTATCCAGCTATGATTCGCATGGATTATGGCCAGGATTTTTTTTATTCAACACGGACGTAATGCGCAGAAAAACATGTAGTAAAACTGGAGATTACCCAATCAGGTAAGTTGGCGCAGAACGCTTTTATCGAGAGTTTTAACCGGACATACCGAACAAAAATACTCGGTTTTTGTCTGTTCAGAACGCTGGATGAAAAGCGGGAACTGGCGGCAAACTGGTTGTCAGAATATAACAGTGAACGCCATATCAACTACTTAACCATATGACACTGGAAGAACATCACTAACGCCATTATTTGGTCACGATCTCAAAAGGTGCATGGAACTAAAACGAGTCTGTTTACAACGCAAGATGGGTTATGTTATAAAGTAACATAAATGAGTTGGTAAGCATAAAGTAAAGAGGATAACTTATAGTGCTCCCCTTATTTAAAGCATTTTGTTTTTTTTGTATTCTATTGTTAGGCTCAGTATTAATTCGGGGTAATAATAATCTTATTTCACCAGTGGTTAGACAAGAATTTTTTTTATCGAAAAAAACAACCCCATCCTTTTATCAGAAAATTGATGCGTGCTTTAGCAACGTTAATCTTGACTTTACATACAAGTCTGTTGATTACTCAGCATCTACCATTTTGCAATACATTAGAAGATTAATAAGAAAGCTTTACATTAAATAAAAGAGATGCAATTATCAATAAAATAAGAATATCTCGTTAAGAAATATAGCAATATATATGATATTTCAGGAAATAAGTAATCATACATCTATTGATTTATAAAGTATTATTGGAAGGAAGTGTTACATGAACGATTTACGCACTCCCCTCCATTACACTAATAAACACCACCGACTTGGTATTTATAAATTTTCTAATAAAAGCATCATTTTCACTGAAACAAAATAAATATCAATCACTAAGATAATTAACTTATCTGAACAAGTAATCACACTCATATGTTATTAGTTTTCTTATTAATCAGAAAGGAGGGATTTATAAACCAGCAACTTTTTTTGTAGGTGGAGCCACGGTTGATTTCTGATATCAACCACCTGAGTTTATTTTCGTCGAATGGTAATGCATTGTCGCACAAACGCTATCTGAATAATTAACTGTAATGGCGTTATTGGTATCTTTGCCGACATTAACGCTAATAAAGCCCCTGATTGCTTCATAATCGCAGGATTTGGCCATTTTGTCTCCCTTTAGATAAGAGTTAACAAAATAAACCCAGGAAGAAGGTACCGGTTTCCATGTTACAGACGTTCCCGGCATAAAGTGTCCGACCAGGGCCTTATTCGCAGTTACCAGCACCCTGTATGCCCTGATATTTCCTGGAACATGGATGACCGGGGCAGTAATCATACCGGGTTTGACTGACTCCCCTGATATTCTGACATAAAAGGGAATAAATAAAGCGACATGCGGCCACATTGTAAACAAACGTTAAACAAAACAACATTTTTCAGTTGACTACTACGAGTAAATAAAAAAATTTTTATCAAAAACAAACGAGTGGAATGGAGTTAACTTGTCTATGTACTTAAAGATTCTTGCTACTGCACTCTCAGCTCCTGTAGCGTTTGCTGCACTGGCTTCTGATACTGGGCTTTCTTTTACACCGGAGAAAATCAGTACGGAGATTGATTTTGGCACTTTAAGTGGCAAGGCCAAAGAACGGGTTTATCTGCCTGAAGAAAAAGGGCGCAAAGCCAGCCAGCTGGACTGGAAATACAGTAATGCGCCAATTGTCAAGGGGGCATTTAACTGGGATCTGTTACCCAGAGTATCTGTCGGTGCCTCAGGGTGGACAACATTAGCTGGTCGTGGAGGCAATATGGTGGACAGGGACTGGCTGGATACGAGCAATCCCGGAACCTGGACTGATGAGAGTAAACATCCGAATACCCGTCTAAATTTTGCTAATGAATTCGACCTGAATATTAAGGGATGGCTCCTGAATCAACCCGACTATCAGTTAGGTCTTATGGCTGGTTACCAGGAAAATCGTTATAGCTTTACAGCAAAAGGAGGCTCTTATATCTATAGTAGTGAGGGAGGCTTCCGGGATGAAACGGGATCATTTCCAGATGGTGAAAGAGCTATAGGCTACAAACAACACTTTAAAATGCCCTATATAGGGTTAACCGGTAATTATCTGTATGATAGCTTTGAGTTCGGTGGGAGTTTCAAATATAGCGGATGGGTGAAGGCATCGGATAATGATGAGCATTACAACCCTGAGAAAAGGATCACCTATCGTAGCGATGTAAATAATCAGAACTATTACTCTGTCTCACTACATGCTGGTTATTATATTACACCTGCAGCTAAAGTTTATGTCGAAGGAACATGGAACCGTATTACTAATAAGAAAGGTGATACTTCTCTGTACTCCAGAAATTTGAATATATCTGATTACACCAAAAATGGTGCAGGCATTGAAAGCTATAACTTTATGACCACAGCTGGTCTGAAGTATTATTTTTAACCTGAAACATGCCTGTTTTTAATTTTTTCATGACACTTTAAATATGATAAACAAAAGGCCAGCACTTCTGATGGTGGTCTTTTTATTTTTTATAATATGTGGAGGATATATGTGCGCCACGATAAAAGTGTTTCTGTTAACTCTTGTATTTTTAACGATGCTGCCCTGCCACTCTTCATGCATAACGACACAGTGTTATCGACATAAAAATAATTGATAAGCGATGTTAACAATATGAACTTTATTATAATGCTATTACTCATCAATAATAAGCAGAACATCCAATAAAAACATACGCAATAACCTGAAGGATCCTGCCATATAAAAACAAACATTGTTTTTACATTTAATCTCTCTTGATTTTGTTTAATAATTGTTTATGTAAGATAATTTATTTTTATAATGATTACATGAAAACAAAAGAGGTTGGATATGAAATTGTTATTACTTACAGGTGCAACAGGATTTCTTGGTGGCGCGGTCCTGGATAAGCTGCTGGATAACTGTAATAATATAAATTTGCTACTTTTAGTACGAGCACCTACTCCACAAGCGGGACTGGAAAGAATTAAAGAAAATATGCGTAAATTTAATGTTTGTGAGGAAAGGTTGCATGCATTAACTAATGATAACATCTTGCCTGGGGATCTAAATAATCCGGAAGCCTTTCTCATGGATCCTCGTCTTGATGAAGTCACTCATGTTATAAACTGTGCGGCTATAGCTTCTTTTGGTAATAATCCTTTTATATGGAATGTGAATGTTACAGGTACACTTGCTTTTGCAAGAAGAATGGCAAAAGTGGCAGGACTGAAACGCTTCCTTCATGTTGGTACTGCTATGTCTTGTACACCTCATACGGGGTCGCTAGTTAAGGAAGAGTCTGCTTCATCAGAAACAGGTGAACATTTAGTGGAGTATACGCATTCAAAAGCAACAATAGAATATCTGATGCGTAAGCAGTGTCCTGATTTACCTTTGTTGGTTGCCCGACCATCAATTATTGTTGGCCACAGTCGTTTAGGGTGCTTACCTTCAACCAGTATTTTCTGGGTATTCAGAATGGGGTTAATGTTGCAAAAATTTATGTGCTCTCTGGATGATAAAATAGATGTTATCCCTGTAGATTATTGTGCTGATGCATTGCTAATGTTGCTTGAAAGCTCGTTAATTAATGGTGAGATTGTTCATATATCAGCAGGTAAAGAAAGTAGTGTGACGTTCTCTGCTATTGACGAAGCTGTAGCCCGTGCTTTGAACTGTGTTCCTGTTGGAGACATATATACTAAAGTCAGTTATGACATACTGGCAATGAGCCGTCATGACTTTAAAAATATTTTTGGTCCCTGTAACGAACGCCTTATGTTAAAAGCCATTCGTTTATATGGAGCGTTCAGTATGCTCAATGTTTGTTTCAGTAACGACAAGCTACTGAGTATCGGAATGCCTAAACCGCCAAAGTTTACTGATTATATTAAATACTGTATAGAAACGACAAAACACCTTTCAATTCAACAACAAATGGAAGTTGATTTTAAATAATATTTATCATAATCAGAATTATTGTTGGTGTTGCACTCATAATATATAAAAACGCCGAGGATATAACTTTGTCAATTAAAAATATAAAGCGCATTATTACGGCCTGGAAACCATCTACATTCGAAACGTACAAAAAAACTTTTGAAAAATACGGTGGTAGTGTAAACATGCATCCGGATGTTGTTTCATACTTTATGATACATCATGACTGGAAGTTTGATTTTTTTCACTATGAAAAAGATGGTGATATCAAAGGCTCATATTTTCTGTGCAATGGAAAACAAATTGGGATAATGGCAAGAAGGTCTTATCCTCTTTCATCTGATGAGGTATTAATTCCTTTTTCCCCACATGCAAGATGTTTTTTTCCGGATAAAACTAATAAATTATCAATTATAAATAAACAAAATATTATCAATGCAACATGGAAAATAGCCAGAAAAAAACAAAATTGTATTATAAAGGAATCTTTTTCACCTAAATTTGAAAAAACTCGCCGAAATGAAATCCAGAGATTTATCAGGAATGGCGGAGAGATTAAGTGTATAAGCCAGTTATCCGATAAAGAAATATCCAGCTCTTATATATCACTTTTTCATTCCCGGTTTGGAGGTACCCTACCTTGCTACGAATATGATAATCTGTTAATGTTTATTTCTCACTTACGAGAACTTATGTTTGGCCATGTGCTATTCTGGGATAATAAACCGTGTGCTATTGATATAGTACTGAAATCTGAAAGCTCATGTAATGTTTATTATGACGTTCCAAATGGTGCAGTTCTGAATGATGAGAATTGCATGAAACTAAGTCCGGGAAGTGTCCTTATGTGGCTGAATATAGATAAAGCACGAAGGTATTGTCAGGATAATAATAAAAAGATGATATATTCTATCGGTGCATTCAGACCTGAATGGAAATATAAACTACTATGGTCTGTTCCCTGTAAGGTTGGTAAATGCTTATGTTAGAATATGTATAAAGGTAAGTAACTATATAAGAGCGTCCAGTCTGCAAATACTCCTCTAAACATGGAGGAGTAGATTTATAATATCATAACATTTACTAAATCGTTTTACATTAATTTCAAATTTGAAATTAATGTATTTTGATAACTATATATTTTTGATTCCGAAAACAGACATTTCTTTCTTTGAGTCAGGGCTTACACTCAAAATATTAATATTGTTTGTGTGAAGACATATTATTCAATAACGATGGTGAGAAATATCTGTAACTTTTTCGCATAATCTAACTATTTACTTAATTGTTCATTCTGTGAACAGAATCTGTTTGTTATGTATCAGGTTGATGATGTGATTAAGCAGTCTGAAACCAGAGGAATATGGAGTCAGAAATTTTCAGTTGTCTTTTAAGGGCGTCTGCAGGATTTTTTCTCCGTTTCTGCCTGTCCTGGCATTACCCCAATTCTCCCAAAAACGGTAAACCAGCCCTCAGCCCGCACCATGACTGGCTTAAGACGGGATCCCAGCGGCAAAATGCGCCTTTACGTATTTGGTTTTACCCGCAATAATGCGTGATAATCAAACAAAAGGATCCGCGCGCTGCGATTTATTGTCGTGGAAGGATCCGGGCGTTCAGGTCAGAATACCTGTATCCATAAACAGTGCGTGTGCTACGTGAAAAATAACTCATGAACAATGTCATTCCCCTGCAGAATTCACCAGAACGCGTCTCCCTGTTACCCATTGCGCCGGGGGTGGATTTTGCAACAGCGCTCTCCCTGAGAAGAATGGCCACTTCCACGGGGGCCACACCGGCCTACCTGCTGGCCCCGGAAGTGAGTGCCCTTCTTTTCTATATGCCGGATCAGCGTCACCATATGCTGTTCGCCACCCTCTGGAATACCGGAATGCGTATTGGCGAAGCCCGGATGCTGACGCCGGAATCATTTGACCTGAATGGAGTAAGACCGTTTGTGCGGATCCTGTCCGAAAAAGTGCGTGCGCGACGCGGACGCCCGCCAAAAGATGAAGTGCGCCTGGTTCCGCTGACAGATATAAGCTATGTCAGGCAGATGGAAAGCTGGATGATCACCACCCGGCCCCGTCGTCGTGAACCATTATGGGCCGTGACCGACGAAACCATGCGCAACTGGCTGAAGCAGGCTGTCAGACGGGCCGAAGCTGACGGAGTACACTTTTCGATTCCGGTCACACCACACACCTTCCGGCACAGCTATATCATGCACATGCTCTATCACCGCCAGCCCCGGAAAGTCATCCAGGCACTGGCTGGTCACAGGGATCCACGTTCGATGGAGGTTTATACCAGAGTGTTTGCACTGGATATGGCTGCCACGCTGGCAGTGCCTTTCACCGGTGACGGGCGGGATGCTGCGGAGATCCTGCGTACACTGCCTCCCCTGAGGTGACGGCATACGCGCTTCCTTATATAAGCTGTGGTCAGCAGAACAGACATAACATAAGCTGGAGCATGTATATAAGCTGTAGTGAGTAAGTCATGTTTTATGAAGGGAGCAATGCCTCAGCATCAGGTTACGGGATCACTTACGTAAGGGACAGGCAGATGGCAGCTCAGCTACAGACAGCACTGCAGGAAACAGAATATAAACTGCAGTGAGCAGACCACTCACTGCACCGGTTAATATAAGCTGTAGTCAGTAAAGGAGCGCTCTTCACTGACTACAGTTTATGTTCAGCGGGATTTGAAGAGTTTTTCCAGGTCATCCAGCGTGATGCCCAGTTTCTCAAGCAGGGCAAGCTTCTCCGCCATCTCCGGACTGACTTTTTCCGCAGGTGAAGGTTGCAACGGATTTTCCTTACTCTCATCATTCGGCGCTTTTAACCGGGGACGCCGGTAGTGAATACAGAAGAATTTTGTCCGCCCCCGCTGGATCTCCGTGTAATCAAGATATCCAATCTCGCGCAACTGCTCCATTGCCCGTCTGACCGTCTGGTTCTGGGAAAATACAGGAGACTTCAGATTGAGGCGTGCACGCAGCCGCGCCAGCGATATCGGTGCCGGATCCCGGGGCAGGCTCTCTATAAAGGTGTAGAGTGCCTGGGCGGACTCCCGTCGCTTCAGGGCATTAATCGCCTTAAGCTGGAGAAGGACTTTTCTGTCAAACTGGTACAGTTCAAACAGGCGGGGATCGGCCTGTAACTGAACAATATCCCGCTCAGTATCGTAGTAGGCTGACTGTACCAGATGGGTGATGTATTCCCGGGTGTGCTTCTCATCGGTACGGGAAAACGAGATCACGGTACCGGCAATGCGCTTCAGGGAAGGGCTGATGCGCTCACGCAGCCTGCGGGATGACTGGCTTGAAGGTATACCACACAGTTTTGCAAACTCAACAAAAGGCAGTTCAACTTTGTCACCAATCACGTTGTGGCGGGCAAAGGAATGAATGATCCCCACCCAGGTCTTGAAATCGTTATCCATATCCAGGCGGGGGCCGGTGATCTCAACCTTATCGAATCCCTCAGCACGGGCCAGGGAAAGACGTGTCAGCTCTTCCGTGGCATCAGTACGTGACAGTGTATTTTTTTTACTGTTCTTCAGTGATTTAAGGGTCGGTACAAAAACGCCCAGACGCATCAGCGCCACAGGTTGTACGGTGTTGTTATTGTTTGGTGTCAGTGTCACCAGTTCACCGGACGACTTATCCACCTCGCCGAACAGTTTTTTGATGTCTGAATTTTCGTTTTCCAGAAAGCCTCCAGCCTGTGGACAGTAAAAGAATAAACAGAAAATCGTGTGTCAGAACTCCGCTAACTGACTGAAGAAAAACCTGCAGCCTGTATTTAACAACTGAGTCTGGCATACTGACCATAGTTTATGTCATTAACTTACTTCAGTATATGGATTACTGAATACAGCTTATCATTAGCATGTTACAGTTTATCAGTAACATGCCACAGCTTATGTGATCGTGGTCCCGGCCCATGAGTGACAAGGTTTGCAGCGATATGGGGATCTTTAATGGATCCTTTGTTGATCATTCATGGATCTGTTTACTGGATCGGGCCTCCGGATATGTGGATAAATCATTCCAGAAGGACAGCGCACACAACCGTTTTATGAAAGGGCTTCAGGGCGTACCTGCTCACTGTAACTACAGATACATTGCGCTTCCTCGCCGGTTCGCGGGCTTCGCCCGGTCACCGGTCTGCGGCGAGCACTGTTTTTTTGATTGCTATACCGGAGCAGAAATCTGATAGCCTCTCTGCAGGTAACACACTGTAATTACTGTACTTTCTGTACAATATCGGTTTCACTGTGCCCCCTGCTGGCTCCCAAAACACAATGGCGCAGGAACAGAAAATAAAGAAATAATAAAACAAATTTTATACAAAAATATATTTTGTATTTTTTGGTCTTTTATTGCAATTTTTGATGTAAAACAGAAGATTGTCATATTTTTTTACTCTGAGAATATCTATTATTATAGGTGTTTTATTCGCAATAAATCGAAAAATATAGAAAATATCTCTTTGTTATAACTTGCTTCTGGTTATTTATTCTGTAAAAATGAATTGCGATGATAAATCATTATTATTGTGATTTTTTTAATTCTGAATAAAATTAACCAAAAATAAGAAAAGCTGAGTTTTGATGTGAAGCAGAATATACGAACTTCTTAACGTGTGATAATTAACTATTCACATTCTTTTATGAGACATAAAAGTACTTTTTGTTGAGTGACAGAATTTTTGCCACTCAATAAAATGTATTTTTTTCAACTCAGGGTTTTGTTATATGAATAAAGTTATTATTGCAACCATGCTTGCTTCTACTGTTTCATTTGGCGTTAATGCTGCTAATCAGGGACAGGGCGTTATTAACTTCAAAGGTACAGTAATTGATGCTCCTTGTGGTATTGCACAAGAATCAGCAGATCAGACAATTAATTTCGGCCAGATTTCTAAAGCACATTTGAATGCAGACGGAATTTCCGTAAAAAAAGATCTGGATATCAAGTTAGTTAACTGCGATGCCACAGAAATCGGAAAACTGACCAATGGTGTGAAAGTTTCTTTTACTGGTACAACAATCAATGGACAGAATCAGGAGTTAGGTACTACTGGTGATACAGGGACTGCAATAGTTGTCTCAGCTGCGAATGGCAGCCTGGTTTCATTTGATGGTACAGCAGGTTCCGCGACAAAAGTTAAAGAAGGTGATAATACCCTGCGCTACAGTACTTGGGTTAAAAAAGCTACTGGTGGCACCCTGAAAGAAGGCGATTTTACCGCTGTTGCTAACTTCAATCTGGCCTACGAGTAATATGTTGGGCAATTCTGTTTGAGATATCTGATATGTGCGGGGAATATGTCCCCGTACAATTGCCAGTGAGAAGTAAGGAATGCCGCATGTTCTGGCGCATGATCATTTCGGTACCGTTTTTCTGGTGTGCGATGGCTCAGGCCCTGCCATCAGGTTCTTTTCCACCACCGGGGATGACTTTGCCCGAGTACTGGGGAGAAGAACACGTCTGGTGGGATGGGCGGGCCAGCTTTAAAGGGCAGGTTATCGCTCCTGCCTGTACGCTGGCTATGGAGGATGCCTGGCAGGAAATTGATATGGGAACCACGCCACTCAGGGACTTACAGAACAGCCCTGCCGGTCCCGAGAAAAAATTCCGGCTACGGCTACGCAACTGTGAGCTTGCAGGTGCAGGAAAGCAGGTCTATACGGCAACCCGGGTGCGTGTGACTTTTGATGGCATTCCCGGAGAAACACCGGACAAATTCTCGCTGACAGGTCAGGCTGAAGGTATAAATCTGCAGATTATGGATAATTACGGATATCCGGCGAGAGCAGGAAAAAGCATGCCACCTTTAATTCTCAGGGGGAATGAAGACGGGCTTGACTATTCTCTTCGCATTGTCAGAAATGGTTATCCATTAAAGGCTGGCGATTACTACGCTGCATTGCGTTTTAAACTGGACTACGAATAAATACAACCGGAGTAGCCGGGCTCACTGCTATCAGCGACAGTGTTAATAATACATTCCTGAATGTTGAAGAGAGTTAGTTGCGCCCCTCAAAGTGTTTTTGTATTAAATCGGCTGCATATAATGAAAAAAAATAAATCGACTTTTACCATCAATTTTATTACGTATTCATTGATGCTTTCTCTGGCAGGAGTGCCTGTCTATGCCGTCGATTTTAATACGGATGTTCTGGATGCCGCAGACAGACAGAATATTGATTTTTCCCGGTTCTCCCGGGCCGGCTATATTATGCCCGGACAGTATCAGATGGAAATCAGGGTTAATGACCAGGATATTTCACCATCGGCATTTCAGATTGCGTTTCTTGAACCACCTTTTTCGGATTCGGATAACGAGAAACCGTTACCAGAACCCTGCCTGACACCGGAGATAGTCAGCCGGATGGGACTGACTGAGGCGTCACAGGAAAAAGTTACGTACTGGAATAACGGACAATGTGCGGATTTCCGACAGTTATCCGGAGTGGAGATACGCCCGAATCCGGCAGAAGGGATGCTGTACATCAATATGCCGCAGGCCTGGCTGGAATATTCCGACGCCTCCTGGCTGCCGCCGTCTCGCTGGGATAACGGTATTCCGGGGCTGTTGTTTGACTACAACATCAACGGGACGGTGAACAAGCCACACAAGGGAAAGCAGTCACAGTCACTGAGCTATAACGGGACTGCGGGGGCCAACTTCGGTGCCTGGCGTCTGCGTGCGGACTATCAGGGTAACCTGAATCACACCACCGGCAGCGGGCAGGGAACGGACAGTCAGTTCACCTGGAGCCGTTTCTACATGTACCGCGCCATCCCGCGCTGGCGCGCAAATCTCACACTGGGTGAGAACTACATCAATTCTGAGATTTTCAGCTCCTGGCGCTACACCGGTGCCAGTCTGGAAAGTGATGACCGCATGCTGCCGCCAAAACTGCGCGGTTATGCACCGCAGGTCTCAGGGATTGCGGATACGAATGCGCGTGTCGTGATTTCGCAGCAGGGACGCATCCTTTATGACTCCACCGTGCCGGCAGGTCCGTTCACCATTCAGGACCTGGACAGCTCCGTGCGTGGTCGCCTGGATGTTGAGGTTATCGAGCAGGACGGGCGGAAAAAAACGTTCCAGGTGGACACGGCATATGTGCCGTATCTGACCCGTCCGGGCCAGGTTCGTTACCGGCTGGTTTCCGGTCGTTCGCGTAATTATGAACACACCATGGAGGGACCGGTTTTTGCTGCCGGTGAGGCATCCTGGGGTATCAGTAACAAGTGGTCGCTTTACGGTGGCGGTATCGTTGCCGGGGATTACAACGCCCTGGCTGTGGGGCTGGGCCGGGACCTGAGTGAGTTCGGTACTGTTTCCGCTGATGTAACCCAGTCCGTGGCCCGTATACCGGGTTATGACACAAAACAGGGAAAATCCTGGCGTCTGAGCTATTCCAAACGTTTTGATGAAGTGAATACGGATATCACTTTTGCGGGTTACCGCTTCTCTGAACGCAATTACATGACGATGGACCAGTACCTCAATGCCCGTTACCGGAATGATTTTACGGGACGTGAGAAGGAGCTGTACACCGTCACACTCAACAAGAACTTCGAGGACTGGAAGGCATCGGTCAACCTGCAGTACAGCCATCAGACTTACTGGGACCGCCGGACATCTGACTATTACACGCTGTCGGTGAACCGCTACTTCGATGCGTTCAGCTTTAAGAATATCGCGCTGGGAATATCTGCATCCCGTTCGAAATACCAGAACCGGGATAACGATTCGGCGTTTGTTCGTCTGTCCGTGCCGTGGGGAACCGGTACGGCCAGCTACAGCGGCAGCATGAGCAACGACCGTTACACCAATACGGTGGGTTACAGCGACACACTGAATAACGGCCTGAGCAGTTACAGCCTGAATGCCGGCGTGAACAGTGGCGGTGGTCAGCCGTCACAACGGCAAATGAGTGCCTATTACAACCATAACGGTTCCCTGACAAATCTGTCAGCCAGTTTCTCTGCCGTGGAGAACGGATACAGCTCATTCGGGATGAGTGCATCGGGGGGGGCGACGGTCACGATGAAAGGAGCCGCGTTACATGCCGGAGGGATGAACGGAGGAACCCGTCTTCTGGTGGATACCGATGGTGTCGGAGGTGTGCCGGTTGACGGTGGTCGGGTTTATACCAACCGGTGGGGAATTGGTGTGGTGACGGATGTGAGCAGTTATTACCGCAACACCACATCAGTAGACCTGAACAAGCTGCCGGAAGATATGGAAGCCACCCGCTCGGTGGTGGAGTCGGTCCTGACGGAAGGGGCCATTGGTTATCGTGAGTTCGAAGTTCTGAAAGGTAGCCGTCTGTTTGCTGTGTTGCGGATGTCTGATAACAGCTATCCGCCCTTTGGTGCCAGCGTGACAAATGCGAAAGGCCGTGAACTGGGGATGGTGGCAGACAGCGGTCTGGCCTGGCTGAGCGGGGTGAATCCGGGTGAAACCCTGAATGTCGGCTGGGACGGCCGGACACAGTGTGTGGTGGACATCCCGGCACATCCGGACCCGGCACAACAGTTGCTGCTGCCCTGTCGTCAGGTGAAGTGACGTTATACACGCCGGCGATCGTCTGTATATCCCGGCAGAAAAATGTAAAGAAACAGAGAGCAGAAAATATGCAGAAAATGAAACCGGCGCTGAAAAAAACGCTGATGGCGGTAGCGTGTCTGAGCGCAGTACCTGCAGCCCAAGCTGCCATCTCCCTGGACCGCACACGTGCGATTTTTAATGGCGATGAGAAATCGATGACACTGAATATCGCCAATGATAACAAACAGCTTCCCTATCTGGCCCAGGCATGGGTGGAGAATGAAAAGAAAGAAAAAATCACCACAGGCCCGATTATTGCCACTCCGCCAGTACAGCGTCTGGAACCCGGCTCAAAGAGTATGGTTCGTCTGACCAGTACACCTGACATCAGCCGCCTGCCACAGGACCGGGAATCTCTGTTCTATTTCAACCTTCGTGAAATTCCTCCGAAGAGTGATAAGGCAAATGTGTTGCAGATAGCCCTGCAGACAAAAATAAAACTGTTTTATCGGCCTGAATCTATTAAAGCAAAACCCAACGCAGTATGGCAGGACCAGCTGGTGCTGAATAAGACCGGTGGAGGGTATCAGATTGATAATCCGACACCGTATTATGTGACGGTAATTGGAATTGGCGGCAGTGAAAAACAGGCCAGAGAAGGTGAATTTGATGCTGTGATGCTGGCACCAAAGTCAACGCAGATGGTGAAATCAGGAACATACAGCACACCCTATCTGAGTTATATCAATGACTATGGTGGACGTCCGGTACTGCAGTTCTCCTGTGCAGGAAGTCGCTGTACTGCAGTAAAGAAATAAGAAAGCAGTAAAACGAACTGACCGGAGGTGTCGGAGATGAACAGGGCAACAATAGGATTTTATCTGGCAGTTGTGCTGGGGAGTTGCAGTATGAACGGTGTCTCACAGGCTGATGAATTGTTGACGTGGGATGATTTTTTCGTAGCAGATGAAAGCCGCCATCAGTGGGTAAATGAGCACAACGGAAGGACTGGAGCGCTGAATGTCAAAGGGGCATTAGTGTCATCTCCGTGTCAGCTGGATACTAATGAGGTGCAAATTTCAGAACGGAAGAAACGACGTGATATACAGAAAGTTAAGATCAATATGTCAGGTTGTGGTTATGGTAATGTTCCGGAGTCGTTCTCAGAATGGAACAGAAAATTATATGTAAATGCATCAATTATAATGTCTGATTTACTGAGAAGAGCATGTTATCTTCCTTCAAAAAGAAAGTTTTTGTCTGATGGTGAGAACCAGTTGATATTTTATTTGGAATGTGGGACGCATATCCGAAGTCCTGAGAAAGTCGGCAGAGAGGAAAATGCTCTTATCAGGATGTCATATGATTAAATGAAAAATGATATAATAATATTGATCGGGTATGATGAGTATGTTAAGGAAATTTATATTTTTGTTTGTTTTATTTACTTTCGTAAATTCAGTGCGTGCAATTGACGTGCCTGTGAGAATATATGGAACAATTATTATACCTCCTTGTGAAATAAACTCAGGAGAGCCTGTGAATGTTGATTTTGGGAATGTTCAGGAAGAGAAGATAAACTCTCGCACATATGATAAGAAAATTATTGTCCCGGTCAGGTGCCCTTATCATCAGGGGGATGTATCGTTAACAATTACAGCTGCTTCCATAATTGAAAATGCAGATGTTGTTGCTACTGATATTGAAGGGTTGGGGATTTTGTTGTATGAAGAAGGGAATAATAAACCTTTGTCATTAAATAATGCAGCCACAATAAGCACAGGTTTACGCGGGAAAGGCGAAGAATATTCAAATTTTACTTTTATTGCTTCACTATATAAATACGGTAAAAACAAACTAAAGAAAGGAGTATTCAGAGCAACAGTCATGATAGATATTTATTATATATAACTGAAGAGGTTGAGTCATGGGGGGGGTATGAGAAGAAAATATATTGTTTTTTTGTTTTTTTTATTTATTCAGTTCTCACCGGATGCCTATTCTCAAAAGTTCTGTAATATTTTATGGGCAAATGAAAATTTGCCGAAGGCATCACTTAATGCAAGTATGGATGGTTCCTCTTCTGCAGTTTATTCTTTAAATTTACAGGCTGGAGGATATTCGACAGCAATAAGACAGTATGAAGAAGATATGCCCAGCTTTACATCGGTTTCCGGGGTTTACAGATACTGGCTCCAGTATCCTGATGAATGGCAAAACACAAAGGAAGGTCTTAAATACAGAATAGTAACTAATCTTGAACTTGCAGGTAGTCAGGAGCCTGGAGTGAAAACTGTAGTAACGCCACCTCAATACTTCACATGGAAGAATATCTTAAGATGTAACCGTGTCGGAGAAAGATATAAATTTACACAGACAAATATTGAAAATATAAAAATTGAGATTGACAGAGGAACAGCATGGCCAGGCGTGTATACATTACAATTACCATTAAAGGTTGCCTATGAAGAAAATAAAGGCAGATACTCTGGTCAATCAGGAGGAGGCTGGCCAGAATATGCCGGTGCCATTAAATTATTCAGTCCGGTTAATACAAATAATGTTACCATACATATAACATCCAAATGTGAACTTACATCAAGGTATCTCAGTATTAATATTGGTGACAGAATAACCCCTGATGAGGCGCGAGGTGGTATAAATAAAAATGCCAGTTTATCTGTAGTATGTAATGCTCCGGCGAATATTCTTTTTTCAATAAGAGCTGCAGATATGCAGGACGGACAGATAAATAAAACAAAGTGTGGTCCTGGTTATTGTACGTTGTCGTTTGATAATGATAAAAGCCAGAAGACTGTAAAAGCTATAAGAGGAACAACAGATGTTCCTTTATCTGTGAATTTTAAAAGCGACTCGCCTGTTGCCGGGCTCTTTGAAGGATCTGCTGTACTGTCAATGGATGTTCTCTGAAATCTGACCCCCAGGTTTGTATTAAGAGTATTCCTGGTTATGTTATAACATATCAGTGGTATTATAAGTAATAATGATGAAGTGTTTGTGTTTTTCCTTAATGTCTCTTTTTTGAGTAATATTGATTAAACAATACATTTCACCTGTTGAATTACCTGGTAACTGAAGGGAAAATAACAGAATGGATCTGCACATAAAAAGTATTTTGAATGACGGAGTTTATAAAAAATATATGACAAAGCTGCAAATATGTAAGTGATATTTATTCCCTCGGGTCTGTTTGGAGGGAGCTAACTATTTTAATATAAGGATCAGGTGTAAAATGTATGGGCATCGGATAGTAAACTTAAATGTAAGCTACGATCGTCACCTTATTGATAAGGTTGTTGTTCAACTTGAGCTGAATGGTGAGGCAACATTTGAATGTGTTCTTTATTCAGAGGGCGAAGGTGATTTTCGAAGTATGAGTTTAGAAGAGATGGAGCGACGAGCGATATTATATGCGGTTGATAGCATCAAATCATTTAATATAAATAAAATATAAACCAGGAGGAATCTGATACTAAAAGAATTATTTCTATGTAAGGTCTTTATTAAACCTCATTGTATTGTTTTATATATGACTATATGATTATCATTATAAATGATTAGATGGAGGACAAGATAATGAAAACGGATAATTCATACATAATAACATCGGCGTTCAAAAAGAGGAACTCGCGTTGTCCATATTGTGTTCTGGAAGCCGGTAAAGTACCTGAGGAGCAATTCTGGTTATTAATAGATATTTCGTCCATACACAGTCAACGAATTATCAATGCTCTGTATGATTATATTGTTGAGGGTGCTTCCAGAAAAGTTATTTGTGAAAGACACAATATAAATAACGGTTACTTCACTACCTGTCTTAAGAAATTAAATTATATCAATAAGGTTATTTCTGAGTTATCGCGGTTTTATACTGATGAAATAGACTATGAGTAATCTTCAGAGGCATGTTAATCTCAGGGATATTGTTTTCTGCAGGAGGCGGATATACAGGCCTGTGCATTTTACCGATTATTTAAGTACACAATTTACTGTTCCTGTGTCGGCATCAGTGGTTAGTTCACTACATTCGAACAGAACTGCCTGCTAAGAGTTGGAGTTGATGGTTATCTATTAACAGATATCTTTAGATGGCTGTCTGTATAACTTCTGGAGTTTTTATTCCCAGAGATTCAGGACTATTTTTCAGTTTGAGAGTATTTATTGATGGCGATTGCTTGTTAAACCTGTGAGATAACCATTTCATGTTCCTCCATTGAGACCATAAGGACAGTGTACTACGTGAGTTCTGTGATTGTGCAGGGAACTGTTGGAAGTGAGCATTTAATGAAAATGCCACGGCTTTGCTGATATAGACTGGTGAGTATCAGGTGAATAAAAACAACCTACAATCATATTGTTGAATTTAATATTTCCCTCTTTACGTGAGGAGGATACATGGCTCGTGCGTTGCTAAATACCAGTGGACGATATAAATGTATCGGATTAAATCTTAGTTCATAATGCAGAAGGAGTATATTATGTTTGGGAAAGTTGAAGATAAAGCCAAAGAAGTAGCCGGAGAAGTGCAGGAGAAATATGGTGAACTGACCGATAATTGCGGACATCAGGTAAAAGGTGCTGCCCGTAAAATCGCTGCACAGGGTGGTCAGGCTGCCCAGGAGGCGGCGGATGTTGTACGTAATAATGTAGAAAATAATCCCTTCGCGGCAATTTCCATCGCCGCGGGTGTTGGCCTGCTGATTGGTCTGCTCATCGGACGAAAATAATATCAGATGCGGGCGAACAGCCCGCATTTTTGTGCCAGATAATATTGTTTCATCTGTATAAGGAGTAAAGTATGAATGCATTCAAAACATTGTTTCTTTCTGCCCTGCTGGTATCAACAGGCGTACTGGCTGATTCGTCCACTCATACCGGGAGCTTAAAAAACCAGGCCAGTCAGCAGGCCGAAAAAATATCTAACCGGGCAGAAGAAGCAGCGCACAAGGCTGAACATCGTATTGAGGAAAAACAACAGCAGGCGGAGAACCGTCTCAGGAATGGTGGAGAGGTGAGTACAACTGATAAGGTAAAGGAAGATGCACAGAAAGCCTGGAACAGAACCAAAGAAACAACCGAAAAAGCCTGGAACAGGACTAAAGAAGCGGCACAGCAGGCCGGAGATGCTGTAAGTGAAAAGGTGAGCGAATAATTCTCCTTCCCCGGTCAGACCGGGGAAAATGGAGCATGCAGCGTGCTCAGCAGAACAATGATTAAACAAAAAAGGATGATGTCTTGAGAACAGGAAATATCCAGCCACGTGGACCATCCCGTAGTCTGGTAGACAATATACACCGTGTCTTCAACACCCTTACAGGAATATTTCATACCCGCATTGAGCTTATTGCAATTGAGCTGGAAGAAGAAAAGAAAAATATTCTGGGGTTGCTGCTGATGGTGGGGTTAACTCTGATATTCACTGTATTTGGGGTTGTATCGCTTCTGATATTCATTTTGCTGTCAGTCTCACCGGAGCATCGGCTGATTATATCAGGGGGTGCTTCTGCTGTTTTTCTGGTTATTGCATTATTTTTTGTGATTTTCATTAAACAAAAGACTGCCGGAAGCAGGATACTATCAGAGACCCGTAAACAACTCAGTGAAGACCTGAACTGTCTGAAAAGGGATGATGAATGAATACCCGGAAAACAGAGGAGAACCGAAAACAGAAACTGTTAAAACAGATTGAGCAACAACGACAGGCACTGGGCCTGTTAAAGGCAGACTGGCTCAGGATAACGTCGCCTGTTGACCGCGGCTGGCAGTCATTATATCAGTGGCGTAATGTTATCGTTCCCGCAGTTGGAGTGGCTGCATTGTATACGCTGAAATCCAGACCTCGTCGTCTGATTGTCTGGCCACGCAGAGTACTGGCAGTCTGGGGAGGGCTAAGATTTATCAGGCGGCCCTTCACGTCGCTCCGATAGAGTAATTTATATCGTATTCAGAGAGGCGTTGTTCTGGCAGTGTTACTCCGTTGACGGAAAAACGTTCAGTTCTTTTCTGACAGTGGCTGAGTGCAAAAACATTGTTGCTGTTATGGGGTATGTCCGGTTTTTGTATTTCTCCTGAGAATACTCAGACTGTGATGCTGCCACAGCGTTAGCAGGCTTTCCGAACGGTATAACTCCCCCTTCATCATGTTAATGATAATCACTATCATTAAATCTTGACATGCCATTTTCTCCTTAATAAATTAATACTGTATATGCATCCATGTATACAAGCAGTTATTTCATTTGTTTTCCTCAGCGGATGAAGGAGATACCGAATGTCTGACCCTGTACGTATTACAAATCCCGGTGCAGAATCGCTGGGGTATGATTCAGATGGCCATGAAATTATGGCCGTTGATATTTATGTAAACCCTCCACGTGTCGATGTCTTTCATGGTACCCCGCCTGCATGGAGTTCCTTCGGGAACAAAACCATCTGGGGCGGAAACGAGTGGGTCGATGATTCCCCAACCCGAAGTGATATCGAAAAAAGGGACAAGGAAATCACAGCGTACAAAAACACGCTCAGCGCGCAGCAGAAAGAAAATGAGAATAAGCGTACTGAAGCCGGAAAACGCCTCTCTGCGGCGATTGCTGCAAGGGAAAAAGATGAAAACACACTGAAAACACTCCGTGCCGGAAACGCAGATGCCGCTGATATTACACGACAGGAGTTCAGACTCCTGCAGGCAGAGCTGAGAGAATACGGATTCCGTACTGAAATCGCCGGATATGATGCCCTCCGGCTGCATACAGAGAGCCGGATGCTCTTTGCTGATGCTGATTCTCTTCGTATATCTCCCCGGGAGGCCAGGTCGTTAATCGAACAGGCTGAAAAACGGCAGAAGGATGCGCAGAACACAGACAAGAAGGCCGCTGATATGCTTGCTGAATACGAGCGCAGAAAAGGTATTCTGGACACGCGGTTGTCAGAGCTGGAAAAAAATGGCGGGGCAGCCCTTGCCGTTCTTGATGCACAACAGGCCCGTCTGCTCGGGCAGCAGACACGGAATGACAGGGCCATTTCAGAGGCCCGGAATAAACTCAGTTCAGTGACGGAATCGCTTAACACGGCCCGTAATGCATTAACCAGAGCTGAACAACAGCTGACGCAACAGAAAAACACACCTGACGGCAAAACGATAGTTTCCCCTGAAAAATTCCCGGGGCGTTCATCAACAAATCATTCTATTGTTGTGAGCGGTGATCCGAGATTTGCCGGTACGATAAAAATCACAACCAGCGCGCTCATCGATAACCGTGCAAACCTGAATTATCTTCTGACCCATTCCGGTCTGGATTATAAACGCAATATTCTTAATGACCGGAATCCGGTGGTGACAGAGGATGTGGAAGGTGACAAGAAAATTTATAATGCTGAAGTTGCTGAATGGGATAAGTTACGGCAAAGATTGCTTGATGCCAGAAATAAAATCACCTCTGCTGAATCTGCGGTAAATTCGGCGAGAAATAACCTCAGTGCCAGAACAAATGAGCAAAAGCATGCAAATGACGCTCTTAATGCCCTGTTGAAGGAAAAAGAGAATATCCGTAACCAGCTTGCCGGCATCAATCAGAAGATAGCGGAAGAGAAAAGAAAACAGGATGAACTGAAGGCAACGAAAGACGCAATTAATTTCACAACAGAGTTCCTGAAATCAGTTTCAGAAAAATATGGTGCAAAAGCTGAGCAGTTAGCCAGAGAGATGGCCGGGCAGGCTAAAGGGAAGAAAATACGTAATGTTGAAGAGGCATTAAAAACGTATGAAAAGTACCGGGCTGACATTAACAAAAAAATTAATGCAAAAGATCGTGCAGCGATTGCCGCAGCCCTTGAGTCTGTGAAGCTGTCTGATATATCGTCTAATCTGAACAGATTCAGTCGGGGACTGGGATATGCAGGAAAATTTACAAGTCTTGCTGACTGGATCACTGAGTTTGGTAAGGCTGTCCGGACAGAGAACTGGCGTCCTCTTTTTGTTAAAACAGAAGCGATTATAGCAGGCAATGCCGCAACGGCTCTTGTTGCACTGGTCTTCAGTATTCTTACCGGAAGCGCTTTAGGCATTATCGGGTATGGTTTACTGATGGCTGTCACCGGTGCGCTGATTGATGAATCGCTAGTGGAAAAAGCGAATAAGTTCTGGGGTATTTAAATAAAATATAAGACAGGCTGTCTATCTTACAGACAGCCTTTTTATAATAACAGAAAGAATATATATCATACTTAACGGAAGAGATAATAGGAAAACAGTACCCGTATAAACAGCAAGCAATCCCATTTTTCCGGGAGTATCAGCAAAAAAACCGCTGTTCCAGAAATCAGGCCGGGTAAATTTCAGAGCTGTATCTTCAATATACCATTTTGCAACCGGATACAAAACCATTCCGCAGAGAGAAATACACCAGAACAGTAATCTGTATTTAAAATCATAATCCCATGACATATACAGCATATATCCCCCCGTCACCCATCCCCACCACATATTATTAAAATAATATTTTCTGTTCATCGGCCTGTTTTCCTTTCTTTTGCACTTTTGTCAGTGTACTGATGCATGACAACATAACCACAGCATGATAATAATAATCAATAACAATAAGCTGTGTCACGTTTACATCATGGAACGGAGGTGCTCCTGTGACTTTTGAGCAGAAAAAAGCCCGGGCCATTGCCCTGATGGACAGCAAAAAGATGTGGCGGAGCAATTATGCCCCTCCTCTTCTGCGTATTCTATGGCGGCTGGGTATCCGGCTTCCGCCATTACCCTTTATGCCGTTCTGGCAGGTCACGGTGCTGACGGGGGGCTTATGGGGCATTTCCTGGGGATGTGCAATGTGGTTTATTTACTGGGGGCCGTCAGGAATGGTGGCAGGCGAGGCCATTATTATAAGTATCACGGGTGGTTTTTTGTCCGGACTGTGCATGGCCTCTTTCCACTGGTGGCGCAGGAAAGTTAACCGGCTGCCACCATGGGATGATGTGTAAACCGTGCACAGGCGTGTTCTTACGGAGCGGCACTTTCATTTATCTGTACGCGAACCTCCATTCCTGCATCGTGACATGCCTGCAGCCACTGCGCCACTTCCAGCGGATCGCCCTCCCGGCGTACCACTCTGCCTTCTTTATTCCATAACTGCAGACAGGTGCTGCCGTCGAGACGCACCACAAAATCCCCACGGCAGGCCTGATACGTTATGCCGTTCAGCTCTACCGCCAGATCAGTGGCAGAAGTGCCGTCTGCGGGCAGACCTGCTGCCGGGACCAGCGGCAGTACGACGACTTCTGCCGCACGCTGTTCTGCCCGGAGGCGGTCCTTTTCTGCCAGCAGCAGAGGCTGTGCCACGGCCCGGCCGGCGTCCGTCAGTTCCACTACCAACTGCGTGTTTCCCGGCGCGCAGATCAAATTTCTGGTGGAAGTGGAGCCAGAGCTGATTTTTTGCTGGGCATCGGTAAAAGTGCGGCTTATAAGCTATTCTGAAATATTGAGAGTGAATCTGGGCGGTATAATTCCGGCAAGTGTCATCTGTATTTAAAGGACGTGTGAGTATGAAATTTATGGAATGTACTGTCCGGGATGTGATTTATGGAACCAATGTACGTATTGTTAAACCGGTCAACATTTATAAATGTGAACTCAGGGACAACGTGTTTGTCGGACCCTTCGTTGAGATACAGAAAGGCTGTGTCATTGGTCGTGGAAGCCGGATACAGTCGCACACGTTTATTTGTGAGAACGTAACACTGGGTGAGAACTGCTTCATTGGTCATAACGTGACGTTCGCCAACGATCTGTTTCACTCAGGAGCACCAGATCCGTCACCGGATAACTGGATCAGCATTATCCTAGGGGATTCGGTTACTGTTGGCAGTGGAGCCATTATTCTGTCTCCGTATATATGCAGCGGAGCTGTTATTGGTGCGGGGGCTGTTGTGGTAAAAAACATTGAGAAAAAAGGCATTTATGCAGGAAACCCGGCAAGATTGATCAGAACATTATGAAAAAGAAAAGGGGCGTTACTGGCCCTTTTTATCAGAGGTAGGTCTGTGAATACGGCAGGTGTACAGAAATCGATTGCAGGGGATCGATTTCCAGAGCCGCCCGATATTCTGCGTCAGTGATATCACCTTTTTTCAGTAAATAATCGAGAGCATTGTTTCCCAGCCCTGACAGTATGCGTATTCTGGCGCATCCGAAAATCAAACAGGCTGTCCATCATACCATGCTCTGGAAATACGGGAGGGCTGGCCAGATAGGCAGGTTTGACAATACTTCTGATGGTGTTCCAGTATCGGGAAAAGTCGCGGGTCGGGTCCGGGAGAAGACCTGACAGCAGCCCAATCCGGATGGTTTCCAACCAACTGTCATAAAATCACTTAACATGAAGTGAAGCTGATTAACATGGGCGAAACTGTCGAATCGGCGGTACCGGACGAAGAAGTTCTCCTTGAGGTATTTCACCATCCGTTCCACCTTAACTTTGGTTCTGGCCCTTCGTGGACGGCATGCCCGTGGCAGGAAGCCATAGTGATCGTCCAGCAGCAGGAACCCGGAGTTTAACACCACCTTCCCGTTGTTATTTTTCAGCAACGCAGCCTTCTGGTTATCGACCAGCACGGTTCTCACGCTGCCGTTGAAGTAGCGGAAGGCGCGGATTAGTGACTCATAGGTATGTTCAGCATCCTGCTTTGGTGCCACGAAGACATGGACGCGACGTGAGAACCACAGTGTATTAACCGCGAAGTTAACCCTGCATCGTTGCCCGGTAACCTCAGCCTCAAATTCTCCCCAGTCATGCTGTAGCTGGTAACCGGGCTTGAGTTTCGAAGTGAACCGTTTTCTTCGACGGCTGCATCTTACGTTTGGGCTGGATGTAGTAACGCAACATGGAACGACCACCGATTTAACCCATCGCTTTGATTTCTACCAGGAGGACCTCGCCGTTCCAGACGTTCTCAGCCTGACGCATGTCGATATAGCCCATGAACAGCTTGAGTTTGGCCATTTTGTGGCGCGTTTTTCTGGCTGGAGGTTCAGGTATCGTATGACAGTCCGCTCAGAGCAAACAACCTGAGTGGCAATATCAACAATATACGCACCTTGCTGGCGCATTTGCTTTGTCATGTAAAAGTCCTCTCTGCTCAGCATGCTGATGTCCTTTCTGGTGTGAGAACCTCAAGGAAACAATATGTTGGGTGGAGCGGACCATCCAAATGGTGAATTACTGTCTTATATCACTGGCGCTGACACGACGGATTATGGTCCCCAGGCCAGTGCACGTCTGTTATCAGATAAGGTCTCCCGTGAACTTTACCCGGTGGTGCATGTCGGGGGGGAAAGCTGGCGCATGATGACTACCGATATGGCCAGTGTGCCGGTCTCCGTTATAGGAGAAGAAGTAGCTGATTTCAGCCACCGGGAAAATGACATCAAAAACGCTATTAATCTGACGTTCTGGGGAATATAAATTAGACATCCTCCACGTTTTTCAGGGTGTGTAGGATGTGTGCGCCCAGCATGGGCGCGATCTTGGAGGTGAAAGCCCTCCCGCGAGCTGACTACAGCGAGCGAAAGGAAGTGCAACTGTGTGAGGGTGACCGAGCGTGGGAAGGAAGCACGGAATGACCCCGTGAACCGATGAATAAGAATCTGATATGAGGTGCGATGGAACAAGGCGAGCTGGCTTTAGGCTTCCCTTGACTCGCATAACCTCAACTTCTCGAACTGCCCGGTTGGAGCTGCATGCTGAGTGGTGTAGCAGGGCGCAGTCTTGTGCTACCCCCTATGCCAATCGATAAGGTGTTTGTTCTTCTTATATTTTTTGTTTTGTTGCTCTTATTTTAAACAACTTTGCAATTTTATTGTTGCTTTGCAATTAAATGCAAGATTTAATAAAAAAATGCAAAGCAATGATTAAAGGATGTTCAGAATGAGGCTTATGGAAACACTTAACCAGTGCATAAACGCTGGTCATGAAATGACGAAGGCTATCGCCATTGCACAGTTTAATGATGACAGTCCGGAAGCAAGGAAAATCACCCGACGCTGGAGAATAGGTGAAGCAGCGGATTTAGTTGGAGTATCTTCTCAGGCTATCAGGGATGCCGAGAAAGCAGGCCGGCTACCGCACCCGGATATGGAAATACGAGGGCGGGTTGAGCAACGTGTTGGTTATACAATTGAACAAATTAATCATATGCGCGACGTGTTTGGTACGAGACTGCGACGTGCTGAAGACGTATTTCCGCCGGTGATTGGAGTTGCTGCTCATAAAGGGGGCGTTTACAAAACCTCTGTTTCTGTTCATCTTGCTCAGGATCTGGCTCTGAAGGGACTACGTGTTCTGCTCGTGGAAGGTAACGACCCCCAGGGAACAGCATCGATGTATCACGGCTGGGTGCCAGATCTTCATATTCATGCAGAGGATACTCTCCTTCCTTTCTATCTTGGGGAAAAGGACGATGTCACTTATGCAATAAAGCCTACTTGCTGGCCTGGGCTTGACATTATTCCTTCCTGTTTGGCTCTGCACCGCATTGAAACTGAGCTAATGGGCAAATTTGATGAAGGTAAATTGCCCACCGATCCACACCTGATGCTCCGGCTGGCCATTGAAACCGTCGCTCATGACTATGATGTCATTGTCATTGACAGCGCGCCTAACCTGGGTATCGGCACGATTAATGTCGTATGTGCTGCTGATGTGTTGATTGTCCCCACGCCTGCTGAGTTGTTCGACTACACTTCCGCTCTGCAGTTTTTCGATATGCTTCGTGATCTGCTCAAGAACGTAGATCTTAAAGGGTTCGAGCCTGATGTACGTATTTTGCTTACCAAATACAGTAATAGTAATGGTTCTCAGTCCCCGTGGATGGAGGAGCAAATTCGGGACGCCTGGGGAAGCATGGTTCTAAAAAATGTTGTACGTGAAACGGATGAAGTTGGTAAAGGTCAGATTCGGATGAGAACTGTTTTTGAACAGGCTATTGATCAACGCTCTTCAACAGGTGCCTGGAGAAATGCCCTTTCTATCTGGGAACCTGTCTGCAATGAAATTTTCGATCGTTTGATTAAACCACGCTGGGAGATTAAATAATGAAGCGTGCGCCTGTAATTCCAAAACATACGCTTAAGACTCAACCGCTTGAAGATACTTCGTCATCGGCACCAGCTGCACCGATGGTGGATTCGTTAATTGCGCGCGTAGGAGCTATGGCTCGTGGCAATGCTATTACTTTGCCTGTATGTGGTCGGGACGTGAAATTTACCCTTGAGGTGCTCCGGGGAGATAGTGTTGAGAAGACCTCTCGGGTATGGTCAGGTAATGAACGTGACCAGGAACTGCTAACTGAAGATGCCCTGGATGATCTTATCCCTTCTTTTCTACTGACAGGTCAGCAGACACCAGCGTTTGGTCGAAGAGTGTCTGGGATCATAGAAATTGCCGATGGGAGCCGCCGCCGTAAAGCTGCTGCACTTACAGAAAGTGATTTTCGAGTTCTGGTTGGCGAGCTGGATGATGAGCAGATGGCTGCATTGTCCAGATTGGGTAACGATTATCGCCCAACAAGTGCTTATGAACGTGGTCAGCGTTATGCAAGCCGATTACAGAATGAATTTGCTGGAAATATTTCTGCGCTGGCTGATGCGGAAAATATTTCACGTAAGATTATTACCCGCTGTATAAACACAGCTAAACTGCCAAAATCAGTTGTTGCTCTTTTTTCTCATCCTGGTGAACTATCTGCCCGGTCAGGTGATGCACTTCAAAGAGCTTTTACAGATAAAGAAGAATTACTTAAGCAACAGGCATCTAACCTTCACGAGCAGAAAAAAGCAGGGGTGATATTTGAAGCTGAAGAAGTCATCACTCTTTTAACATCTGTGCTTAAAACGTCATCTGCCTCAAGAACTAGCTTAAGCTCACGACATCAGTTTGCTCCTGGAGCGACAGTGTTGTACAAGGGCGATAAAATGGTGCTAAACCTAGATAGATCTCGTGTTCCAACTGAGTGTATAGAGAAAATTGAAGCCATTCTTAAGGAACTTGAAAAAACGGCACTTTGATGCGGCATGTTTTAGTCTACATTTATCTGTCTTTACTTAATTTCCTTTAGCACAGGCTAGAAAACATAACTAACTGGTCTGAATATTATATCTGGGACCACGGTCCCATTTGTATTGTCGGTCTGATAATCAGTTTGGGACCACGGTCCCACTTGTATTGTCGGTCTGATTATCGGCCTGGGACCACGGTCCCACTTGTATTGTCGGTCTGATAATCAGTTTGGGACCACGGTCCCACTCGTATTGTCGATCAGATTATCTGCGTGAGACTACGATTCCATTAATGCCTGTAAGTGAGTGTGTAGAGCATATCCTGGCAAGTGGCCTGGTCTGTATGTGCTGTGAATATCGGGTTAACCGCCCCGCCGCTTGTTTGACCTCAATATTCTGCGGGAGTTGTCCTGGAGGCACGGGATGAAATCCGCAGCATGATGGATGCCTTGGCAAAAATCCGGAAATGATGACGATGGCGGTCCCCGGACAGAGCACAAAGGAAATCGCCGCCAGCTCCGCTTTACCCGGCCATGCAGGGCATGGCCTTGTGGGTTTTCAGTTATGTGGCCTCAGCGTCGTGTGCAGGCGGTGCCGTGCCTCCATCTTAGCCGGGCTGGCGTTGATGCAAGGGTACACTTCGCCGCTGCGGTCACCCGGTCCCTCCTTCCCGTCTGCCGTGATTTTCCGGTCGTTCACCCGCTCAGATTTCGCGGTTTCACCCTCCAACTCCCGTCAGCCGAGTGCGTCAGGCTGCGGCTTCCCTTGCGCCCCTGCATCCCCGCCTTATCGCCCGGCTTTTATGGAGGCACGGCACCGCCCGGTGTCGCGGAATATGTGAACAACGGAGGAAAACATCATGCAGTATGCGAAACCTGTCACTCTGAATGTTGAAGAGTGCGACCGTCTGTCTTTTCTGCCTTACCTGTTTGGCAACGATTTTCTGTATGCCGAGGCGTATGTGTACGCGCTGGCGCAAAAAATGATGCCGGAATATCAGGGTGGCTTCTGGCACTTCATCCGCCTGCCGGACGGTGGTGGTTACATGATGCCGGACGGTGACCGTTTCCACATGGTGAACGGTGCAAACTGGTTTGACCGTACCGTGAGTGCTGATGCCGCAGGCATAATTCTGACTTCCCTTGTGATTAACCGCCAGTTGTGGCTGTACCACGACAGCGGGGATGCAGGACTGACCCAGCTTTACCGGATGCGCGATGCGCAGTTGTGGCGTCACATCGAATTTCACCCTGAATGCAACGCGATTTACGCGGCTCTGGACTGATTAACGGACGGGGCGGCAATGCCGCCCCTGTAAAGGAGACGAGAACATGTACTGTACTGTTAAAGAAATTATCCGCGAAGTGCTGGATACAGACGTGCCGGACAGTGAATGCGTTTTTGCCGTGGTGCTGACCCGTGGGGATGGGCACTGTTGCAAAGTTAGCGATGAGGCAGCCTTTTGTCTTATTCAAAGGCCTTACATTTCAAAAACTCTGCTTACCAGGCGCATTTCGCCCAGGGGATCACCATAATAAAATGCTGAGGCCTGGCCTTT